>JBDGUH010000007.1:0-26550 GCA_042216055.1 Haloarculaceae archaeon
GATCGACCGGTCCGGAGGCCCCTCATCATCGCCAGAGATCGACCGGTCCGGAGGCCCCTCATCATCGCCAGATGACAAGGCTTATGCGCGCGATGGCAGTTTCCCCGTCCAATGAGTCAATGGCGGGCCCGCTTCGAGGAGACCTCCACCGGTGAGGCGGTCCTGGACTGGCTGGGCGACTTCTATCACGTCCTGCTGGTCGCCGGCCTCATGGGATTCATGCTGTGGAATCGCGTCCGGACGTGGCCGCGGTTCGTCGTCAGCGGCGAGGTGCTCTTCTCCGGCAACGACCCGTGGTATCACTACCGGCAGATCGTCTACACGGTCCATCACTGGCCCGAGACGATGCCGTTCGACCCGTGGACGTACTTCCCCCACGGGACCGCGTCGGGCCAGTTCGGCACGTTCTACGACCAGGTGATCGCCACGTTCGCGAACATCGTCGGGCTGGGCGACCCGGGCCAGCACACGGTCGCGATGGTCGCGCTGTTCGCCCCCGCCGTCGTCGGCGTGGCCGCCGCGATCCCGGCCTACTACATCGGACGCCGACTCGGCGGGCGCGTCGGCGGCGTCACGAGCGTCACCGTCGTGGCGCTGTCGGCCGGTTCGTTCCTCCAGCGCAGCATGGTCGGGTTCGTCGACCACCAGGTCGCCGAGGCGCTGCTCCAGCCGCTCGGCGTCCTCGGCGTGATGGTCGCCGTGGCCGTCGCGAACCGCGAGAAGCCGATCTACGAGCAGTTCGTCGAGCGCGATTTCGCCGCCCTCCGCCGGACGCTTGGGTGGAGCGCCATCGCCGGCGTCGCCGTCACGCTGTATCTCTGGGTGTGGCCCCCGGGCGTTCTCCTCCTGGGTATCCTGGGCGCGTACTTCGTCGTGCAGCTCTCGATCGAGTTCGTGAAGGGGTCGAGTCCGGAACACACGGCCATCGCCGGTGCGGTCGCGATGACCGTGACGGGGCTGACCTCGATCGCCTCGCTGCGCGTCCTCGAGATCACCGCGACCGACTCGTCGCTGCTCCAGCCGCTGCTGGCGTTCGCCGTGGCCTTCGGCTGCGTGTACATGGCCTGGCTCGCCCGCGTCTGGGAGCGGGGCGACCGCTCCCGGCGCCAGTACCCCCTCGCCGTGCTCGGCACGATCGTCGCCGTCGCCGTCCTGATGTGGCTGGTCACGCCGGACCTGTTCTCGTACTTCGTCGATCAGGTGCTCCGGGTCGTCGGGTTCACGACCAGCCCCACCGCGGGGACGGTCGGCGAGGCGAACCCGCTCCGACAGCCGATCAAGCTCGTCCAGGGGAACGGGTTCGGCGTCTTCCTGGCGCTGGTCGGCGCTCTCGGCATCCTCGGTCAGCAGTCCCTCGACGACGACCCCGCCCCCGAGAAAATGCTTGTCGTGGTCTGGGTAGTGTTTCTCACCGCGGCGACGTTCACCCAGGTCCGGTTCTCCTACTATCTCACGTTCCCGGTCGCCGCGCTGACCGGCTACGTCGTCAGCGGGACCGTCTCGTGGATCGACCTCGACGGGGACGGCCTCGAGTTCTACCAGATCACGGCGCTGTTCGCGATCCTGCTGGTGGTTGTCGCGCCGATGTTCCTGTTCGTCTCGCCGCTCACGGTCGGCGACCAGAACGGTCCCGGCGGCGGCATCCAGGGCTGGTCACAGAGCCTCGACTGGATGGACGGACACACCCCACAGGAGGGCCACCTCGAGGGCAACACCAACCAGCTCGAGTACTACGGGACGTATCACGCGACCAGCGACTTCGACTACCCGCCCGGCACGTACGGCGTCATGTCCTGGTGGGACTACGGCCACTGGATCACGTCCTACGGGCAGCGGATCCCGAACGCCAACCCCTTCCAGCAGGGCGCGCACACGGCGGCGAACTTCCTGTTGGCGCCGAACGAAACCTACGGGAATCAGGTACTGAACTCGGTGAGCGAACCGGGCTCCCCGACGCGGTACGTCATGGTCGACTGGAAGATGATCAACGTCTACGGCGGCCCGCAGTTCGGCGGGAAGTTCTTCGCGCCGCCGCGGTTCTCGGACCTGGGCAACCAGAGCGACTACTACCGGCCGGTGTACGTCCAGTCCAGCAACGGGATCACGGCCCGGATGTACTACCACCGTCAGGCCTACTACGACTCGATGGCGGTCCGGCTCTACCGGTATCACGGGAGCGCCGTCCGGCCACAGCCCATCGTGTTCAACTGGAACATCGAGTCGAACGATCGCGGGTCCTACCCCGCGGTGACGCAGGGCCAGCGGAACGTCCGGATCTTCAGATCGATGGCGGCGGCCCGGCGGTTCGTCCGCAACGACAGCACGTCACAGATCGGCGGCATCGGACCGTTCCCCCAGGAGCGGGTGCCGGCGCTGCAACACTACCGGCTGGTCGGGACGAGTAACCTCTCGGCCGGCGCGAGCGGCCGGTTCATCAACGGCATGCGGGTCCGCCTGCGCGGGGTCGGCAGGCGGGGGGTCTTCTTCCGGACCTCGCCCCAGTGGACGAAGGTGTTCGAGCGCGTCGACGGTGCGACGATCGACGGTACGGGCCCCGCCAACGCAACCGTCGCGGCCAACGTGACGATGTACAACCCGGCGAGCAACTCGACGTTCCAGTACCGCCAGCAGGCCCACACCGGCCCCGAGGGGCACTTCCAGATGACGGTACCCTACTCGACCACGGGATACGACAACTGGGGGCCCGAGAACGGCTACACGAACGTCTCGGTGCGCGCTCGCGGACCGTACACGCTTCGGGCAGCGTCCCAGCAAAACCGGACGATCTACCGGTGGAACGCGACCGTCGACGTGCCCGAGGGCAACGTCATCGGACAGGGTGACGGCCCGATCACCGTCCACATGCAGCGACACGAGTACGCCTCGTTCGGGAACGCGACGGGGAACGCGACCGGCGGGAACGCGACGAGCAACACCACTGACGCCGGGACGACCGGCGGGAACACGACCGGGAGCGGATCGTCGGGCGGCGGGAACACGACGAGCGACGGGCAGGGACTGATCGCGCCGGCGACAAGCGACGGGCAGGGACCCATCGCGCCGGCGACAAGCGACGGGCAGGGACCCATCGCGCCGGCGAGACGCGTCAGACCCTGAACCGTGACCTCGACAGCACGCGAGTACCTGATCGTCTACCTGAAGGGCATCGCGATGGGGACCGCCGACGCGGTTCCAGGGATGTCCGGCGGGACCATCGCGCTCATCACGGGCATCTACGAGCGCCTGATCGGCGCCATCACGTCGCTCGATCCGCGGGTCCTCCGGCACGTCCCGCGGCTGGGATCCGGCGCGGGTCGGAGGGCGCTCCTCGATGATCTGGTCGGCATGGACGTGCCCTTCCTGCTGGCGCTGGTCGCCGGCATCGGGACGGCGCTGGTCGTCGTCGCGCGGGCGGCCCACCTCGCGCTCGCCGAGGCGCGCGTGGCGACGTTCGCCTTCTTCCTCGGGCTGATCGGCGCCTCGGTCCTGATCCTGTACCGGGAAGTCCAGCCCCGAACCGCAGGCCACGCCGCCGTCGGCGCGGCGGGGCTCGCCATCGCGGTGGCCCTCTCGCAGGCGTCGGGCGTCGGCCTGCTTCCCCACACGGCGCCGGCCGTCGTCGTCTCGGGGACGATCGGCATCACGGCGATGGTCCTGCCGGGCATCTCCGGGGCGTCGATCCTGCTGTTGCTCGGTCAGTACGAGTACCTCAGCGGGCAACTCTCGGCGTTCGTGGACGCCCTCCTCGGGACGCTCACGGGCGGGCCGGTGGCCCGGGCCGTCGGCCCGGGGACGACCGTTGCGGCGTTCGGCCTCGGCGCACTGGTCGGCGTGTTCACGGTCGCACATCTCATCAAGCGCGCGCTCGCGTCGTATCGTACCGCGACCCTGACGTTTCTGGTGAGCCTGCTCACCGGGACGCTGTGGCTCCCGGTCGTGAAGATCGGCGAAACCCGCCCGACGGTCGATCCGGGCTTTCTCGCCGCCGTCCTCGTGCCGGCCGTCGTCGGTGGACTAGCCGTCCTCGCGCTGGACCGGTACACCGACGACCTGGACTACTGACACTCGCGACGATCGAAACGGGGTCGAGCGACCGCAAGGGTCTTCACGAACACCGACAAATACATTTACCTGATAGTCGACAACCAAGCAAAGGTGGTCCCCGTGTTCAAAGAGTGGTTCGATCGGATCGGTTTCGCCCTCGTGGTGGTGGGCGTGTTCGCCCTCGGGATCCTCCAGGGACAGTACCAGATCGTGATCCGGGTCGAGGTCGCGACGTACCTCCTGGCGGTCGCGTTCGCCCAGGCCGTCATGGCGAGCATCGGGTTCACCCTCTTCACGCTCCTCTCCGGCGCCGCCCTGGTGGTCAAACTCGCCCTCCGCGGCGCCGACGACGACGTCGCGCCCTCCGGTCGCGTGACGGCCATCGTTCCTGTCTACCAGGACGCCGACGCCCTCCATCGAAGCGTCGAGAGCCTGCTCGAGACCCGCTATGCCGACTACGCGATCAGGATCGTCCTCGAGGAAGACGACACGCCCTCCATCCTCGAGGCCGAGCGACTCGCCGATCGCTACGACGCGGTCGAGTACCTGGTCAACACCGGCTATCCCGGCTCGAAGGCCGGCGCGATCAACTACGCCGCCGAGCAGACTGACAGCGAGTACGTCGCCGTGTTCGACGCCGACGAGCAGGTCCACTCGCGATTTATCGGCCACGCCGTCGCCAAACTGGCGGCGGGGGCCGACGTGGTACAGGGCCGGACGGTCCCACAGCCGACCGGCATGATCGAGTCGCTGGCCTACGCCGAGTCGGTCCTTCTGAGCTACGGGGCCCGACAGGTGCTGTACGTCCTGACGGGCTTCCGGATGGCCGCGAGCCGCGCGGTCGTCATGCACCGCGAGACGTTCGAGTCGCTGGGGGGGTACGACGAGGAGATGCTCACCGAGGACTTCGCCTTCGCCTACACCTGCTACAAGGAACGTCTCGACGTGCGCCAGACGCTCCGGTTCTGCTCGCGCATCGAGGCCGCCCACACCTTCATGGACTGGTGGGGCCAGCGCAAGCGCTGGATGACGGGCTACGCGCAGGTGTTTCACCAGCAGGTCCGGGACGTCCGGCCGGTGACCGACTACCGGAACGTCCTCGCGGTCGTGTTCACCGGTAGCACCCTCTGGGGGAGCCTGTTCATGTTCTCACTGCTCTCGAAGTTCACGCTGTTGGCGCTCGGCGGGCAGATCTTCCTGCTCGTGGCGCCGCTGCTGGCGGCCGTCCTCGTCACGGTCGCCGTCGGCATCGTCGACCGCCGCCGGGGTGCCATCGACACGATCAGTCCCCTGTGGCTGTTCGTTCCCGTGGTGTTGCCGCTGTACAGCCTCGCGGCGCTCAAGGCCCTCATCGAGTATCTCACGAGCTGGGACGGCGAGTGGTACCGCGTCAGCAAGGGCCTGGAGTGAACCGGCCAGGGCGGTTCGATTCCCCGTCTCACTCCGCGATCGGGTTGTAACTGCCGTTGATGTCCCACTCGTGGAGGCAGTAGGGGTCGCCGGTCGCGGGGTCCCCGTCGTCGGCGGCGATGGTCCAGGCGCCCCGCTCGGGATCCCACACGTCGCGTCGGCCACAGCGTTCGCAGGTCCGCTCGCGTGGCGGCACGATCTCGGTCATGCCAGACAATTGCGGACAGTGACACATCAGGGTGCCGGTTGGCGGCAACTTTCAAGGGACCCCCCATCAATATGGGTCTCTATGGTGAGGAGACGAAGCGTACTGGCGGGCATGGCGACACTCGCAACCACCGGCTGTCTGGGCGGCGGCGGTGGTGGCGGCGGCGGCGGCGAGGCCGCCGAGATCACGGTCACCGCCGACGCGTTCGAAGACGGCGGATCGATCCCCGACAAGTACGCCAAGTCGGGGGACAACGTCTCGCCGAAGCTCAGCCTCGAGGGCGTTCCCGAGGAGGGCGTCGACGGCGACCTGGCAGTGGTCATGACCGACGAGGACACGGACGGGCCGACGATCCACTGGGCGATGTGGTCGATCCCGGCGCGGCGCTCCGTCATCCCCGAGGGCGTCGAGCAGACCTCGAGCCTGCTGCGCCTGGGCAACGCGCTCCAGGCCGAGAACGACCTCGGCACGGTGGGCTACACGGGGCCGGACCCGCCGAGCGGCGAGACCCACACCTACAAGTTCCACGTCTACGCGCTGGCGAGCGAAATCGACGTGGAGGCCGGGGCGCCCGCGAGCGACGCACGTAGCGCCATCCAGGACGCGGATCTCGCGGCCGAAGGCAGCCTCGAGGGGACCTACGGCGGCTAGTCCCGCGTGGAGCATCACACGTTCGACCCCGAGGGCGCGGAGCGACTCGCCGATCCGGAGCGGTTCGCATACTGCTCGGTCGACGAACTCCTCGCGCTGTTCGACGCGTCACCGACGGATCGCGTGCTGGATCTCGGGAGCGGGAACGGGTTCTACGCCGACGAGGTGGCGCCGTACGTGGGCCGCCTCGTGGGGCTGGACCTCCAGCCGGCGATGCTCCGCCGGTACCGCGAGCGGGGCGTTCCGGGAAACGTCGACCTGGTGACCGGGGCCGGCAGCGCGCTCCCGTTCCCCGACGGGGCGTTCGACGCCGCCTACTCGACGATGGCGTTCCACGAGGTCGAGGACGAGGCGCTCGCCGAACTCGGGCGCGTCCTCCGATCCGGGGGCCGCCTCGGTGTCGTCGACTGGAGCGCGGCCGGCGAGGGGACCCGCGGCCCACCGCTCGCGGAGCGGTACGCGGCCGCGGACGCACGCGAGCGACTCTCGGCGGCCGGGTTCTCCGTGACCCGGGCCGAGGATCGCCGGGAGACGTTCGTCGTCGCGGCGCGGGTCTGATACGGATTCTTGCGACTGTGTACCGGTCCGACCTAACGACGTCGTGCGGTCGAGACGGGAATGACTCGCAAGAATCCGTATGAGACGGGATCCCGTGAGCCAGCCCGCCTCACTCGAAGTCTGGCAACTCGCCGGCGTCGACGCCGTCAGACTCCCAGTCGACGTAGTCGGCTTTCAGCACGTCGCTGACGGTGCGACCGAGCGCCGCGAGCCCCGCGTTGATCCCCGAGACGGTCTCCCAGGAGTCCAGATCCGGGTGGATCTCGCGCTCGCGCCAGTCCTCCGGGATGCCGGGGGCGTCGTACCCCACCCTGTCGGCGATGTCGTCCCAGAAGAAGTCGAAGCGCGCGACGAGATCCAGGTCCAGGACGACAGCCCACGCCTCCTCGTCCAGGTCGGTGTCGGCCGCCCACGACTCGAAGGCCTGTTCCCAGGCGCCGTCCTCGAGGCGCGCCTGGAGTTGCGCGCGACGGTGGTCCTCGTCCCCGGACGCGGGGGAGAGCGACGGCGGGGCCGGAGGGTCGACGTCGAGGGTCATAGCCGCCGGTAGGTGGCCGGCCGGGATAAGGATGGCCTCCGCGGCCGACCGCTCGACCGGTGACCTCGAGGGCTCGACCGGTTCGATCAGCGGTCGGCCTCGCCGTCGAGCGCCCGGTCGCGGAGGCGTCGTCCCCGGTCCGTCGAGGCAGTGAGCGACGGGACGCCGGTAGGCTGTCGGTCCTCGTCGACGGCGACGTACACGGAGTAGGAGTCGGAAGTGTGTTCTCGCTCGCCGGTGCGCACGTCCTCGCGGAACGCGCGCAGGCGGACGCGGACGCTCGTCTCGCCCGCGTCGTACACGTACGCCTGGACGAGCGCCGTGTCGCCGACCGGGATGGGACGCCGGAAGTTCACCTGGTCCATCCGGGCGGTGACACAGCTCTCGCCGGCGAAGCGCATCGCCGAGAGCGCGCCGAGTTCGTCCATCCACTTCAGGACGTTCCCCCCGTGGGTCGTCCCGAGGTTGTTCGCCTGGTTGGGCCCGACGAGCCAGCGGTTCTCGAGGAACGTGTCCATCACGTCCGGCATACCCGCGGTAGGCAACCCCGGCGGATGAACGTACCGTTCGTCGGGGTCGTTCGATCGATCGGACGGCGGCGAGCATCAGGATGGTGCCGTCGGGCCAGAACGCGCCCGGCCTACGCCGAGACGTACTGCGCTTCCCAGTCCTGCCGGGCGGACAGTTCGCGCCGGCCCCGTCCCGTCAGTTTGTAGAAGTTGGTGCGGCGGTCGCGCTGGCCCTTCTCGACCAGTCCCTTCTCGACCAGCGTGTCGAGATTGGGGTAGAGGCGGCCGTGGTTCACCTCGCCCTCGTAGTAGTCTTCGAGTTCGTCCTTGATCGCGAGGCCGTGTGGTTCGTCGAGCCCCGCGATGACGTACAACAAGTCACGTTGAAACCCAGTCAGGTCGTGCATGATACCCGTCGACAGGTTAGAATCGCTCACATATCACCCTTTCTGAGACGACCGAAACCACCTTACCCGCAAGTTATCACACGACGGGGCCGTCGTTTCGTGTTGGGACACGCCGTCGCCCCGTCCTGTCGGATAGTTGTCCGATCCGGTGACGAGTTCGTCCCGACAACGATAACAGGGGTGGCCGTCTATCCCGGGCAATGACAGATCCCGCGGAGACGGTGCCGGATCCGCCGGCCCCGGACGGCGAGGGCAGCGTCACCGTCGTCGGGACGGCCCACGTCTCCGAGGAGAGCGTCGAGGAGGTCCGCAGGGAGATCACCGAGCGACGCCCGGACGTGGTCGCGGTCGAACTCGACGAGGGGCGCTACCGGCAGATGCAGGGCGAGACGCCCGAGGACATCGACGCGCGGGACCTCGTCCGCGGGCGCAGCATCTACCAGTTCATCGCCTACTGGATGCTCTCGTACGTCCAGACGCGCCTGGGCGAGCGCTTCGACATCGAACCCGGCGCCGACATGCGGGCGGGCATCGAGACGGCCGAGGAACTCGGTCTCGGCCTCGCGCTGGTCGACCGAGACATCCAGACGACGGTCCAGCGGTTCTGGGCGCGCCTCTCCGGGCGCGAGAAGCTCTCGATTCTCGGGGTATTGCTCTCGGAACTGGGCGATCCGCTCGTCGTCGGCGCCACCATCGCCGGGACGTTCGCCTTCGTCGCGGCGTTCGCCGTCGAACTCGTGGCCGGTCCCCTCCTGGTCCCGTCGGGCGCCTGGCTCGGCGTGACGCTCCCGGTCGTCTCTCTGCTCGGCGGGACGGGCGTCTTTCTGGCGGACCTGGCGCTGGTCGGCCTGGTCCTGACGGCCGTCCTCGCGGTCCCCGTGATGGCGGCGCTCACGATGGCCCGGCGGGGGATGGAGACCACCGACGAGGAGCTGGCGATCGAGGATCTGACCGACGCCGACGTGGTGTCGGCGATGCTCGAGGAGTTTCGCCGCCTCTCGCCCGGGGGGGCCGAGGCGCTGATCGACGAGCGCGACGCGTTCATCGCCCACCGACTCGTCGCGCTCCGGGCGGCCGGTTACGACGTGGTCGCCGTGGTCGGGGCCGGCCACCGCGCCGGCATCGAACGCTACCTCGAGCACCCGGAGGAACTGCCGCCCGTCGAGTCGCTGGTCGGCCGCGAGACGGGCGGGCGCTTCTCGCTGTACCGCCTCGGGGCCTACGCGATGACGCTCGGCTTTCTCGTGTTCTTCGTCCTCCTGGCGCTCGGGGGGGCGAGCCAGGCGTGGCTGCTCCAGCTGTTTGCCGCGTGGTTCGTCGTCAACGGCGTCTTCGCCGGCGGGCTGGCGAAGCTCGCGGGCGCCCGCTGGCCGAGCGCGCTCGTCGGCGGCGCCATCGCCTGGCTGACGAGCGTCAACCCGCTGCTCGCCCCGGGATGGTACGCCGGCTACGTCGAGTTGCGCTACCTCGACGTGAGCGTCGAGGACATCACGCGGCTCAACGAGATCCTCGACGACCAGGAGGCGCCGATCCGCGAGATCTACCGGCGGCTCCGTGAGGTCCCGCTGTTCCGCCTCGTGTTGATCGTCGCGCTCACGAACGTCGGGAGCATGATCGCGAGCTTCGTCGTCTTCCCGGCGGTCCTGCCGTGGCTGTCGGCCCCCATCGGCGGCGTGGGCGCCATCGGCGGGCACCTGATCGACGGGGCCGCCCGGGGGGTCGACATCCTCTGGGGGCTCGTCCCGTGAGGTTCAGCGACCGCGAACTCCGCGACCTGGCCGTCGCGTGGCTGGCGCTCGGCCTCGCGTTTACCTTCTTTCTCGACCGGCGGATCGTCCACGCCGTCTTCGGGGCCGGCATCCGGACCCTCTCTCTCGACGCGGTCGGCACGACGTTCGTCGTCAGCCTCGCGACGGTCGGGGTCGCTTTCCTGTTGCACGAACTGGCACACAAGGTCGTGGCGGTCCACTTCGACCAGGTGGCCGAGTTCCGCGCCGACTACGGCATGCTCCTGGTCGCCGTCGCGGGCGGGCTGGCGGGCTTCCTGTTCGCCGCGCCCGGCGCCGTCTATCACCGCGGCCGGATCACCCGGCGCGAGTCGGGGCTCATCGCGCTGGCCGGCCCGGTCACCAACCTCGGTCTCGCGGTGGTGTCGCTGGTCGTCCTCGCGGCGGGCACGGGCCCCGCCGGCGCGTTCGCGGCCCGCATCGGGAGCCTGGGGCTGTTCATCAATCTCCTGCTCGCGGGCTTCAACATGCTGCCCTACGGCCCGCTCGACGGCCGGAAGGTGTTCGCCTGGGACCGGACCGTCTACGTCGCCGTGGCCGCGCCCAGCATCGCGCTCGGCCTGTGGGTGCTGTTCGGCGGCCTGTAGGTTTTTGAGCCGGGGGACCCACGCCGGCGTATGGACTACCGGTCGGTTCCCGACGGCGACATACCATCGTTCGTTCGTCTCCTCTCCTACGCGTTCCGCCTCCCGGAGGGGCCCCACGAGGACCCCCCGGATCGGCCCTGGGATCAGGTCGGCGAGCGCCGGGCGCTGTACGACGGCGAGGACCTGGTCGCCGGGTGCGTACGGATGGACTTCGAGGCGCGCCTCCGGGGCTCGCGGACGCCGCTCGGTGGCGTGGCGGGCGTGGCGTCCGACCCGGGACGGCGCCGGCAGGGCCACACCAGGCGACTGCTCGCGGCACTGCTCGCGGAGTATCGCGACGACGGCGTCCCGCTGGCGGCGCTGCATCCGTTCTCGCGGTCGTTCTACGGCGACCTCGGGTGGGCGACCTGCGAGCGCCTGGTGCGGTTCGAACTCGATCCGGGCGCGCTCGCCCCGGCGGGCCTGCCCCACGACGAGTTCCGGCGCGTGACCGCCGACGACGCGGCGGCGCTCGGGGCCGTCCGCGACCGGGCGATGGCCGGGCGGTCGCTCACTTCCGACCGCACGCCCGAGTGGTGGCGGTGGTTCGTCTTCCACCGCTGGGGCGAGGACCGGTACGCCCGCGCCTGCGTCCGCGACGGCGATGTCTGTGGCTACGTCACCTACGGCGTCCGGGAGGCGGGGGGCGACCGTGTCCTCTCGGTGGACGAACTCGTCGGTGTCGACGAGGACGCCCGGCGGCGGCTCTACTGGTTCCTCTCGAACCACGACTCCCAGATCGACCAGGTAGAACTCCCGCGTCCGGACGCCCGCCTGCAGGACCGACTCGAGACCGACGACGCGACGGCGGAACTGCGCCGCGGCGGGATGGCCCGGGCGACGGACGTCGCGGGCGCGCTGACGGCGGTCCCGTACCCGGACGGCGTCGCGGGCGAGGTGGTCCTGGCGGTTCGGGACGAGGTCGCGCCCTGGAACGACGGTCAGATCCGTCTCCTCGTCGAGGACGGGGCGGGAACGTGCGAGCCGGCGCCCGACGCCGAGCCCGACGCGACGGTCGACGTGGGGACGCTCTCGCAACTGCTCGTCGGCTACCACGACGTGGCTGCGGTCGAGCGCCTGGGGGGGCTCTCGGTGGCCGACGAGGCGGCGCGGTCGTGCCTCGCGGCGGCGTTCCCGGAGACGGCGGTCGGCCCGCTCGACGCCTTCTAGCCGGCAAAGCGGTGGCCTTTTGCCCGCGCCCCGCGCCCGCTCGGACATGAGCGAGGACGACGAGAGCGCCGAGCCGACGGCCGGGGCGGACGAGGCGGAGCGGCCGAACGCCGGAGCGGACGAGAGCGCCGAGCCGACGGCCGGGGCGGACGAGGCGGAGCGGCCGAACGCCGGAGCGGACGAGAGCGCCGAGCCGACGGCCGAGACGGACGAGGCGGCGGGGCTGACATACGCCGAGGCGGGCGTCGACATCGACGCCAGCGAGGTGGCGACGGCGGCGCTGATCGGTGCGGCCGGCGAGTTCGAGGGCGACTTCGCGGGCCTGGTCGACATCGGGGACCGCTACCTGGCGCTGGCGACCGACGGCGTCGGCACCAAACTGCTCGTCGCGGAGGCCGTCGGCGACTACTCGACGGTGGGCATCGACTGCATCGCGATGAACGTCAACGACCTCGTGGCGGCGGGGGTCGAGCCGGTCGCGTTCGTCGACTACCTCGCCGTCGAGGCGCCGGACGACGAGACCAGCGAGGCCATCGGCGAGGGGTTGGACGAGGGCGCCCGCCGCGCCGACGTGGCGCTTGCCGGCGGCGAGTACGCGGTCATGCCCGACGTGATCAAGGGGCTGGACATCGCCGGCGCCTGTGCCGGCCTCGCCCCGAAGGACGCGCTGTTCCCCGGGACGGCCGAACCCGGCGACCTGCTCGTCGGGTGGCCCTCGTCGGGCGTCCACTCGAACGGGCTGACGCTGGCCCGGGAGGCGGTCACGCGCGAGCACGCGTACACGGATCCGTTCCCGCCCGCGCCCGACCGAACCATCGCCGAGGAACTACTGACGCCGACCCGGATTTACACCGACCTGCTCGACCCGTTGCGGGCCCACGGCGCGCACGCCGCCGCCCACGTCACCGGCGGCGGGTGGACGAACCTCCTGCGGATGGGCGAGCGCCGCTACGAGATCACCGACCCCTTCGACGCCCCGGCCGTCTTCGGATTCGTCCAGTCCGAGGGCGACGTGACCGACGCGGAGATGCACCGGACGTTCAACATGGGGACCGGGTTCGTGGCGGCGCTGCCCGAGGACGAGGCGCGGGCGGCCGCCGAGGCGACCGACGACGGCCGCGTGATCGGGCGCGTCGAGGACGGCGACGGCGCAGTCGCTGTTCGGGGCCTGGAACTGACCGAGTGACGGCACGACCCGGTTCAACTCACGTGGGCGGCGAGGTCCGCCTCGGTGATGATGCCGACGGTCCGGCCGTCCTCGACGACCAGCACCGCGTCGTTGTGATCGAGGTAGGCGTCGATCTCGTCGATGGTGGCGTCGGGTTCGACGGACGCGATGGACTCGTGCATCACCTCCGCGACGGGCAGGTCACCGACGTTCTCGCCGGGCCGCTGTCTGATGTCCGAGTCGCTGATCAGGCCCTGTGGGATGCCGTCCCGGACCACCGGGGCCTGCGAGTACCCGTTCTCGTCCATGTGGGCCTTCGTCTCGCGGACCGAGTCGTCCGGGGCGACGTCGACGACGGGCGCGTTCATCAGGTCCCGCGCCCGGAGGATGCCGCCCTCGGCCTCCTCGAGCGCGTTGACGATGCGGCGCAGCGTCGACAGCCGGGGGTCCACGTCGCCGCCCTCGATGCGGGCGATCAGGGGCTGGGAGACGTCCGCCCTGTCCGCGAGGTCGCTCTGGGTCAGTCCGAGGTCGTTACGGCGCTCCCGCAGATCCTGGGGCGTCGGCAGTTCCATGCCGAGTAATAACTGCAGGTAATACAAAAAGCCACCGACCGCGTCAACGTCCGCCGAACGATGTGGGCCGGCCGAGTTGCGCCGAACGAACCGATCCGCACCGGCCCCGTCGATCCGCACCGGCCCCGTCGATCCGTGTCGACGCCGTCAGTTCGCGTCGGTTTCGCCCATACGCACCGGCTTCGTCAGTTCGCGCCGGCCTCGGGTTCGGCCTCCTCGCCCTCGAACTCCACCGTCTCGATCACCTTCAGCGGCACGTCCCGCAGGGCGCCGCCGACCTCGCTCTTGGCGATGCGCTGGGCGTGCTCCATCGACTCGGCGTTGAACACCTTCATCTCCAGGACGAGTCCCACGAGCGCGGTGTCGGCGGCGATAAAGGCCGAGTCGAACGGCTCGCCGCAGGCCGGACAGCCCGTCGCGCCGACCTCGACCTCCACGTAGTCCATCTCCTCGTCGTTGAGGCGCTTGCCGGCTTCGCTGACCGCGACGCCGATGGCGTCGTCGATGTCTTCGACGTCACGAACCAACCAGGCGGCTTCCATCGCTACGAGGTAGTTCATGTCCGAACCTGGCGGCCCCGCATACTCGACTGTTTTGATTCCGGGACGGGCGCGCACGTCAAGCCGATTACGTCCATAAGTTATGCGTACGCCCGAGGTTGCCCAGCGCTCGATTAGGCAGTGACGGGTCGAAATGCGCCCGTACTTTGACTCCCGGCAAGCTCGATTGAATCGCCGGACGGCAGCACTGTGGGTTGTACAGGATCGATCATCCACCCCGAGAACGGGGGGAAACGCTTATGTACTGCCAGGGGACCACGGTAGCCCGTAGACCGATGGCATCCCGCGTGTACCGCGCCGCCGTGTTCGCACTGTACCAGTTGACCCTGCTGGCGGGCATCATGCTGCTCCCGCTGGCACTCGCCGTCCGGAAGGTCGGGCTCCGGCTCCCGCTCGGCCAGGCCGTCGATCGTCTCGGATCCGCCTACGAGCGGGCGAGCGCGAACTGATCTCTCGTCCCAGGCGAGGACCCCCCTATCGTCCCAGACGAGGACGAACCGATCCCCGAATTGCCCTAAAAGAGTGGTTTTATCAGCGCAGAACCGGTACCGGTGAGTAATGAACGACCCCACTGCAGATCCCGACGCCCCGGCCCGATCGCTCGACCCCGACGCGTTCCAGCAGGATCCCTACGAACCGGAACTGGGATCGCTGCCGAACGAATCGGCCGGCCGCGACGAGGAGGCCGTCAACAAGACCGGCACCACGACGATCGGCATCACGACCAGCGAGGGCGTCGTCATCGCGACGGACAAGCGCGCCTCGCTTGGCGGCCGGTTCGTCTCGAACAAGAACGTCCAGAAGGTCGAGCAGATCCACCCGACGGCGGCGCTGACCCTCGTCGGGAGCGTGGGCGGCGCCCAGTCGTTCATCCGCTCGCTGCGCGCCGAGGTCAACCTCTACGAGGCCCGCCGCGGGGAGAACATGAGCATGCAGGCCCTCTCGACGCTGGCGGGCAACTTCGCCCGCGGCGGCCCGTTCCTCGCTATCAACCCCATCCTCGGCGGCGTCGACGACGACGGCCACCACGTCTACTCCATCGACCCAGCCGGCGGCGTCATGGAGGACGACTACACGGTCACTGGCTCCGGTCTGACCGTCGCTTACGGGACCCTCGAGGACCGCTACGAGGCCGACATGACCAACGAGCAGGCCCGCGAGGTGGCCGCCGCGGCCATCAGCGCCGCCGCGGAGCGTGACACCGGGTCCGGCAACGGCGTCTTCCTCGCCGACGTGACCGCCGAGGGCGTCGACATCGAGGGCTACGACTTCGACGAACTCCTGTAGCGCACCGCCACGGCCAAGTGGGGCCCGCGCTTTCCTTGCGGCATGACCCTCTTCGGAACCGCGGGTATCCGCGGCGACGTCGCCGAGACGATGACGCCCGCCCTCGCCCTGTCGGTCGGCCGCGCCGTCGGCGAGGACGCCGCTGACGTCGCCCTCGGACACGACGGCCGAACGAGCAGTCCGGCGCTTGCCGACGCCGTTGCCGCGGGCCTGCAAAGCGCCGGCGCGTCCGTCGAACGGCTCGGCGAGGTTCCGACGCCCGCGCTTGCCTTCGCCGCCCGCGGCCGCGAGGGCGTGATGATCACGGCCAGCCACAACCCGCCCGCCGACAACGGTCTCAAGCTGTTCTCCGACGGCGAGGAGTACGACCGCGACGCCGAGAGCCGCGTCGACGAGCGCGTGGCCGCGGACGCCCCGCCGGCCGACTGGGACGCCTGGGGCGAGGCCCGCCGTGTCGACCGTCTGCCCGCCTACCGCGCGGCCGTCACCGAGTACGCGAGCGATCACGGGGCCGCGTCCGAGAGCCTGTCCGTCGCCGTCGACTGCGGAAACGGCGTCGGCGGCCTCGCCACGCCGCAGGTCCTCCGGACGATGGGTGCCGACGTGACGGCCCTGGAGGCCAACGTCGACGGCCACTTCCCCGCCCGCGAGAGCAAGCCCACCGCGTCGTCGCTGACCGCGCTCGCCGAGTTCGTCGCCGGCAGTGACGCCGACCTGGGCATCGCCCACGACGGCGACGCCGACCGCGTCGTCTTCCTCGACGCGGAGGGCCACATCGTCCACGAGGACACGGTGATCGCCGTCCTCGCGGAGCACTTCGTCCGACAGTCCGGGGCCACAGACCCGGTCGTCGTGACGACGCCCAACGCCTCCGCCCGCATCGACGAGCGCGTGTCCGACGCGGGCGGACGGGTCGAGCGCGTGCGCCTCGGCGCGCTCCACGAGGGCATCGCCGCCGTTCGGGCGGCCGGCGAGAAGGGGACCGAGACGGTGTTCGCGGCCGAACCGTGGAAGCACATCCACCCCGCGAACGGCCCCTGGATCGACGGGATCGCCAGCGCCGCCGTGTTCACCCGTCTCGTGGCCGATAGCGGCCTCGACGCCCTCCGGGCGCCGGTCACCGAACGGCCCTCGCGGAAGGTGAGCGTCGCGTGCCCCGACGAGCGCAAGGACGCCGTCATGGACGCCGTCGGCGACCGCCTGCCGGCGGCTCACCCCGACGCCGACGTGTCCACGGAGTACGGCGTCAGGCTGGAGTTTCCCGACGCGTCGTGGGTGCTGGTCCGCCCCTCCGGCACCGAACCGTACGTCCGCGTGTACGCCGAGAGCGACGACGTGGACGAACTGGTGGACGACGTCGTCGAGACAGTTCAGGACTGCGTGGCCGAGGCCTAGGCGTCGCCGTCGGCCGATCTCATCCCCGTGTTCGGACGTTTCGTCCCTGTGTTCGGACGTTTCGTCCCTTCTCTCGGCCGATTCCGTCCCTTCTCTCGGCCGATTCCGTCCCTTCTCTCGGCCGATTCCGTCCCTTCTCTCGGTCGCATCCGTAACTTCTTTTTCGTATGATCGTCATTGTCATACATGCACTGTCCACACTGTGGCGCCGAGGTAGCCGACGGCGCAACGTTCTGCGGTCAGTGTGGCGCGGCGGTCGATTCCGACAACGAGGGACGGCAGGCTGGCGCGGGGGGTCCGGTCGACGACCGGACCGGCGGTGATCGGCCTGCAAGGGAGCGTCCCATCGGAGGACGATCGGACGGGGACCGGTCGGGCGGCGAGCGTCCCGCCACGGGACAGGCGAACGTGGCCCAGACTGCGGCCACACCCGACTCGCGCGAGTCGGCGTCGGTCGTCTACAGCGTCGGCGACGCCCAGGCCGTGGACATCGCCTGTCCTCACTGCGGCGAGCGCCCCATCGAGGAGATCGCAAGGGCCGTCACGATCACGGGACTGCTCCTGTTCTTCCGGGTCCGAAACTACCGGTTCGTCGGGTGTCACCGCTGTGTCCGCAGTCGGCTCTGGGGACGGGCCGGCCGGACGCTCGTGTACGGCTGGTGGAGCATCGCTGGCATCGTCGGGACGCCGTTCGTGGTGTTGTACGATTTCGTCCGCGGTCTCTGGAACCGCGGCCCGAACGCCAACCTGCAGGAGGCCCTGGATGAGGCCGGCATCACCTACCGGTTCCTCGGGGACCGCTCGGCGTTCGACCCGTCGACGCACACGCGGATGGAACTGTACCTCCGCGGGATGATCCGGCTCGCCGTGGCGGTCATGCTCGCCGACGGCACCGTCGAGGCGGCGGAGAAAGACGCCATCCGGTCGGCGGCGACGACGCTGTTCCCGGACTACCCCCGCGAGCGGGTGGACGACCTGATCCAGCGCAATCTCGGGACGAGAGCCCGGGTCGAACCCGTCGCGGAGGGGCTGGGCGAGATGCTCTCCCCCGAGGGCAAGCAACTCGCCGTGGCGTTCGTCGCGCAGGTGGCCGCGGCCGGGCACAGCAGCGCCGCCGACGTGGAACTCGCGGGCACCATCGCGACGGCGATGGGGCTCGACGAGGACCAGGTCCGGGAGGCCCTACAGTCCCCGGACGCGGTCCCGCTCGACCCCGACGCGGCCTGATAGAGGCTGTACGCGCCGTTCCGGATCACCCGAGGACGCCGAGCTGGGTGCCGAGCACGCCGAACTGGAAGCCCAGCGCACCGAGCAACCACAGGAGCGCCACGACCACGATCCCGATGACGACGAGCCGCCAGGCGAGACGCAGGAGGAACCGGCCGACCAGCAGCACCGCCGCGAGCGCGAGCAGCGCTACCAGCAGCCCCGGGGGCGAGCCGAAGGGTCCGAACGACTGGAGCAGGGTGGAGAGCACGGGAACACGAACGCGCCCCACCGGGACGTGTCTTGTGGCCGTACCGATGCCCGATGACGGGCGCACCCTCGTTAGAGGTCGGCCAGCCGCGCGGCCACGTCGTCCCAGTGGCTCCCGCGCCAGAAGTGCTGGCCGCAGTCCCGGCATCGCCAGACCGGTTCCCGCGCCGGGTCGGGCGCACCTTCGGGCGTCTCCGCGTCGCTGGCGACTCGCTCCAGCGGGCCGTTGCAGGTCCCACAGCGCGTCGGCTCGTCGGGCAGCGAGAGCCGAACGCCGGCGTCCCGGAGTTCCCGGAGTTGCCCGTCGATGTCCCGGGACGAGAGCAGGACGGCATCGGGCGCGGCGGCCGCCAGGTCGCGGTCCCGCGTGACGAGACGCCGGTCCTCCCGGGCGGCGAGAGTCAGCAGTTCGTCGTCGGCCTCGACGCCCCGGTCGAACGCGTACGCCGCGTCGTGCCCGCACATCCGCAGGTAGGTCGCCAGTCGGCCACACATCGCGTCGACGAGCAGGCGATCAGTCATCCGACGAACTCGCGCACGCCCGCGGCGTCCCGCGCGTTGAGCACGTCCCCGGTTTCGGCCCACCCGCGGCGGGCGGTGTGGACGCCGTAGCGCAGGAACGCGAAGTCGCTGGTCCGGTGGGCGTCCGTGTTCACAACGACCGTCGCGCCGGCCTCGAGCGCCGTCTTGACCGCGCTCCCCGAGAGGTCGAGCCGATGGGGGTTGGCGTTGACCTCGAGGGCGGTGCCGTGCTCGGCCGCGACGCCGGCGAGGCGCTCGACGTCGAGTTCGAGAGCGCGTCGACGGTTCAACAGCCGACCGGTCGGGTGCCCGATGGCGTCGACGTGGGGGTGTTTCGCCGCCGTCACCAGGCGGTCGGTGCCGTCGCCGTCCAGCGCCGCGTGCGGGGAGGCGATCACGAAGTCCAGGTCCGCCAGCACGTCCTCGGCGACCGACACGGTCCCATCGCCGTCGACGTTGGCCTCGACGCCCGCGAACACGTCGACGTCGCTTTCCTCGTCCGCGGCCCGTATCTCGGCCATCTCCTCGCGGAGGTCGTCGTCGGAGACGCCGACGCCGCCGACCATCCCCGGCCCCGTGGCGTGGTCGCTGACACAGAGGTACTCGTGACCGAACGCTGCTGCGCCGGCGACCAGGTCGCGGATCGAGAGGTCGCCGTCGGACCACTCGGTGTGGGCGTGCAGGTCGCCCCGCAGTTCGTCGACGGTCACCAGGTCGGGGAGTTCGCCCGCCGCGGCGGCGGCGATCTCGCCACGGTCCTCGCGCAGTTCCGGGGGGATCCACGGCAGGTCGAGCGCCGCGTACATCGACGCCTCTGTCTCGCCGGCGATCCGCTCGCCCGCCCGCTGGCCGTCGTCTGCCGCCTCGTCGAGGCCCGACACGTCGAAGACGCCGTACTCGTTCATCTTCAGGTCCCGCTCGATGGCGCGGTTGCGCAGGCGGACGTTGTGGTCCTTGCTCCCCGTGAAGTACTGGAGCGCCGACCCGAACTCCCCGGGGACGACCACGCGGAGGTCGATCCGGACCGGGCCGGTGCGGACGCTCGCTTTCGTGTCGCCGGCCTCGATCACGTCGTCGGCGTCGTCCCACCCGACCAGCGCGTCGACGACGGCCGCCGGGTCGTCGCTTGCCGCGAGCACGTCCACGTCGCCGATGGTCGCCCGCCAGCGGCGCAGCGAGCCCGCGAGTTCGACCGCCGCGACGGACTCGCGCTCCGCGAGGTAGTCGCGGATGCGCTCGCCGTGGGGGCGGGCCTCCCCGAGCAGGCGGCGCTCGTGGGCCTGCCGGGCGAATTCGATCCCCTCGAGGATGCTCCGCTCGGTCTTCTCGCCGAAGCCGCTGACCTCGCGGATCTCGCCCGCCTCGGCGGCCGCCTCGAGGTCGTCGAGCGTCTCGATTCCGAGCGCCTCGTACAGCGCCCCCACTGTCTTCGGACCGACGCCCTCCACGGCGGTCAGCGCCTCGACGTCGGCCGGCATCTCGGCGCGGAGGTCCTCGAGTTCCGCGATCGCGCCGGTCTCGACGTACTCGACGATCTTCGCGGCGATCGCCTCGCCCACGCCCTCGATGTCGTCGAGGGCGTCGGCCCCGCCATCCCGGGCCAGATCCGCCACCGACTCGTGGTACGCCCGGACGTTCTCGGCGGCCCGACGGTAGGCGCGGGGTTTGTACTCGACGCCGGTCGCCTCGAGGCGGTCGGCGAACTCCTCGAGCAGATCCGCGATCTCGTCGTTCACAGCCCGCGTCCCCCCGCGCGGCGGTCGTCGGTGTCGTCGTTGCCCAGGGCCTTGCGCAGGAAGTTCATCCAGCGCTTGCGGTCGGCGGTCTCCTGGGCCTCGATCTCGCGCTCGATGTCCGTCGAGCCGAGGTTCTCGAGCGCGTGCAGCGCCCGGTCGATGCCGATGATCGCGCCGGCGAGTTCCTCCCCGTCCTCGTAACTGAGGTCGGCCTCCTCCAGTCGCTGCTTGCGCTGGAGGCGCTCGCGCCGGAGGTTGCGCTTGGCGCGCTCGACCCGCTCGCGTTCGCCCGCCGGGACCGTCTCGCGGCGCCTGATCTCGAAGACGAACTCCCGGAGGTCGATCTCCTCGCCCTGCACGTCGATCCGGTCGGGGATCTCCGCCCCGACGGTCGCGCTCTCGCGCTCGACGCGTTCGAGCAACTGCTTGCGCTCGAAGTCTCTCACGCCTCCTCGTTCGGGACGCGCCCTCTTTAACTGTCGGCCGCTCCCGTCGGCCGTGTCCGGCCCTACTCGGCGCTCACGAACTGGCCGTCCCGCTCGGCGATGAGGCCACGCTCGATGGCGGCGTCGATGATGGCGTCGAACTCCGACCGGGAGATGCCGTAGGCGTTGACCGCCACCTCCCGGATCTCCGCGCGGTCGACCGGGAACTCACGGTTCTGGAGCAGGCGCATCACCTTGTTGTACTCGAGCGCCGTAAGGGTCTGGCCGCTCCCGGCGTCCCCGTCAGCGTCAGCCGTCTCCCCGTCTGTCGTCTCCTCGTCGTCGCTTCCGGCCTCGCTACTCCCACTGGTCGCCACGTCCTCCCCCACCTCGCTCCCAGCCACACCGTTCTCGGGCCCGTCGGCATCGGCCGCGGCGTTCCCACCGTCGGCGTCCTTCCCCGCCTCGGACGCGGTCGTGGCTTCCGCCGTCGTCACCGCTTCATCCGTGCTTTCGTCGGCCGAGTCGGTCGATACCCGTTCGCCACTCGCGGCGCCGCCCTCGTTCGCGTGGTGCGAGGTCCCCCGGCCGGTTTCGACCCCTTCCGCTCCTTCCTCGATTGCCCCGACGACCGTCTCGACCACCGTTCCGAGCTTGTGCCGACAGGACTGACAGAGGACGACGGTCCGCTGCTCGTCGGGGTCGGGGTGGAGCTCCTTCGGGATCACGGGGTACTCGGAGAGCGACGCGTCCAGGGCGGCGCCACAGAAGTAACACGAGGACAGCTGTTCCATACCCGTCCGGTCCGGCGGAGCGATAATAAAGTCCGGCGCTGCGAAGTCGGGGGCCTGCGCCGTGAACCGCCTCGGGGTCAAGCCCCGGGGCATTCGCCTCGACCCCCTGTAAATCACGCCCGGAGACGCTGTGGAACGGTCACCCGTCGGCGTGCGCGTAGACGAACGCCCGCAGGAGCTTCGCGGCGAGCGTGGCGGCCTGGCCGTCGTCGCGGTCGTTGACCTCGACGGCGTCGAAGCCGACGGCGTGGGGGGCGACCGCGCGGACGACCCGGTGCATCTCGGCGGGCGTCAGGCCGAACGGCTCCTTCGTCCCCGTCCCGGGCGCGAACCCGGGGTCGGCGGCGTCCACGTCGACGGAACAGTAGGCTCGCTCGCCGTCGAGGTCGGGGGTCCAGTCGGTGACGGCGTCGGGTTCGACCACGGTCACGTCGTCGGTACCGGCGCGTTCGAACTCCGCCTCGCTGCCGGCGCGGGCGCCCACGACGACGGCGCGGTCCGCGACCGCGAGGGCGTGGCGGGTGACGGTGGCGTGGCTCAGGGGGTTGTTGGCGTAGGACTCCCGCAGGTCGAGGTGGGCGTCGAGAACGACGACGACCTCGGGATCCAGCGCCCGGACGGCCGCGACGGAGACGGTGTGCTCGCCCCCCACGAGGAGCGGAACGGTCCCGTCCCGGGCGTACTCCCGGAGCGTGCCCTCGAGGTAGGTCAGGTACTCCTCGGCGTCGTCGGTCGGGGCCACGTCGCCGTGGTCGGCGACGGCGAGATCGGAGAAGCGACGGCCGGTGTGGTGATCGTAGTCCTCGAAGCCCTGCGCGTAGTGGCGGACGCGATCCGGCCCGAAGCGCGTCCCGGGCTCGAAGGTCGTCGAGGCGTCCAGCGGCGCCCCGAGGACGACGTAGTCGGCGGCGTCGGGATCGGTCGCCGCGCCGGGAAACATCAGACGACCTTGCGCTGTTCCTCGTACTGGAGGTACTCGATCTCGTCGTCGGGCTGGAGGTCCTCGTCGTCGGGGATCCGCATCGTGAACGTGTCGTAGGTCTCCAGGTCCATCACCTGGGCGTCCTCGCCGGTGACTGAGACGACCTGGCCCTGCTTGCGATCGATGATGGGGATCCAGACCTTCGCGTCGACGGGCTGGGAGAGCGAGCGCTTCTGACCGTCGAAGACGCCCTTGCCCTCGATGCGGGCCTTGGCGCTGCCGTGCTTGCCGGGCTTGGCCGTGCTGTAGGCCGTGATCTTGCACGGTACCTCGTCGATCATCACGTAACTCCCTTCGTCGAGGTCTCGAACCTCACCCTGCTGTCTTGCCATACGGCCGCGTTACCGCCGTCGCGGTATAAACGGTTTGGAATGCCGGCAACAGTCCGTTTCAGGCCCGCTTGCCGATCTCCTCGCGGAGCACGTCGCTGACGACGTCGCCGTCGGCCTTCCCCCGGAGTTCGCCCGTGCATTGCGCCCGAGACGAGTGGCCCGTAGTTCGGCACGGCACCTGGAGTAGACGTAAGTAGCTCGGCGACGACGTTCTTGCCATGGGTGAGCAACCTGCACACCCTGACGAGGAACAGCCCGTTCGACCCGACCAGCGCGACGAACTCCGGACGATGGCGTTTCGCATGCGAGAGATCCAGCGCCTCCTGTCAGTTCGGGTCGAACAGGAGAACCGACGGCTCGAGGCGGAGGGGATCGATCGAGTGTCGGTCTCCCGCTTCCGCGAAGAATCGAACGAGTGACGAACGGGTCGCACATCCCCTCCGGATCCGGAGGTCGTCGAACACGTTGACATGGACCCCCGACGACGTGGTGGTCCACGCGGCCCACGACGCGATCACGTTCACGAAACCGGGAACGCCATCCCGGTCAGGATCAGGCCCGCTTGCCGATCTCCTCGCGGAGCACGTCGCTGACGACGTCGCCGTCGGCCTTCCCCCGGAGTTCGCCCATGCACTCGCCCATCAGCGCCGAGAACGCGCCCATGCCCTCGCTCTCGACCTGGTCGGCGTTGCGCTCGACGACGCGGACGACGGCCTCGCGCACCTCGTCCTCGCCGGCCGATCCCAGGTCCTCGCGCTCTGCGGCCTCGCTGGCCGACAGAGCCGGATCTTCAGCCAGCGCCGCCAGGAGGTCCGGAACTCCCTCCTTCGCGAGGTCGCCGTCGGCGACGAGGGCAAACACCTGCCGGAAGTGCTCGTCGGTGAGGTGTTCGACGGGCACGCCGTCGCGACGGAGTTCCGTCACGGTCGACTCGAGCGTCCCCGCGGCGAGGGTCGGGTCGACGCCGTCCGCGACGGCCTGCTCGAACAGGCGCCAGCGCTGGCCGTAGGCCACCTGCTCTGCGAGGCCCGAGTCGAGGCCGTACTCGGACTGGTATCGGTCTGCCTTCTCCGTGAGCAGTTCCGGCGTCTCCACCTCGCTGGGATCCGGGACCACGGGCGGCACGTCCGTCTCGGGGTACATCCGCGCGGCGCCCGGGAGCGGCCGGAGATAGCGGGAGGTGGCGTCCTCGTTGGCGTCGCGGGTCTCCTCGGGGACGCCCTCGAGGGCGGTCTCGGCCCGGTCGGCGACGGCCTCGATGGCTAGTTGGGCCGTCTCGGGATCGTCGGCGACGATGGCGACGGCGTCCGCCGGGCCCGCGCCCGCGGCCTCGCGGAGGCGTTCGACCTCCTCTGCCGTGACGCCGTAGGCGGGGAGTTCGTCGGTGTGGAAGATGCCGCCGGCGCCGTGGCGCTTGGCGTGGTCGGACAACTCCGTCCCGAGGCGGCGGTCGGGCTGGATCTCCCGGCCGACGAGGCCGTCGAAGCCCGACAGCGGGACGGCCCACACCGCGCCGCCGTCCGCGAGGGCGCCCGCGATGACGCCCGAGTCGGTGTCGGCGAACGCGTCGGTCACCTCGAGCGGGTCGCCCACGCTCGCCCCGCGCGCCGCGAGTTCGTCGGCGATCTCCAGCAGGGCGACCTGCCGCCCCACCTCGTTGCGGACGATGTCGTCGATGTCGTCGAGGCTCTGGACGCCCTTCAGTTCGATGCGCGCGCCGTCGGCGATGGAGACGTTCACGTCCTGGCGGATCGTGCCGAGGCCACGCCGGACCTGCCCCGTCGAGCGCAGCAGCATACCGATGCGCTCGGCGGCCTCGCGGGCCTGCTCGGGCGTGCGGATGTCCGGTTCGGTGCCGATCTCGACCAGCGGGATGCCCAGCCGGTCCAGCGAGTAGCGCACGCCGCGATCGGTCTCGGCGACCCGCTGGGCGGACTCCTCCTCGAGCATGAGGTCCTCGATGCCGACCGGGCCGGCATCGGTGTCGATCTCGCCGTCCGTGGCGACGAGCATCGAGCGCTGGAAGCCGCTGGTGTTCGAGCCGTCGACGACGATCTTTCGCATCACGTGGACCTGATCGACCGGATCGGCGTCGAGCAGGGCCGCGATCTCGAGCGCCACGTCCATCGCCTCGCGGTCGACGCGGTGGGGCGGTTCCTCGTCGGCCTCGACCAGACACGTCGAGTCGTAGGCCAGGTACTCGAACTCGCGCTCGACGCGGCTCTCCTCGAGGGCCGCCTCGTCGATCTCGCCGAGTTCGCTCTTCGTGGGATGCAGGTAGCGGGTGAACCGCCGCGTGGCCTCCTCGGGGTCGCGCAGTTCCGTCGGGCACCCACAGAAGAGCTTCGACTCGGTGTCCAGTTGCTGGTGGATCTCCA
Source organism: Haloarculaceae archaeon (assembly GCA_042216055.1). Lineage (GTDB taxonomy): Archaea > Halobacteriota > Halobacteria > Halobacteriales > Haloarculaceae > CAZMWG01. The sequence goes on from JBDGUH010000007.1 coordinate 25,539, forward strand.
GGCCCGCCACCAGCCCCAGTTGCTCGTAGTCGTACTCGCTCATTGCCCGTGACTGAGTTGCCGGGACGCAAAAAACGCACCCTTCGCCGGTCACCATCCCAGGATCGGTGCGAGGTACGACCGTCTCACGGGTCGGGCCTGCAGGGACCTCCTTTTTGGGGGCGGGTCACCAATGACGCCACATGCGCCGGGCGACGGTCGCCGTAGCTGTCCTCGTCCTCCTGGCCGGCTGTAACGGGTTCGGCGGCGGTGGCGGCGCCACCCCGACGGACACCCTCACCCCCGCGCCGATCGTGACCCCGAGCCCGACGCCGGAAGACACCAGCCTCGCCCCCGGGGTCGAAGCGACGGGGATCACCGACCTCGACGCGCTGACGACCGCCCACCGGCAGGCCGCGTTGAACCGCTCGTACACGTGGAACGAGCGGACGAGGCTCCAGAGCCGCATCGGCAACACGAGCGCGACGCCCAACCGGAACCAGACCGTCTACTTCGAGGACGCGACACACTACTACCGGGTGACAAGCCGCCTGGTCCGGCGGGTCAACAGCCGACTGCGGTACTTCCCGGGGTACGCCCGCTACGCGAACGGGTCGGTCATGTTCACCCGGTGGGTGCCGATGGGGAGCGGCACCATCCGGTACGTCCGGCAACCGGTTCGGCCGACCGACCGACGGTTCGCCGCCTTCGCCACGAGCGCCCTCTGGAAGTACCTCTCCGAGGGCGACGCCGAGGTGTCGGTCGTGCTCGTCGACGGACGACGCAACTACGCGGTGACGGTGACGGACAACCCGCTCCCCCAGGTGAACGCGACCAACTACACCGCCCGCGCGGTGATCGCGCCCGACGGGTTCGTCCGGTCGCTGAACGTCACCTACGTCGGAACGGTGAACGCCGCCCGCGTCCGGGGCCACTACTCGTTCGCTTACACGGCCGTCAACGCGACGACCGTTCCCGACCCCGACTGGCTACAGGTGGCCCGCGCGAACGCCACCAACGGAACGTTCCCGTA
>JBDGUH010000007.1:26650-29479 GCA_042216055.1 Haloarculaceae archaeon
ACGGAGTGGCCGACGGAACGTTCCCGTAACGGAGTGGCCGACGGAACGTTCCCGTAACGGAGTGGCCGACGGAACGTTCCCGTGACTGTCAGCCGGACCGGTGGCGGTTAGTCCTCGCCGAGGATGCCCCGCTCGGTCATCTTGGCGGGGTCGAGCACCTCGTCGACCTCGTCCTCGTCGAGATACCCCTCCTCGAGGACGACCTCCCGGATGGTCTTGTCCTCTGCGAGGGCTCGCTTGGCGACCTTGCTGGCCTTGTCGTAGCCGATGGCGGGGTTGAGCGCCGTCGCCAGCGCCATGCTCTGCTGGACGCGCTCGGCGCAGTGCTCGCGGTCGGCCTCGAGTTTGGCGACGAACTTCTCGGCGAAGGCCTCGCTCCCGTTGGCGATCAGCTGGGCGGATTCCAGGAAGTTCGAGGCCAGGACGGGCTTGTAGAGGTTGAGGTCGATCTGCCCCTCGGCGGCGCCCGCGGAGACGGCGGCGTCGTTGCCGACGACCTGCTTGTGGACCTGGTTGACCGCCTCGGCGACGACGGGGTTGATCTTGCCGGGCATGATCGAGGACCCGGGCTGGTTCTCGGGCTGATCGATCTCGCCGAGGCCGTTCCGCGGCCCGGAGGCCAGCAGACGCAGGTCGTTGGCGATCTTGTTGAGCGACCCGGCGACCGTCCGCAGGGCGCCGTGGGCCTCGCTCATCGCGTCGTGGGCGGCCTGGGCCTCGAAGTGGTTGTCGGCCTCGCGGAACTCGATGCCGGTCTCCTCGCTGATGTACTCCGCGGCCCGCGCGGGGAACTCGGGGTGGGTGTTCAGCCCCGTCCCCACGGCGGTCCCACCCAGGGCGAGTTCCGACAGGTGCTCGCGGGTCCCCTCGACGCGGGCGATGCCCTTCTCGACCTGGGTCCGGTAGCCCGAGAACTCCTGGCCCAGGCGGATCGGCGTCGCGTCCTGGAGGTGGGTCCGGCCGGTCTTGACCACGTCGTCGAATTCCTCTTCCTTCTGTGCGAGGGCGTCCCGCAGGGTCGCAAGCGCGGGCAGCACGTCGTTCTCGACGGCCTCCAGGCTGGCGACGTGCATCGCCGTCGGGATCACGTCGTTGCTTGACTGCCCGAAGTTCACGTGGTCGTTGGGGTGGATCTCGCGCGTGCCGACCTCGCCGCCGGCCAGTTCGGTCGCCCGGTTGGCGATCACCTCGTTGGCGTTCATGTTCGTCGAGGTGCCCGACCCCGTCTGGAACACGTCGACGGGGAACTGGTCGTCGTGCTCGCCGGCGATCACCTCGTCGGCGGCGGCGACGATGTGCTCGGCCGTCTCCGCCTCGACCGTGTCCAGGTCGCGGTTGGCCAGCGCGGCGGCCTTCTTGACGACGCCGAGGGCGCGCACGAAGCGCCGCCCGAAGCGCTCCTCCGAGATGGGGAAGTTCTCGACGGCCCGCTGGGTCTGTGCCCCCCAGTAGGCGTCGGCTGGCACCTGCACCTCGCCGAGGCTGTCGCGTTCGGTCCGGTAGTCGTCGCTCATACGTTCGAAGCTACCCTCGCCGCCGCGTTAAAGGGCCCGCTTCCGGCGAAGAACTGGCTCCCTGCGGGGACCGTCGCCCGCCGGTACCCCCTTCAACGCGCCGGTCCGGGACCGTCACGTCCACTCGTCGAGCCCGGTCTGGACGACGCTCTCCTCGATGCGCTCGAAGCCCCGTTCGACCTCGTCTTCGGCCACCCCCCACTCCTCGGTGACGTAGCGGCGCGCGGCCGCCAGGTCCGGATCGAGATCCGTCGCGACGGCGTAGTCGTCGGTCACGGTCGGGTCGAGGAACATCGACCGGATGCGGTCGGCGTGCTCGACGTGTTCGCCGCGGGCCTCGAGTGCCCCCCAGAGGTCGCCGTGTTCGCGGATCAGCTTCACCGCGGTCTTGGGGCCGACGCCGGCGACCCCCTCGTTGAAGTCCGTCCCCATCAGGATGGCGGCGTCGACCAGTCCCTCCCAGGTCAGGTCGAGCGACTCGAGGGTCGCCTCGAAGTCCATCAGCTCGGGGTCCCCGCTGCTGGTGAGCTGTCGCAGTGTCAGGGGCGCGCCCAACAGCAGGGCGTCGTAGTCCTCGGTGCCCACGTAGTCGACGTCGCCCTGCCGGGCCATGTGGGCGGCCTGTGCCTCGCCCTCGGCGGGCGCGTCCACGACGGGCACGTCCAGCAGTTCCAGCAGTTCGCGGGTGGTGGTCAGGATGGTCCCGGTGAGCCGCTGGGTGCGGGAGTCGAGGCGGGCGACCTCGGCGGCGTCGCCGGCCTCGCGGGCCGCCTCGAGGCGCTGTTCGGCCCGCTCGCGCTGCTCGCGGCGCTCCTCGATCTCCTCGTCCTTGAGTTCGGTCACCGACCCGTCGAAGACGAACACCGGGGTCAGGTCGTGCTCGAAGAACTTCGGGAGCCCCTGGACGACGCCGATCAGGTTCGCCACCTCCTCGCCGTCGGCGGTGGTGTAGGCCGCATCGCGCGTGAACCTGACGGTGGTCGTCAGGTAGCGATACAGCCAGTTGTGGGCGTCGACGGCCACGACCGACCCTTCGAGGTCCTCGAAGGAGACGTCCCTGATGACCGCGAGTTCACGGAGGTCTGCGTTCCCCATCGGCGCGGGATACGGAACCGTCCGGTTTGAATCCACCGGGGTAAGCGGGGAGTAACATTGACTGTTCTGGCCCCTACAACTGAACGCCATGCGCAGCGTCACGAACGTGGTGGGTGCCGTGCGGAGCGTCACGACCGTGGTGGGTGCCGTGCGGAGCGTCACGACCGTGGTGGGTGCCGTGCGGAGCGTCACGACCGTGGTGGGGGAACTGCGAAACGCG
>JBDGUH010000007.1:29579-37501 GCA_042216055.1 Haloarculaceae archaeon
CGTGGTGGGTGCCGTGCGGAGCGTCACGACCGTGGTGGGGGAACTGCGAAACGCGGTGCGTGGGCTGCGAAACCCGGAGTACACGGGCGAGAACCGGTGTAGTCCCTGTACGGTGGTCAACCTCCTGATCGGCGGCGTGCTCGCCGTCGCCGTCGCGGCGATCCTGCGCGCGACGACGGGCATATCGGCGGGGCTGCTGGGCGGCGGCCTCGTCCTGTTCGTCTCGCTCGGCGCCATCTACTTCCGGGGGTATCTCGTCCCGGGGACGCCGACGCTGACGAAGCGGTACTTCCCGGCGTGGCTCCTCGCGGCCTTCGGGAAGGATCCGGCGACGCCGGCCGCCTCCGGGGTCGCGAGTTCGGCGGCGGCAAACGAGTCCACCGAGGCGCCCGCCGACCCCGAACTCGACCTCGAATCGGTGCTCCTCGCAGCCGGGGCCATCGAGGAGTGTGCCGGAGGGCGCGACCTCTGTCTGGCCGAGGACTTCGGCGGGGACTGGCACGAGGAGATGCGGGCCGTCGAGGCGGCTGACGCCGGACGGGAGCGCCTGCTCGAACTGCTCGAGGCGGGCGACCGGGACGTGGCCTTCGAGGAGTTCGACGAGGCGTTCCGAGCGCGGATCGACGGCCGAATCGTGGGGACCTGGCAGTCCCACGCCGCTTTCCTCGCGGACGTGGGCGCCGCCCGCCTCCTCCGGGAGCGCGACCCCGACTGGGAGCGACGCTCGATCCGCCAGCGCGGCCAACTGCTCGACGGCCTCCGCCTGTTCCTCGAGACCTGCCCCGCCTGCGGTGGCCCCGTCAACCTGGGGCGGGACACGGTCGAGTCCTGCTGTACGACCCGGGAGGTGGCGGCCGTCACCTGCGAGGACTGCGGCGCGCGGCTGTTCGAATCGGGGACGGTCTGAGACCGCTCCACGCCGCTGCCCGGAACTCAGTTCGACGGCGGGTCGGCACCCTCCGGCGAATCGGGCGGCGGGTCGGCGTCCTCCGATGAATCGGGCGGCGGGTCGGCGTCCTCCGGCGAATCGGGCGGCGGGTCGGCGTCCTCCGATGAATCGGGCGGCGGGTCGGCGCCCTCGCGTGCCTCGAGAAACGCCCGCTCGTCGGCCGAGAGGTCGCGCTCGCGGTACACGTCGAGCCCGGCCTGGTAGGTCGTCCGGTCGCGCTCGCCCGGCCACTCGAGCAGAAGTTCCGCCACGCCGGTCTCCTCGCCGGTGTAGGCGAACCCGGCCCGGTAGGCTGCCTCGTAGGCGTAGGGGTTGTTGACGGCGATGCGGACCCGGTCGTACCCCCGATCGCGCGCCCGCTCGATCCCGAACCCCAGCAGTCGGGGGCCGATCCCCTCGCCGCGGCGGTCGGCCCTGACGGTGACGTAGCGAAAGCGCAGGACGCCGGGGTCGGCCCGGTCTTCGTCGAACGCCAGCGCGGCGATCACGTCGCCGTCCTCGCGGGCGACGGCCTTGCCCGTGCTCGACATGACGAACTTCCCGGCGTAGGCAAACGCCCGGTAGTCGAGGCGGAGCGTCGGGCCCTCGTCCGGCCACCCGAGCAGGGCGAATTCCATGTCGGGTGGTGGGCCGAGCGCCGGATGAATCCTGTGGCGCAGTTCGGTCCGATGGAGCGGGTGCCCGGCGTCGAACGACCGCTGTCGTCGCTGTCGATGATCGGGGCCAAATCGGGGGCAGGAATCGATAGCCGGCGCCGATCTTTTCACGTTGCAGGAATCGTGCTACCGGTTTTGGGGTGGACGCCCGTAGCGACCAGTATGGCGAACCTGCTCCAGGAGATCACACGACCGGAACTGCACCGCGGGCTCGAGGACGTCGTCGTCGACGAGTCGGGGCTCAGCTACATCGACGGCGGGGCGGGACGGCTCGTCTATCGCGGGTACGCCATCGAGGACCTCGCGAGGGAGGCGACCTTCGAGGAGACGCTGTATCTCCTCTGGCACGGCGAACTCCCCGACCGGGAGGAGCTCGACGCGTTCACCGCCACGCTGGCCGGGGAGCGCGCGGTCCCGGCGGGCGTCGTCGAGACGGCCGGCGAACTCGCCGCCGTCGAGGAGGAGCCGATGGCCGCCCTGCGCACGCTCGTGTCGATGCTCTCGGCCTACGAGCAGGAGCGGAGCGCCGAGCCCGAGGACACGGACGCGACGCTGCGGAAGGGCCGGCGCGTGACCGCGAAGCTCCCGACGGTGCTGGCGGCGTTCGACCGCGCCCGGCGCGGCGAGGACCCCGTCTCGCCGCGCGAGGACCTGGGGCACGCGGCGAACTTCCTGTACATGCTGACCGGCGGGGAGCCCGACGAGACGGCCGTCGAGACGTTCGACACGGCGCTGACGCTGCACGCCGACCACGGCCTCAACGCCTCGACGTTCACGACGCTGGTCATCGCGAGCACGTACGCCGACGTGTACAACGCCGTCACCGGCGGCATCGCCGCGCTGTCGGGCCCGTGGCACGGCGGCGCCAACCAGGACGTGATGCGCACGCTGATGGCACTCGACGAGAGCGGCCAGGACCCCGTCGAGTGGGTGAAAGACGCCCTCGAGGAGGGCCGGCGCATCCCCGGCTGGGGCCACCGCGTCTACGACGTCAAGGACCCGCGGGCGAATATTCTCGAGGCCCGCAGCGAGGCGCTCGCCGAGGCGACCGGCGAGCGCAAGTGGTACGAGTACACGACCGCCATCGAGGCGTACCTGACCGAGGAGGTCGGCCTCCCCGAGAAGGACATCGCGCCCAACGTCGACTTCTACTCGGGGTCGGTGTACTATCAACTGGGCATCCCCATCGATCTCTACACCCCCATCTTCGCGATGAGCCGCGTCGGCGGCTGGCTCGCTCACGTCCTCGAGTACGTCGCGGACAACCGGCTCATCCGCCCCCGTGCGCGCTACACCGGCCCCGAGAGCCAGGAGTGGACGCCCATCGACGAGCGGTAGACCGTCGTTTCCGGAAGCTGAGAATCCAGGTCGGCCTTTTCGCCCCGGCTCGCGTATCGTCGTCCGTGGTGAACTCGACATGACGATCAGACAGATTTCGCGGACGGACGTCGTGACGGTCGACCCCGACACGTCGGTCCCGGAGATTGCGGCAACGATGCGCGAACAGGCCGTCGGGAGCGTCGTCGTCACCGAGGGCGGGACGCCGACCGGGCTCGTGACCGACCGGGACATCGGCGTCGGCGCCTGGGACCACGACGACCCCGCGAGCGTGACGGCGTCGGACCTCGTGACGGGTGACCTCGTGACGGTCGAGGTCGAGACAGGGATCTACGACGCGCTCCAGGCGGCCGAGGAGGCGAACGTGCGGCGCCTGCCGGTCGTCGACGACGGCGATCTGTACGGGATCGTCACGCTCGATGACTTCGTCGTCCTGCTGTCCGGCGAGTTCGACAGCGTGGCCGACATCATCCAGTCGGAGTCCCCGCCCTATTGATACGGATTGTTGCGAGTCGCTCCCGTTCGACCGCACGACGTCGTGTGGTCGAACCGGGAAACAGCCCAACAATCCGTGTGACCCCGAGGCGGGCGATCGACGGCCCGGACGCTCGCGGGTGGGCCGACACACCCCGGGACTGGACGCCGGCGGGTGCCGCTCGCGGCCCGTCGATCGCGCAACGGGCACACACTCAAGTCAGTCACGGCCTTCGCTCGTGGTGTGTCACCGGACGTGGCGACGTTCGACCGGTTCGCGCGCGCCTACGACTACGCCATGCCGCGGGCCCGCGAGGAGCGCCTCCGGGAGGGCCTGTCGGTCGCGACCCGGGAGCGCCGGCGCGTGCTGGACCTCGCCGGCGGGCCGGGTCGTGCCGTCAGGGCGCTCGACCCGCCGGCGCCGCTCGTCGTCGACGCGGCGCCGGGGATGGTCCGGCGGGCCCACAGGCGGGGCGTCCCGGGGATCGTCGGCGACGCCGGGCGCCTCCCGCTGGCCGACGAGACGGTCGACGCCGTCCTGCTCGTCGACGCGCTGCACCACCTTCCCGACTGGCCCGCGACGGTGCGGGAGGCCGCCAGAGTGCTGCGCCCCGGGGGCGCGTTCGTCGTCGTGGACTTCGATCCGTCGACGCTCAGGGGGCGCGCACTCGCGGCGGGCGAGCACCTGTTCGGCATGGAGTCGCAGTTTGCCGGCCCCGACGAGGTCGCCGCGCTCCTCTCGGACGCGGGGCTGGACGCGAGCGTCGTGACCACCGGATTCACCTACGTCGTCGCCGGGCGCGCCTGATACGAATTATTGCGAGTCACTCCCGACTCGACCGCACGCTGTCGGGCGGTCGGATCGGTACACAGTCGCAATAATCCGTATGAACCGGGACAGCCAAGGGCCACCACGTCCCAGAGCCGGTATGGCACGTGGCTGGCTGGGGGGCCGAGTGGCCCCGACCGGGCGGACGGCGGCGCTCCTGATCGGTGATCTCCTGGCGATCGCGGCGTTCGTCCTCTTCGGGATGGCCCACCACGGAACCATCGACGAACCCGTCCGGGTGGTACAGGTCCTGGGGTCGTTCTACGTGGGGTGGATCCCGCTCGCGATCGTCGCCCGGGAGTACGCCGCCGACGCGCTGGCGTCCTACCGGCGAGTCCCGGTACGGACGCTGCCGGCGTGGGTGCTGGCGGTCGTCGTCGCCCAGGCGCTCCGGGCGACCCGTTTCGACCCGGGGCACGCCGCGCTCACGTTCGCACTCGTCTCGGTCGTCGTCGGCGGCGCGTTGCTCACTGGCTGGCGGCTAGTGCTGGCGTCGATCGAATGAAAACGGGTGTGGGGGAAATGAATCCCGGTGGGTCGCGGTCCCTTCGCGTGGTGTCTATACCCGGAACAGTCCGGGGAGTCCAGTCAGCCGTTCGGAGACCCCGACTATCGCCACGGCGACCGCGTCATCGAAGCGCGTCTACCTCGAGGACCACTGTCGACTGAATCCACGCCTGGTGGTTCTGCCGATCGTAGATGACGAACTCCTCGTCACCGATGTTGAGTTCGGCGTACCGGCTGGACTGGTCTGCGTCCGTGGCCTCGTTCACGTCGTCCGTGGCGTTCGTACTCATGGGTCTGAGGGATCGGCACCGTGCCGTTCCATCCCTCCGCATCGGGGTAAGACGGTCCTACACATAAGCATATCTGCCCAGTTATCAAATTGTGAAACCCGATGGTGGGGCACGTTAATTACAGGGTTGTCCCAGTATCATTGCCGAAAACAACCGACTGCGTACCACTGTTCTGCCATCTATGTGCGCTGTTAGTCTGGGACACAGTCACGATAGAGTCGACTTGCCGCCCTCGTCACGGACGGCCTCGCTCTCGCCGTTCGAAAACGCTCGCCAGCGAACACGTCGGGCAAAATCGTCGATTCATAGCCACCCATAAGTTATGGATGTATTCTCCAATAGTACGCAGTGCCCATCCAGTGCCTACAAAAGAGGTTATGCCTGAAATATGGGGAAGCTTTTTGTACCCATTCCTCATAGATAATCACATATTCATGGCTCACTACTACGACTTCGTCCTCGGCCTGATCCCGCTCGCACTCGCAGGCATCACCGCGGCCCTCGTCGTCGCCGGCGTCTCGCTGACGATGGCCGTCCCGATGGCCTCGGTCGTCTCTGTCGGGCTGATCGGACACGCGATGTTCGTGCGCACGCCGACCGACGCTCCCTCCCCGCGGGCCGAGTTCCCCGGTAACGCCGACTGATTTTAGGCGCGGCCGGTCGAACTGCCGGCATGGACTCGAGCGCGCTGTTTCTCACGAGCGAGGACGTGGCCGACCTGGCGACGGCGTCCGAGTACGTCGACGCAGTCCGCGAGGCGTACCGCGAGCGCGGCGAGGGCGCCCCCGCCGAACCCCGGACCGCGCTGTTCGGGGATGACCCGCCGGGCATGCTGACGGGCTACCTGGCGGTGCTCCCCGAGACGGGCGCGATGGGCGGGTACACCTACGCCGCCGGGTTCGGGGGAGCGGACGCCCACTTCGTCCTCCCTCTCTTCGACGCTGATAGCGGGGAACCGCTCGCGGTGCTCGACGGCGCGAGCCTGAACCCCTGGAAAACCGGCGCCGTCGGTGCGGTGGGCGTCGACGCGCTCGCCCGCGAGGACGCCCGGAGCCTCGCGGTGTTTGGGTCCGGCGCCCAGGCGCGGGGCCAGCTCAGGGCGGTGACGACCGTCCGCGCGTTCGAGCACGTCGAGGTGTACTCCCCGACGAAGGCCCACCGCGAGTCCTTCGCCGCCGAGATGAACGGGGAACTCGACCCCACGGTCGCCGCCGTCGCGAGTCCGGCGGCGGCCGTCGAGGGCGCGGACGTGGTGATCACGGCCACGGACGCGAGCGAACCGGTGTTCGACGGCGACCTGCTCGAGGACGGGACCCACGTCACCGCGATGGGGCAGTACCACCCCGAGCGCCGCGAGATCGACGCCACGACCGTCGCGCGCTCGACGTACGTCCCCGATCTGCTGGCCCGCCTCGACCGCGACGCCGGGGCCTACATGCTCGCCCTGGAGGAGGGGGCCATCGACGAGGAACACGCCGGGGCGGAACTCGGCGACGTGATCGCGGGCGCGGCACCGGGCCGGACGACCGACGACGAGATCACGGTGTTCGACAGCGGCGGCACGGCCATCGAGACGGTCGCCGCGGGACACCTGGTCTACGAGCGCGCGCTCGAACGCGGGCGCGGCGAGCGGATCGCGTTCACGCCCGCGAGCGAGGCGTTCGAGTAGGCGGACCGTCGGCTCACGCGACCGCAGCGAGGCCGAGCGCCTGGGCCAGCGTGAGGCCGCTCGCCAGCGCGCCGAGCAGGTAGCCCGCGATGGTCCCCCCGTTCAGGAGCGGGAGCCCCGCGTGGGGGCGGCCCTTCAGCACCATCCACATGAGCACGGAGAGGCCGGCGAACGTCCCGAGCATCGCCGTCGCCGCCGGCAGCGGGACGCCGGCCACCCCGGGCACCGCCCCCCGGAGGAAGAACGCGGCGCTCGCCACCAGCACCGTCGGGATCACCGTATCGCCCAGACCGATGAACAGCGCGTCCCGTTCGAGTGGTCCGCCCGGTCCTGCCTCGTCTCCGGCGGCTGATTCTCCCGCCGCGGTTTCCCGCTCGTCGGGGTCACGCTCCTCGTCGCCGGCAGCAGTCTCCACGCCGTCGGCGTCGATCTCGCCGTCGCCGTCCGCCGGCGGTTGTTCGTCCGCTGTCTTCCCCTCGGTCTCGCTCACGCCGGGCTCGGCGTCCAGGAACGAGTAGGTCGGCGAGAGGGGGATCACCAGCACCACGGGGACCTTCATCGACATCACGCCCGACGCGAGCGTGAGCATGTGTTCGGTCCCGTAGACGCTGATCGCGTCGTAGACCGCCAGGACGGCGAGCAAGAGCAGCGCGGGCAGGAGGCCGAACGTGATGCCGAACAGGCCGGCCGCCCCGGCGCCCATCACCACGCCGGCGCTATCGATGACGTACCACTCCGGGTAGACGAGCAGCGCGGCCCCCATCAGGAGCGCGAGGCCGACCGCGGGGACGTTCACCCCGGCGTAGCTGACGAACGGCGGGACGAACGTGCCGAGGACGTAGGTGGCGATCCAGACGCCCGAGCCGACGATCAACAGCCGGATCAGCCCCTCGACGTCGTAGCGGAACGCCAGCAACATCAGCCCGGTCATCGCGAGGATGGCGACGACGTACAGCAGCGTGTTGGTCGGGTTGCCGGGGTCGTCGACGGCCTGGTAGCCGGCCTGCTTGAACGGCTCGACCAGCGCCAGCGCGGCGAGCTGGATCAGGAGGAAGATGGCGACGATCAGCGCGAGGCCGAACGCGATCCGGCGGCGGTCGTCCATATCGGGCGCTCCGGTGGCAGGGGTTTCAGCGTTTCGCTACCGGGCGAAGACGGGTTCAGCGTGTCGCAATCAGGTGTCTTGGCTACCGCGTGTACAGCGGCGCGC
>JBDGUH010000007.1:37601-58523 GCA_042216055.1 Haloarculaceae archaeon
CGGGTTCAGCGTGTCGCAATCAGGTGTCTTGGCTACCGCGTGTACAGCGGCGCGCCCACGAGCGCGGCCGGGTGGACTCCGTCGTCCGGCGTGACCGCCAGGTACGGGCGATCGACCGGCCCGAACACGTCCACGACGGTCCCGACGGTCGCGAGGTCCTCCGAGAGCACCTCGGACCCGATGTCCGGTACCGACTCGTCGGCGCTCCGGACGACGAGGCGGCCGTCGGCGACGCGATCGACGGTGCCGACGCGCCTCATGCCCGGAGCGCCTGCACGTAGGCCCCGACCGCGTTCAGGAGGTCGCTCTTCGAGGCGTCGTCGGCGTCCTTCACGAGCACGCGCCCGCGGGGCTCGTACTCGCGGGGGTAGGTCTTGTCGTGTTCGATGACGGCGTCGTACCCCACCTGGCCCACGGCCTCGGCGATCTCCTCGACCGTCGGCGCGGGGACGGCCAGGTCGCGGGATACGCGCCGGCCCTCGCTGCGGGTGCGATCGGCGTCCAGGAAGGCCGGCCAGATGACGTTCTCGACCATGCCCGGAGTTGGCGCGCGGGCGCTTAAGTGCCTTTCCGACGGGCGGCGGCGACGCCCGCGCCGGCCAGCGCCGCGAGCGCCAGCGGGACGCCCGGCCCGGGCCCGCCGGCGCTCGTCGTCGCGGTCGGCGTCTGCGCCGCGTCGCTATTCGTCGGCGCCGAAGTGGGTGTCGGCGTCGCGTCGGTACCCGTCAACGCCGAGGTCGGAGTCGGCGTCGCCGTTTCGGTCCCGGGCGTGACCGGCTGGCCGTCCGCGAAGGCGTCCGGGTGGAAGGCCCGCGCCATCGTCCGGAGCGGCCGGACGACCCTGGGACCGGGCTGGCTCACGTAGTTCGAGTTCACCTCGACGGTGCGGTTCTCGGCCAGCGCCGTCGTCTGGTTGTACGGCGACCCGCTCGGAACCGACGCGTCGCTCGGGTAGACGATCACCTCGGGGTCCTGCTCGAGTACCGTCTCGGGATTCGCCTGGCGGAACCCCTCGAGGCCGGCGTCGGCCATCACGTTGTTCCCGCCGGCCGTCTCGATCAGGTCGTCGATGTATGTCCCCGATCCGGTGGTGTACCCGAAGAAGACGTACAGCACGTCCGGGCGCTCGCGACCCTGGACCGCCTGCCTGATGGCGGTGACGTTCGCGCGCATCTCGCTCACGGTCCGCGCGGCCCCTTCGCAGTTGCCGGTCAGTCGTCCGCTCCGGTTGATCTGCTCGTAGATCCCCTCGAGTGAGGTCACTCCACCGAAGTGATACACCGTGATGTTCGCGCGCCGCAGTGTCGCGACGGTACTCGGACTCGTGGCGTTGGCCGCGAGCACGAGGTCCGGCTGGGCGTCGACGACCGCCTCGACGTTCACCGTGAGGTCGTCGTTTTTCACGTCCGTCCGGTTTTCCCCGTCAGCGAGGTGGGCCCTGTCCGCGAGGTAGGCCGTGTACTGGTTTCGGGGGAGACCCACCACCTGGTCGCGCGCGCCGATACCCCACATGATCTGTGCGTCGCTGGGCTGGAGGGCGATCACGCGGTCGGGCGCTTCCGGAATCGTGACCTCCGACCCCGTCGCGTCGGTCACGGTCAGCGGGAACGAACAGTCGGTACCGTTCTGTGCCCCCGTCTGATCCCGTACCCCTGCCTGTCCCTGACCCGCCGGTCCCCCTCGTGCCTGTGTCCGTCCCTGTGTCGTGTCGGCGACCGCCAGAGGCGCGATCCCGGCGGTCAACACGAGTGCCGCGACGAGCGCGAGTGTCGTGACGCTCCGTCTCATCCGGTCTGGCTTGGCACCAGTACAATAAATATTTAACTAAAGCAAACAAGTTTGTGGACGTGCTCCGGGAACGCAGTCGCCGGTCGCTGGTGGCCGGCCTCCTCGTCGTGCTCGCGGCGACGATGCTCGCGAGCGCTACCGTCGGCCCCGCCGACATCGGCCCGCTGACGGTCCTGAAGGCGTGCCTGAACGCGGTGGGCGTCCCGGCCGGCGTGTCCGTCCACGTGCACGCAGTCGGCGTGGCCGGCCTCGCGGTGCCGGTCCCCGCGCCCGACGTGCACTACGTCTACCCGTTCTCCGTTCGCGTCCCAGACACCGCCGAGACCATCGTCCGGCGGATCAGGCTCCCGCGCGTCGTACTGGGCGCCGTCGTGGGCTTCTCGCTCGCCGCGGCCGGCACCGTCATGCAGGGCTTTTTCCGCAATCCGCTGGCCGACCCGTCGATCATCGGCGTCTCCTCGGGCGCGGCCGTCGGCGCAGTCGCGGCCATCGTCCTCCACCTCGGAATCCCCCTCCAGGCGCTCGCGTTCGCCGGCGCGCTCGCGGCGGCCTTCACCGTCTACCTGATCGCAACCCGGAACGGCGAGACGCCCGTGGCGACGCTGCTGCTCGCGGGCGTCGCCGTCCAGACGCTGCTCGGGGCGGTCATCTCGTACCTGCTGATCAACGCCGGCGAGAGCCTCAACACCGCCCTCCTGTGGCTGATGGGCCACCTCGACAACTCCGCGTGGGGGGAAATCGAGGTGACGCTCCCGCTCGCGCTGCTCGCCGTCGCGGTCCTCCAGCTTCACGCCCGGGACCTGAACGCCCTGCTCCTCGGCGAGGCCGACGCCCACGCCGTCGGCGTCCCCGTCGAGCGGACAAAGCGCGCCCTGCTGGCCGTCTCAAGCGTCGTCACCGCCGCCGCCGTCGCCGTCGCGGGCGTCATCGGCTTCGTCGGCCTCGTGGTGCCACACGTGATGCGGCTCCTCGTCGGACCGGACCACCGCGTGTTGCTCCCGACGAGCGCGGTCGCCGGCGCCGCGTTCCTCGTGGCGGCCGACACGCTCGCGCGGGCCGGCCCGGCCGAGGTGCCCGTCGGCATCGTCACCGCCGCCGTCGGCGCGCCCTTCTTCCTGTACCTGCTGCGGCGCCGGGAGGTGCACTCGCTGTGATCCGACTCGAGGACGTCTCGGTCGCTCTCGGGGACATGCTGGCGCTCGACGGCGTCTCGCTCACCGTCGACCGGGGGGAGTTCGTCGGCCTCGTCGGCCCGAACGGCGCCGGCAAGACGACGCTTTTGCGCGCGGTCAACGGCGCGCTCGAACCGGACGCCGGCGAGGTGCTCGTCGACGGCCACGCGGTCGACGGCCTCCCCTCGCGGGCGGCCAGTCGGCTAGTCGCGACGGTCCCCCAGGACACCTCGATCCGCTTCGCGTTCACCGTCGCGGACGTGGTTGCGATGGGGCGCACGCCCTACCACTCCCGGTTCGGAAGCGACCCCGACGCCCGCGAACACGTCGAGCGCGCGCTCGAACGCACCGAGACGGCCCACCTGCGCGACCGGCGCGTGAGCGAACTCAGCGGCGGCGAGCGCCAGCGGGTGCTGGTCGCGCGCGCCCTCGCACAGGACGCTCCGGCGCTCGTCCTCGACGAACCCACTGCCAGCCTCGACATCAACCACGCCGCCCGGACGCTGGGACTCGTCCGCGACCTCGCGGGCGACGGGCGCGCGGCGCTGGCGGCCATCCACGACCTCGAGGCCGCCGCGCGGTTCTGTGACCGCCTCCTCCTGCTCGACGACGGAGCGGTGATCGCACGCGGCCGGCCGACTGACGTTCTCTCCGCCGAGGCGCTCGAATCGACCTTCGACGTGCGGACCGCCGTCACGGCGGATCCGGTGACCGGGACGCCCTCGGTGACGCCACTGTCGGACGCTGCGGACGGCGGCTTGCGCGTCCACGTCCTCGGCGGCGGCCGAACGGGCGCGCGTGCGCTCGCTCGACTGCACGCCGCGGGCCACGACGTCTCCGCCGGGCCGCTGCCCGAGGGTGACGCGGCGCTCGGCGTCGCACGCGACCTCGACGTGCCGGTGACGACTGCGCCCCCGCTGTCCGTCCCGGCACCGTCCGCGCTCGCGGACGCGCGCGAGTCGGCGCGGGAGGCGGACGTGATCGTCGTCGCGACGGGGACGTTCGACCCGGACGGCCCGCTCGCGCCGCTGATCGACGTGGCCGCCCCCGTCGTCGCCGTCACCGAACAGGACGACCCCGACGGAGGGAGCGAGGCGCCTCCCGGTGCGCCGGCCGTTCCCGTCGGGTCGGTTCTCGCCGCCGTCGAGCGTCGGGCCAGGAGCGACGCCACCGTCTCGGACTGATGCGGATTACTGTGACTGTGTACCGGTTCGACCGCTCGCGGGCGTGGGGTCGATACGGTAGTGACTCGCATCACTCCGTACGAGACGGATCGTCGTGAACCAGTCCCGACGATCCGCCCGCATCGACGGACACCGGTCGCCTGGATAGCACAAGGTTCATCACCGAGATGTGCGTCCACCTCGCACGGATGGTGAACAAGGTCGTCGTCGGCATCGTCGGTCTCATCGTCCTGACCGCGATGCTCGTCGGTGCGCTCGTCGGCACGCAACTCGGTGGCACGGGGTCGGCCGGACCGGCCACCAACGCCACTGCGACACCGACCGCGACCGCGGCGCCGACCGCCACTGCGACCGGCACGCCGACAGCGCCCGGAACCGGGGGTCAGACCGCGACGTCCACGCCCACGGCGACGGCGACTGCCACGTCCACGCCCACCGCGAACGGGTCACCGACGCCGACGCCCGAGCGGCGAATCGACCCCGGCGCGTTCGACGCCGCGACCATCGAGGACCGGATCGAAGCCGGGATCAACGACCGGCGCGAGGCCCGCGGTCTCGATCCCCTGCAGACCGAGGGGGCGACGGCCAGCCATCTCCGCAGAATGGCCCGCAATCACAGCGCCACGATGGCCGAGACGGGCGAGGTCACGAACGACGCCGGTGGGAACTCGAGCGCCCAGCGGTTCCGACAGAACGACCTGTTCCAGACCTGCAAGTTCGCGACCGGGAGCGGCGTCATCAAGCCCGCCCACGACAACTTCGAGACGGTGGGTCGGACCATTGCCGGTCGCCCCTATCAGGAGGACGACCGGCGGCGGTTCAACGCGAACGAGACGGCCGTCGCCGGCGCCGTCGTCGGTAACTGGTTCGGCTCCGACTTCTTCCGGCCGCGCCTGACCTACGAGAACGCCGGTCGCCTCGGCGTCGGCGTCGTCGTGACCGACGACGGCGAGGTGTACGCGACCGCGGAGGTCTGTGGACCCTGACACGGATCGCCGCGGGTTCGTCCAGCGCTCGCGGCTCCTGTTTCGGGCCGCTCACTGCTCCCCGCGGCGCTCGTAGAGCACGAGCGCGACCATCGAGAGCACGGTCGTCCCGTCCTCGCGGGTGGTCGTGACCGCGGAGCGCACCAGTCCGCGCGCGTCGTCCCAGGGCTCCGAGGCGAGCACTTCTGTCTCGACCGAGAGGGCGTCGCCGGGACGCACCGGTTCGAGAAAGCGGAGTTCGTCGACGCCCGCTGCACCGACGATCCGTTCGTCCCCGAGCGGCCCGTCGACGAGCAGTCGCATCGTCGCCGCGGCCGTGTGCCAGCCGCTGGCGATCAGCCCGCCGAACGCCGACGCGGTCGCCGCGTCCGGGTCCGTGTGCATCGGCTGGGGGTCGTAGGCCTCGCCGAAGGCGACGATCTCCTCGGCGGTCATCTCGTAGGTGCCGGTGCTGGTCGATTCACCGACCGCGACGTCCTCGAAGAAGCGTTCGTCGCTCACTGCCCGGTCTGGTTTGCGAGCCAGTCCTGGTACTCGTCCTGCGGGAGGACGCGCACCTGCCCGAGCATCGAGGAGTGGCCCACGCCGCAGTACTCGGCACAGTACAGCTGGTAGGTCCCCGGTTCCGTGATCCGGGTGCGGAGCGTGTGGTGCTGGCCCGGGATCGCGTCCTGCTTGAGCCCGAGCTGTGGCACGTGGAACGAGTGTATCCAGCGGTTCGAAGTCACGTCTAACTCGATCGTGCGGTTGGCCGGTACTGTCAACGTGGTCGTCGTGGAGACGCGGTTGTCCCCCGTGCCCGTGTCGTTGTAGTTGAACGACCACTGCCAGGTCGTCGCCACGACCTCGACGTGGACGGCGTCGTCGACGCTGTCGCCGGCGCTCGCGGTGACGTGCGGTTTCGCCAGCACCCCGAAGGAGGCCACGCCGACGAACAGCAGGATGACGGCCGTCGCGACCGTCCACGTGATCTCGAGGCGGCGGTTCTCCCGGGTCGGTTTCGCCTCGCCACTGTTCTTGAACCGCCAGACCGTGTAGATGAGGATGCCCTCGACGAGGACCGTGATGGGGACGGCCACGTACAGCAGGTCCATGTTGAGTCCCCAGATCAGGTTACGCGTCGTCGAGGGTGCCCCCTGGGCGGCGGCCGGTTCGGCGGCCAGCGCCACGAGGGCGACGCCGAACAGGGCCACGAGCCCCGCGCGGTTACGGTTCATGCGTGCCGGTTGGAACAGGGGGAATAAATACCTGCTGTCTCCGGGTCAGGCCCCCCGGGACGGGGGTGATTCCCCCACAGTATTCGGGGCCCGGCGGAAACCGGCGGCCGGGCCCCCCGGGTCGAAGCGCATCGCCTAAGTACGACCCGTCGAAAGGGGGAGTGATGTCGTTCACGCGCCCGCGGTTCGGGACGCTGCTCGCCGCCAGCGCGCTGGGGGTGTACGTGCTGGTGGTCGCCGGCGCGACCGCGGCGGTCGCCGACGCCGTCAGCGCCTGTTCGACCTGGCCGACCTGTCAGGGCAGCCTCGCCGACCCGTCGTTTCTGGTGGCCGTCACCCACCGCCTGCTCGCCGCCGGCGTCGGCGTGCTCGTCCTGCTCGCGTCGGTGTCGGCGTTCCGGACCGACGTGGAGGGGCGCGTCCGCGCCGCTCTCGCGGGCGCGCTCGCGCTGTACCCCGTTCAGATCGCCATCGGCGCGTTCGTCGCCACCACCGGCGCGTCGGGCGAACTCCCGGTCGCGCACTTCACGGTCGGCATGGGCATCTTCGCCGCCCTCGTGGCCGCGCTGGCCTGGCACCTCGAGGCCGAGACCGGCAGCGACGACGCGGGCCCCGTCCTCCCGGGCGACGCCGCGGACGCCCCGGTCGAAGGGGGGGAGCCGGCCCCGGCGCCCGCGCTCACCCGCCGACAGCGCCTCGTGGAGACGGCCCGGGCCTACGTCCGTCTCACCAAGCCCCGCCTGATGTGGCTGCTCTGTCTCGTCGCCGCCGCCGCGATGGCGCTGGCCGGCGGCCCCGGGCTCTCGGTGCGGACCATCGTCCTCACGCTCGGCGGCGGCGTCCTCGCCATCGGGGCCTCGGGAACGTTCAACCACGTCCTCGAGCGTGACGTCGACCAGCGGATGGACCGCACGTCCGACCGGCCGGTGGCGACCCACCAGATCCCGGTCCGGAACGCGCTGGCCTTCGGGGCCGTCCTGGCGCTGGCCTCGGTCGGGTCCTTCCTGCTCGTCAACCCCCTCACGGCGCTGCTCGGGGTGGTCGCGATCCTGTTTTACAGCGTCGTCTACACGCTGGTGCTCAAGCCCAACACGGTGCAAAACACCGTGATCGGCGGGGCGGCCGGCGCGCTCCCGGCGCTGATCGGGTGGGCGGCCGTCACCGGGACCGTCGGCCTCCCGGGCGTTGTGCTGGCCGGCGTCGTCTTCCTGTGGACCCCCGCCCACTTCTACAACCTCGCGCTGGCCTACAAGGAGGACTACGCCCGCGGGGGCTTCCCGATGATGCCGGTCGTCCGGGGCGAGACCCAGACCCGCAAGCACGTCCTCTATTACCTGGGCGCGACGCTCGCAGCGGCGGGCGTCCTCGTGGCACTCTCGGGACTGGGTCCGCTGTACGCGGCGACGACCGCCGGCCTCGGCGGGGTCTTCCTGTGGGCGGTCGTCCGCCTGCACCGCGAGCAGACCGACCGGGCCGCCCTCCGCGCGTTCCACGCCTCGAACGCCTACCTCGGGGCGCTCCTGCTGGTCGTCGTGATCGACGCGCTGGCGGTGTGATCCCGCGGGTTTTTGGGTTCGGACGCCCAACGCCATCCCATGACGGAGGTCGACATCGAGTACTGCGTGCCCTGTGGCTTCCGGGAGCGCGCCGTGGACGTGGAGCGGGCCATCCTCAACGGCTGTGAGCGCGACCTCGACTCGCTCAGGCTGGTGATGGGCGACCACGGCGTGTTCCGCGTCCGGGTCGACGGCCGGACGGTGTACGACAAGGACGAAGACGAGTTCGACGTCGACGAGATCGTCCGGACGGTCAGAGCGGCGATCTGAAAATCGAAGCGGCTTTCGGCTATCGTCCCCCACCGGGTGTCATGGAGCCGGTAGTCCTCGCGGAGGACGTTCGCCGCAGGTACGGTGACACCGAGGCGCTGTCGGGCGTCTCGATCGAACTCGCGGCCGGCGAGGTGTTTGGGCTTGTCGGGCCCAACGGCGCCGGGAAGACGACGCTCGTGCGCACGCTGACGGGCACGACGACGGCCGAGGGGACAGTGCGGCTGTTCGGGGAGCCCCCGGGGGAGATCGACCGCTCGCTGCTCGGGCTGCTCCCGCAGGACTTCGACCCCCACGACCGGCTGACGCCGCGCGAACTGGTCGCCTACTACGCCGCCCTCTACGACGAGGCGCGCGACGTGGACGCGGTGCTTGAGGACGTCGGCATGGCCGGGGACGCCGACCGATACTACGAGAACCTCTCGGGCGGCCAGCGCCGGCGGACCTGCGTCGCAACGGCGCTGGTCAACGACCCGGACCTGATCGTGCTCGACGAGCCCACGACCGGCATCGACCCCGCCGGCCGGCGGGCGCTGTGGGAACTGCTCGAGGGGCTGGCCGACCGCGGGGTGACCATCCTCGTGACGACCCACTACATGGAGGAGGCCCAGCAGCTCGCCGACCGCGTCGGCCTGCTGGCGGACGGCGAACTCGTGGCCTGTGATACGCCCTCGGCGCTGATCGGCGCCCACGGCGGCGAGCCCCGCCTGACCGTCGCCGGCGAGTTCGACGACGCGGTCGCGGACCTGTTCGAGTACCCCGCCGAGCGCGTCGAGGAAGGGCTGGTGATCCACGGCGTCGCCCCGGAGGACATCGGGGGCGTCGTGGCGACCCTAGAGGAGGCCGGGGGCAGCTACGAGACCCTCTCGTGGTCCGAGCCGGACCTCGAGGACGTGTACCTGTCGCTGACGGGCCAGCGCGTCGCGGTGGCCGAGGACGCGCCGCTGACGGCGGCCGACGGGGGGGAGCGATGAGCCGCGTCCAGCGGATCTCGAGCGAGTCCCGCGCCGCGAGACTGGCGTTTCTCCGCCGCCGGACGACGGTGTTTTTCACCTTCGTGTTCCCCCTGCTGATCGTCGTCATCTTCGGCGCGCTGGTGCGCACCCAGCCCGGCGGCGGCGGCCTGTTCACGGAGTCGCCGGTGTACTACGTCCCGGGCTACCTGGCGGTCGTGGTGCTTTTCACGCCGCTCTCGCGGATCGGCAGCGAGGTCGCTCGCCACCGCGAGGGCAACCGCTTCGAGAAGCTCGCGACCACGCCGCTGCGCCGCTGGGAGTGGCTGGTGGCCCAGACGGCGGTCAACGTCGGCATCATCGGCGTGGCCGCCCTGCTCGTACTCGTGTTGATGGCGCTGCTGACGGGGGCCTCCCTCGTCCTGACGCCGACCTCGGTCGTCCTGCTCGCGCTGTTCGTCGTCGCCGGCGTGGCGCTGTTCTGCGGCGTCGGCGCGCTGCTCGGGCGCATCGCCGACTCCCAGGACGGCGTGATCGCCGCCAGCAACACGCTCGCGCTCCCGCTGTTGTTCCTCTCGGAGACGTTCGTCCCGCAGTCGCTGCTGCCCGGATGGCTGCCAACCTGGCTCTCGCCGCTGACGTACTTCTCGCGGGGCGTGCGGGCGGCCGTCACGGGCGGCGTCCCGCTGGCGGACCTGGCGGTGCTCGTGGCCCTCGCCGTCGTCGCGCTCGCCGCGGGGGCCTGGGCGCTCCCCGTGACCGACTGAGCGGCGACAGTACTGACTGAGCGGCGCCAGTCCGCCTGAGTGGGACGCGATCACTCGGTCCCGCGTTCGCCCCCCGCATCGGGCACGTCGTCCTCGTTTCCCTGCCCCACGCCGTCCTCGTTCCCTTGCTCCACGCTGTTCCCGTCTCCCTCGTCGGCCATCTCCTCCCGGGGGTCGAAGGTGACGATACCGTCGCCGGCAGTGTACTCGTAGACGCTCCACTCGGGGTAGGTGAGCACGCCGCTCATCTTGCGCACCCGGAGCTGTTTGATCAGGGCGCCCTCCACCATCTCCTCGTCGAGGCGCATCTCGACGATGCCGTCGGCCATGTAGGTCAGATCGTGGGGGAACGCCTCGCCGTCGCCGGTGACGGTCGCGCCGGCGAAGACGGGGACGAACCGCCCCTTGCAGACGTCGGCGCGGAGGTTCTTCACGAAGTCGTAGGCCTGGACTGGCTGGACGAGCGACCCGAGTTCGGTCAGCGAGTCGACGACGACGACGCCCCGGTCCTGCATGTCGTGGGCCTCGAGCGCACGGTCGAGGCGGTTGTTCAGTTCGCCGAACTCCGAGGGGTCCCTGATACGGGTCGTCGCGTCATCGGCGACGCGGGTGAGGTGGGCGTTCCAGGGGTTCATCCGGTCGTGCATCCGCTCGCGGTCCCCGACGCGGTAGGTGAAACAGTCGAGGACGTGTAACTGGTCGTCCTCGAGGTAGGGGAGGACGTTCCACTCGAGCGCGACGAACTGGTGGATGAGCGAGACGGGCGGTTCGAGAAACGAGACGATCACCACGGGCTCGCCCCGCTGGAGGGCCCGCCAGGCCAGTTCCGCCTGGATGGCCTCCGTGCGGGTCCCCGCGAGGTCTGTCAGCATCACGAACGAGTTGCGGGGCACGCCCTCCGGGAGCGCCGCGTCGAGCACCGACACGCCCGTGTCGAGGCGCCGGTGGCCGTGATACTGCGTGAACACCCTGTCGCTCTCGCTGACGGCCTCGCGACACGCCGCCGAGCAGAAGGTGTAGGTCTCCCCGTCGGCCGCCATCTCGACCGGCGCCTTCGGGATCGGCAGCCGGCAGTAGTCACAGCGCCGCACGCGGGCGTCCTCGGCGTCCTCCTCGCTCATGTGTCAACAGACGGCACGGATCGCCAAAACGGTACTGGCTACTCCCGGCGCAGGCCCGGAACGGCGATCAACACCAGCAGCGCGGTCTGCCGGGGCACCCACGAGTAGAGGTGGTTCAGCATGAGGTAGGTGACGATCCCCAGCGCGAGGCTCAAAGACCACGCCGCGACGGCGATCCGGCCGACGGTCGGGTGCTCGGTCGTCGGGAGTTCCGCCGGCGAGTGGGTCAGTCCCAGCACGACCGCGTGCAGAACCACGGGCACCGCCAGCGCCGACAGCAGGACGTGGATCGCGAGCATCGTCACGTAGGCGTACCAGACGATCCCGCTGGCGACGATCTCCTTCTCGAAGCCTCCGCCGACCTTCAGCAGGTACATCGCCAGGAACACCACGATCAGCGCGAACGCCGTCAGCATGGCGGCGCGGTGGCGGCGGATCTGCCGGCGCTTGATGAAGTAGACGCCCGCGAGGATAGACACGAGCGCCGCCGTGTTGACCACGGCGATGGCGTCGCCGAGCGCCACGACCGTCCCTCGCGAGAGGTCCGGCAGGGGGAGCAACCCCCCGAACGCGCCGAACACGAGCGCGTAGCCCACGACCGACAGGACGGCGGTGGCGATTCTCGGGCGAGCGCGAACGCGCGTGCGGACCCGGTCTGCGACGGCCATGCGCTCTCTCCGTCCCGGAGTGGCTTCGGCCTTCGGGTTTCCGATCGCCGGCGTGGTTCGGCTTTCGAGTTTCCGATCGCCGGCGTGGGCCCGTTCCCGCGCGCGACCCCGCTCGCCCGACGCCACCGTCAGAGTGAAACCGCCGGCCGTGGTAGTCGATACCATGAGCGCGGAGCAGGAGGGTCGGACGATCCGCTGTCTCGTCGCCAAGGTCGGCCTCGACGGCCACGACCGGGGGGCCCACGTCATCGCGCGGGCGTTCCGGGACGCCGGTTTCGAGGTGATCTACTCGGGCCTGCACCGCTCACCCGAGGAGGTCGTCACCGCGACCGTCCAGGAGGACGTGGACGTGCTGGGCATCTCCATCCTCTCGGGGGCGCACAACACGCTCGTCCCGACAATCCTCGAGGGCCTCGCGGAGTACGGTGCCCTCGAGGACACGCTGGTCCTCGTGGGCGGGATCGTCCCCGACGACGACAAGCGGGACCTGAAGGACCGCGGGGTCGCGGAGATCTTCGGGCCCGGCGCCTCGACGACGGAGATGATCGAGTACGTGCGCGAACACGCGCCGACGCGGGTATGAGCGAGGACCTCGTCGCGGACCTGCTGGCCGGCGATCACCGCGCGCTGGCCCGGGCGATCACGCGGATCGAGAACCGCGCGCCGGGGTACCGCGATCTGGTCGCCGAACTGCACCGTCACGGCGGATCGGCCCACGTCGTCGGCGTCACGGGCCCGCCGGGCGCCGGCAAGTCGACGCTCGTCGACAAGGTGGCCGCCGCCTACCGCGACCGTGGCGAGACGGTCGGCGTCATCGCCGTCGACCCCGCCTCGCCGTTCACCGGCGGGGCGGTGCTGGGCGACCGCATCCGGATGGCCGAGAACGCCGGCGACATGGACGTGTTCTTCCGCTCGATGTCCGCCCGCGGGGCGCTGGGTGGGCTCTCGACGGCGACGACCGACGCCGTCACTGCGCTCGACGCGTTCGGGAAAGACCGGATCGTCGTCGAGACGGTCGGCGCGGGGCAAAACGAGATCGACGTGGTGCGGACCGCCGACACCGTCGCCGTGCTGGTCCCGCCGGGCAGCGGCGACGACGTGCAGATGCTGAAGGCCGGCATCCTCGAGATCGCGGACGTGTTCGTCGTCAACAAGGCCGACCTCGAGGGGGCCGACCGCGCCGTCTCGCAGTTGCGGGAGATGCTCGAACAGCGCGCGGACGGGTCGGGAGACGAGACGGCGTGGTCGCCCCCCATCCTCGAGACCGTGGCGACCAGCGGCGAGGGCGTGTCGGCGTTTCTGGATGCCCTGGCCGACCACCGCGACCACCTCGTCGCGACCGGCGGACGTGAGGCCGCCGTCCGCGAGCGCTACGCCGCCGAGATCCGGACCCTGCTCCGCGAGGACGCGAACGCGCTCGTCGCCGACCACGTCGAACGCGTCGGGGGACTCGACGACCGCCTCGACCGGATCGTCGCCCGCGAGACCGACCCCTACACCGTCGTCGACGACCTCCTGGAGCCGGTCCGGGAGTGTCTCGAGGGGGTCGACCCCGTGGAGCGGACGGACTGATACGGATTCTCGCGACTGTGTACCGGTTCGACCGAACCTCAAGGTGCGGTCGGACTGGAACAGGGTCAAACAAACCCGGTTTGACGCCACATATAAGCGGCTACCGCCCCTCCCTCCGGGTATGAAGCTCCGGAACCTCCTCGCCGGGAGCGTCGCCGCGGCCGGCGCGACGGCGCTCGCGAACCGCGTGCTCGCCGCTCGCGCGTCCGGGTTCGATCACTTCCTCGACGCCGAGTGGGGGACCTACCGCTGGCGCGGTTTCGACGTGGCCTACGCCGAGGCGGGCGACCCCGACGACCCGGACCTCGTGTTCCTGCACGGGGTCAACGCCGCCGCCTCCAGCCACGAGTACCACGCCGTCTTCGAGGAACTGGCCGAGGAGTACCACGTCATCGCGCCCGACCTGCCGGGATTCGGCCACTCCGATCGGCCGCCGCTGCTGTACTCGGCGTCGCTTTTGACCCGGTTCGTCACCGACTTCCTGGCCGACACCGTCGAGGACCCGACGGTGATCGCCTCCTCGCTGACCGCCGCCTACGCCGCGGCGGCGGCCGGGGAGGTCCCGGTCGCGGAACTGTTCTTTCTCTGTCCCACCGACACGACGATGGGCGGGGGCGGACGCCGGCCGCTGGTCCGGTCGCTGTTCCGGTCGCCGCTGGTCGGGCAGGGCCTGTTCAACCTCCTCGTCAGCAAGCCCGGCCTCCGGTACTTCCACGAGGACCACGGCTACGCCGACATGCGGAACCTGACCGACGAGGTGCTCGACTACGAGTGGACGACGAGCCACCAGCCGGGGGCCCGCTTCGCGCCGGCGTCGTTCGTGTCGGGCTACCTCGACCCGGAGGAAGACCTCGAGTCGCTGCTGGCGGACCTCGACGTGCCGGTGACGTTCGTGTGGGGTCGGGACGCCGACATCACGCCCGTCTCGGTCGGGCGGGACCTGGCGGAAGCCGTCGACGCCCGCCTGGTCGTGATCGACGACTCGCGGTTGCTCCCCCACGTCGAACACCCCGAGGCGTTCGCCGACGTCGTCCGGGGGGAGTACGCAGTGGCGAAACGCTGATCCCGGGGTGGGGACGTTTTCCGACCCCGGAACGGGATCGCGTTTTCCGACCCCGGGACATCGAAAGCCACATCTCCGGGGACCGGGTATGTCACGGTGAACCAGAGGCCATTCTCCATGGGCGAGACATCACCGGTCGCGTTCGCGCGACGCTCTCGCCGGCGGTTTCTCGCGACCGCCGGCGGGACCGCGCTGCTCGCGCTCGCCGGATGCCAGGGGTCGGGGGGCGTGCCCGACCCGGTGACGCTGACGACGGACGACACCTGTGAGGTGTGCGGGATGGTCATCCCGAACCACCCGGGGCCCAGCGCCGAGATCTTCTACCGGAACCACAGCCCCTCGGGCCACGACAACCCGGCGCGGTTCGACAGCACCTGGGAAGCGTTCCAGTACGACTTCCAGCGCGACTGGGAGCGCCAGGTCATGTACGTCACCGATTACTCCTCGGTCGACTATCGACTGCTCCGGGAGGGCGACGCGCTGCTCATCTCGCGCCATCCCGACGCGTCGGCCTTCGTGGACGCCGCCGACGTGACGTTCGTCGTCGGGTCGGCGGTCCAGGGCGCGATGGGCCGGGACCTGATCGCGTTCTCGGACGAGGCGGACGCCCAGTCGTTCGCCGACGACCACGGGGGATCGCTCGCGACGCTGGACGAGGTCACGCCGGAAACGATCGCGGCGCTCCGGCAGGCATGAGAGTGGACGTCCGCGTGGTACTGGGGGCGCTCGGAGCGCTGTTGCTGGTGCTTTCGAGCGCCTTCGCCGCCCCGGTCGCGGGCGGGAACCGGCTCTCGCCGGTCCCGTTCGACCAGACCCTGTCGATGGGGATGACCGGGGTCGACGTCCAGACCGCCCGAGCGCGGGGGTACGCGCTGCCGCGCGCCGAGGCGTTCTACTCGCAGTACCAGTACGTCGTGGGCTACTACGGCGTCGAGTCGGCGGCGTCCAGCCTCGGGAGCGGGAACGCCCGCCGGCAGTTCGGCCGACCGCTCGGCGTGTTCGTCACGGACTTCGGCGGCGCCGACCCCCACCTGACCGACGAGGGGTATCTCGTGGCCGAGGACGCCAGGGTGGGGTGGACGCCGGCCGAGACGGCCCACTACGTCGTCGACAGCGACGCCCGGACGACGGCCGGGCCCGCCGTCGTACCGTTCGCGGACGCCGACGCGGCCCGGGCGTTCGCCGACGCTCACGACGGGCGAGTGGTCGGCTGGGACGCCATCCGGTCACGCGCCCGCGACGAGGGGCTGGCGGCCGCCCGGTCCCGGCGGCGCGAACTCGTTGCGAACCGCACGTCCTGGGCCGACGCCCGGGTCGCGGCCGGCGACTCGCTCCTGCATCGCTCCCGGTCGATCGTCGTCGGCGAGGACGCCCCGACGCTGTCCGCGGCCGTCGCGCAAGCCCCGCCGAACACGACGGTGTACCTGCCGCCGGGGACCTACGAGACGAACGTCACGATCACCAGGCCCCTGACGCTGCGGGGAGCGGGCAACCGGACGGTGATCGACGGCGGCGGCGCGGACCGGGTGCTCCGGGCCAACGCCTCCCGGGTCGCCGTCGCGGACCTGCGGATCCGGGGCGTCGGCCCGAACGGCACCGGTCAGGGAGCGGGCAACGCTACGGGGTGGGACGCCAACATCGTGCTCACCTACGGACGCGGCGACGCGGGCGTCCTGCTGGCCGGGGCGAACCGCTCCCTGATCGCGAACGTGACGGTCGACACCCGCGCCAACGGCGTGTTGATCCGTCACAGCCCCGGGACCGTCGTCCGGAACCTCACGGTCCACGGCACCGATCGCTGGCAGGACGGCTTCATGGGCGTGCTGACGATGTACTCCCCGATCGTCGTCCAGAACGCGACGTTCCGGGGCGGCCGCGACGGCGTGTACACCCACCGCTCACCGGGGACCGTCGTCCGCGACAGCGAGATGCACGGCCTGCGGTACGGCGTCCACGAGATGTACACCTCGCGGACGCTCGTCGCGAACAACACTGTGACGGACTCGAACATGGGCGCCGTCGTGATGACGAGCCCCCGGGCGAACGTGCTCAGCCACAACAGGGTCCGGAACTGCGAGGTCGGCATCGAGGTGTCCGGCGACGCCTCCTACGTCTGGGGCAACGTCCTCGTCGACAACGACATCGGCATGACGGTCGGCGCCTCGCGCTCGCTGTACACGAACAACACCGTCGTCGGCAACCACGAGGGCATCCACGCCGACACCATCGTCCCGACGAACACGGTGATCGGGAACGACGTCGTCGGCAACGACCGGCCGGCCACCGTCGGCGGCGGCCCGGTCCACGTCTGGACGGCGGCCGGCCGGGGCAACTACTGGGCCGGCGCCCGGGGCCTCGACCGCGACGGCGACGGGGTCCTCGACCGGCCGTACCGCCCCTCGGACCCCGTCGATCGGGTGCTGGGCCGCTCGCGGGCCGGGACGGTCGCCGCCCGCGCCCCGACCCTGGGCCTGCTCAGGCAACTCCAGGCCGCTACCCCCGGTCTTCGGCACAGCGCCGTCGTCGACACCGGCCCGCTCGCGGCCCCGGTCCGCCCGGGCGTCCTCGCGGAGGTGAACGCGACGTGACGACGTCCGTTCCCGCGGAGGTGAACGCGACGTGACCGACGAGGAAAGCGATGGCGGGGCCGATCGGCCCCTCCTGTCGGTGCGGGACCTCGCACACGCCTTCGGGGACGTCCACGTCCTCGACGGGGTGTCGTTCGAGGCCGAGCGCGGGGCCATCGTCTGTCTCGTCGGCCCCAACGGCTCGGGCAAGACGACGCTTCTGCGGTGTGTCGCAGGCCTCCTGGCCCCCGACGAGGGGTCGGTGACCGTCACCAGCGACGCGGACCGGCCCGTCGGGTATCTCCCGCAGACGCCGGCGTTCCAGCCGCGGTTCACCCTCGCCGAGACGCTGTCGTTTTACGGTACGCTCGCGGGCGCGGACCTCGACGTGGACGCGACGCTGGAGCGGGTCGGCCTCGGGACGGTCCCGGACCGCCGCGTGGCGGCGCTCTCGGGCGGGATGACCCGCCTGTTCGGCATCGCCCAGGCGACCGTCGGCGACCCGCCGCTGGTCGTCCTCGACGAACCCTCGAGCGGCCTCGACCCCGCGATGGTCGAGCACATCTCCGGGGTCGTCGGCTCGCTCGCCGCGGACGGGGCGGCGGTAGTGTTGGCGACCCACAACGTCAGCGCCGTCCAGCAGATGGCCGATCGGGTGCTCGTGCTGGAGGACGGCCACATCGCCGCGGACGACGCGCCCGCGGCCCTGCTCGAGGAGACCGGGGCCGACACGCTCGACGGCGCGCTGGCGGCGATCATCGACCGCGAGGGGACGACCGTCTCGGCGGGCCGGGGAGGTGACGGCGCGTGAGCGGGCGCCGCGAGCGCCTGCTCGCCGTCGCCCAGCGGGAGTTCGACGCGCTCCTGCGGGCCCGCGTCCCCCTCCTCCTCGTCGCCCTGTTCGGCCTCGGTATCCTCGCGATCCCCGTCCTGGGCGGGGCCGGCGGCTACCTGCCGCTGGTGTTGAACCTCGCCGCACCGGTCGAGGTGCTCGTGCCGGTGCTGGCGGTCGGCCTGGGCTACCGGGCCGTCGTCGCCGACGAGCAGCGGGGCGAACTCGACGTGATCCGGACCTACCCCGTCGCGCGCTCGACGTACGTCCTCGGGACCTTCCTCGGCCGCGGGGCGCTCCTGCTGGCGGCGGTGGTCGTCCCGCTCGCGCTGGCCGCCCTGGCCGTCCCGCTGTCGAGCCAGCCCGTCCCCTCCTTTCTCGCCACCCACGCCACCGTCGACTCGCCTGCCTACTACGCCCGCTTCGTCGTGCTCGCGGCGCTGTACGCGCTCGTGGCGCTGGCCGTCGTCCTGCCGGTGTCGGCGCTCGCCCGGACGACGAGCAGGGGGGTCGCGCTCGGCGTGACGACGCTCCTGGTGCTGGTGCTCGGCCTCGACCTGGCCGTGTTCGCGGGCGTGACACGGGGGTTGATCGGCCCTCACACGCTCGGTCTCGCGCTGGCCGCGAGTCCCGCCAGCGCCTTCCGGGGGCTGGTGCTCTCGCTCGCGGCGACGCCGGTGCAGGGCGTCGGGTTCACGGCGCCGGGCCCGCTCCTGTCGCTCGTCGGCCTGCTCGCGTGGCTCGTCGGGGCGCTCGCGGTCGCGACGACGACGGTATGGTCGGAATAGCGGCCGCGTCAGCGCGGTTCGAGGACGACGGCCCGGTCGCCGGTAGTCACCCGCTCGCCGACGGACAGGCCGACGACGGTGCCTCGCTCCACGTCCGCCGGATCGATCCCCCGGACCATCCCGGTCACCTGCACCGGGCCGAAGTCCGCGATGGCGGTGACGTAGGGCGCGTCGTCCTCGAACTGCGGGGTCGGGACGTGGATCGTCGTGTGAGTGACGACCTCGCCAGCCCCGGGAAGCGGTTCCTCGTGGAGTTCGCGGCCGTGACAGTCCGGACAGACGCGCCGCGGCGGGAGCGAGCCGTGCCCCTCGTTACAGGCCAGGTAGTAGCCCTCGCCGTCGGCGACGGCGTCGAGCCAGTCGTCGTAGCCCCCGTCGCGGGCCCGCTCGGTCATCCCTGCACCTCCAGGACGTGGACGGTCGTCGAGGCGACGGTCCCGCCGGCGTTGTGGGCGACGCCCACGGTCCCGTCGGGGACGGCATCGGCCCGGGGGTGCGTGCCCTCGAGCACCCAGGTGAGCGTCGCGATCTGGGCACAGCCCGTCGCGCCGACCGGATGGCCCTTGGCCTTCAGCCCGCCCGAGAGGTTCACGGGGAGGGCCCCGTGGCGTGTCGTCTCGCCGTCGCGTGCGGCACCGATGGCCCCGCCGGGCTCGTAGAACCCCAGCGACTCGAGGGCCAGCACCTCCGCGATGGTGAAACAGTCGTGGACCTCCGCCACGTCGACGTCTGCCGGGCCGACGCCGGCGTCGGCGTAGGCCTCGTCGGCGGCCTCGGTGGCGGCGGGCGTCCGCGCGAGGTGGGGCCGATCCTGCAGCGCGAGGCGGTCGCCGCCCTGGCCGGTGCCCGCGATCGCGACCGGCGCGTCGAGGTTGTGCTCCGCCGCGTACTCGGCGCTCGTCAGCACCACCGCGGCCGCCCCGTCGGTGATCGGACAGGAGTCGTACAGCCCCAGCGGCTCGGCGATCATCGGCGCTTCCAGCGCGTCCTCGACGGTGATCTCCTTGCGGAGCTGGGCGTGCTCGTTGACGAGCGCGTGCTCGTGGTTCTTGACCGCGACGTGGGCCAGGTCCTCGCGGGTACCGCCGTACGTCGCGAAGTACTCGCGGGCCATCAGCGCGTACGCCCCGGGGAAGGTCATCCCGGCCCGGACCTCCCAGAGGTCGTCGGCGGCGATGGCCAGCGCGTCGGTCGCCGCCGCGGTGCCGACGTTGGTCATCCGCTCGGCGCCGCCGACGAGCAACACGTCGGCCTCGCCCGACCGCAGGGTCTTGACCGCCTCGCGGACCGCCGCCCCGGCGGAGGCACAGGCCGTCTCGAAGCGGGTCGCCGGCACGTCCAGCCCGACGGCCTCGGCCATCATCGGGCCCTGGTGGCCCTGGTGTTCGGCGAGTTCGCCCATGAAGTTGCCGTAGAACAGCGCCTCGACGTCGTCCGGCGACACGCCCGATTGGTCGAGCGCCTCGAGACCCGCCTCGGCGAACAGGTCACGCCCCGTCCGCTCGGGGTGTTCCCCGAACTTCGTGACGCCGGCGCCCGCGACGCGTGGATCTGCCATTAGGGCTCCCTGAGGGCCTGATACATAAATGCTTGCCGACCGTGCCACTATATAACACGATTTTCCGGGGGAGAGACCGCCAGACGTCGGCAGTCCCCTCCGTCAGCGTATATATTCCTACGAGGGATCTAGTTCTCTCGTGTGAACTATTTCACGATCTCGAAGACGCGTCGGGGTTCGCCGGAGATGGCGGGGTCCGGTTCGACGATCTTGAGCACCTCGTGGTCGGTCACGTCGGGGTAGGACTTCCCGACGGCCTCCTCGATGAGTGTCTTCTCGAGGCGGAACTCCGTCCCCTCGTACACGACGTCGACGCCCTGTTCGTCGAAGGAGAGTGCCGTCATGCCCTGCGGTAGGTGATCGGCGATCAAACGCCTGTCGGTCGCGGCGCGAACGCGGGCCTATACGCGGCCCGTCGAGCGCTCCGTCAGACGCACGTCAGACGCGCGTCATCGCCGCCATCAGGCTTTAAGACGCCGGAACTCCCTGTTATGGTCGTGCCGTTCGGTTCCGATCCCCTGGACCGGCTTCGCATTCCCGACGGGACCACCGTCGAGGAGCACGACCTCGTGACCGACGGCGACGTGTTGATCGGCGGCCAGAGCGACGTCGAGTTCGGCATCCGGGGTCGCTCGATCGTGGCCGGCGAGCGCGTGTCCGTCGGCGGGGGACTGGAGGCCGAAAACGACGTCAGGCTGGACCTGTGGTCGAGCGTCGACGGCGACGTGCTCGTCGGCGAGGACGCCTACATCGGCGAGCGCGTCCACGTCGGCGGCCACCTGAAGGTCGCCGGCGACCTCGACATCGGCGACGACGTGGACATCGAGGAGGGCTTCGAGGCCAACGGCTGGATCGTCATC
>JBDGUH010000003.1:0-37903 GCA_042216055.1 Haloarculaceae archaeon
TTGCTTGGTTTGTCGAGTGGCACGGAGCGGCCAGCACGGAGATAGTTGAGGAGTAACAGAGTTGGGGAAGGTGAGTCGGCGGCTCGTTCCTGCTGTATTCGGGATAACGAATACCGGGCCTTTGAGAGATGTTTGAGAGTAATATATAAACTGATGTTTCAGAAGGGGCCTTCCTCAGAGTTTATCGGCCCACTCCATCTGCCTGTCTCGTCGGTCTTCTGGGGTCGGTGTGTCGTAATGCTGTTTCAGAACATCCGTTGTAGCGTCCACTCGGTCCCCAATAGTGTCGAAGTCCGCGCCCTTGTTCCGCATATGAGTCACAAAGCCCGCTCTGACGGCGTGGGGTGAGACTGAATCGGGACACTTCGAGGACTGATTGTAATCGGTCCACTCGCAGGCCTCGGGGTCCTTATCTTCTGGGCAGGGTTGTCCGATGTAGCAGGGACGGGTGAGCGCGTAGATGTTCCGTTGGATAGTGGTCTTCTGAGGTCGGCCCTGTTTGGTCGCCAAGAGCGGCTTGCGGCCGTTCTCGTCGGTTACGTTAGGCCGTGTCTGTTTGATGTAGTCTTGGATGAGTTCCCCGACTGCTTCTGAGACAGGGACTTCCCGTTCTCCCCAGCGGTTGTTCTTCAGCGGTGTTCCGCTCTGGGGTCGGTGCTTGAATGCGATGACCGGACGGCGGTACTTCTCGGGGTAGAAGTCTTTGAGGTCGAGTGACTGAATCCCGCCTGTTCGAGCGCCGGTCTTCCACATCAGCGTGAATAGAACGTGCCGGAAAGACCCGTATTCGTACTTGTCGAGGTACTTTTCGATGGCCGTGGCGTGGTCGGGGGCTATGCTAACCTTCCGGGCCTGTTGGCGCTTGTTCGCGGTTGGAACCTTCACATCTTTCGCGAGGCCTTTCACAACGGCGTTGATGGCTTCCCATTCCTCGACGGCGAGCCGGAAGGTCCGCATTTCGTTTTCCAGCGTCGTCGGGGCAACGTCTTCTTGGCGGTGACTGAGGTAGTCGCGGCACTTCCTGCCGTTGAGGTCGTTGAGGTTATCCAGCCCCGCTTTGTCGGTCCATTCGAGGAACCGATTGAGGCGGCAGGTGTGTTCGTAGACGGTCGATTGGGACAACTCGGACCGCCGGCTGTCGAGGTATGTCTGTACGCCTTTCTCGGGTGTCATCGGCTCAAGGCCGTGGATTCCGGTCATTGGTTGCTCCGTAATCCACACCTCGTAGACGGCCCCCGGTGGCCGGCTCGTCCGTTGGCTGGCAACGCCGAACGCCTGAAAGGCGTGCAGGCGGAGAGGCCCCGGGTTCAAATCCCGGCGAGTCCACTGAAAATAACTCCCGTGGTCAGGGAGCCGACAACGACGAGTCCGATCAGGACAGAAGCGTGACCGTGGAAACGGGAGGTGACGCCGGCGACGGCGGCGGCTGATGAGCTTCCCCTACCACACGGTCCCGGACGGTTCGGTCGCGCTCTCGCACCACTTCACGTGGGGCCTGTTGCTCGCGCTCGTGCCGATCCTCGTCGTCTGGGACGTCCACCCCAACCGGCAACCCGCCGGCGTTCTGACGAGCATCATCGTCGCGTTCATCGGGTTCATCCTGATGTGGCCAGTGTACCACGTCGCCGGCGCACTGGTGACGCTGGCCGGTCTCGCGGCGGCGAGCGTCGCCACGGTGTTCCGACTGCTTCAGGTCCGCTTCGACGACGATCTCCGCTGGTCCTACTGGCCGGTGATCGTCTGGGCCCTCCTGTTGCTCGTCGCCTGGGACGACGCGATTCAGCACGCGTTCGGCGTCGTGACGCCACTCGACTGGACCTGGAAGCACGGCCTTCGTCACGTGGTGATCGGGCTTTGAGCACCACCGCAGGTGTGACGTGGCTCGACGAGAGCGACGACCTCGAGGGCCGGGACTGGGACGACGTTCCCCAGCACCCGGTTCAGCTCCCCGAGGAAAGCCTGCCCGAACTCGACGCGACGAACACCGACCAGTGGACGATCCTGCGGCGGCCCGAATCCTCGAGCGCCTACGTCGCGGCGACGACCTGCCTGGATCTGAAACGGACTGTTTGACGCTCGCGCTGTTTCACAGAGGATCGTCTCCGTGAACCTCGACGGGTAGAGGGGTGGGCCTCCGATGGAGGGTATCAGGTGTTCTCTCAGACGCCAAGTATGGCTCTCGGTGTGACGGAACCCCCCGTGTCTGACCCCCACCAAAGTAGGATTGAAGTGTGTACACTATGTAGTACACCCTGTCAGATGCCCAGCACCACCATCACGAAGTCCGAGTGGACGGACGACGACGGCAACAAACGAGTCCAGTACCGAACGACTGTCCCGAAGTCCCTTGCCGAGAGCTTCGGCCTCGAGGGCGAGGAAGTTGAGTGGGAGGTCGAGTCGCAGAACGCTCTCATCATCCGGAAGAAGTGACGATGAGCGGCGATGAGCAACTCGATGCGTGGGGGTACACTCGGCTCTCGCAGGAGGGTCGGGACGGTTCTCTCGACGAACAGATGGCCGCTGTCCGGAAGTACGCGGCCGATCATCCCGACATCGACCTCGTAACGACGCTGAACGAGGGAGCATCGACGTCGGGCTTCGACAACGACCGGGAGAAGTACACGCGCCTCGTCGACAAGGTGCGCGACGACGAGATCGACGCAGTCGTCGTTCGCGATCGGGCCCGACTCAGCCGGGACTTCGACGAGCGGCTTCGTTTGCTCACCTACTTCCGCAGCAGCGACGTCGAGCTGCACGTCGTCGAAGACCGAGGCCGCATCGACATCGACGACGTACAGACGGCTGCGATGGAGTGCGTACACGCAGCGATGGATCACATCAAGAAGAAAGCCGAGATACACCGGTCGAAGCAGGCGATTAAGGAGCGGATGGAGCGCGGCGACGACCACGGCCGCCCGCCCTTCGGGCTGCAGTACGACGACGCCGGCCGACGCTGGGTGCCCGACCGGGAGAGCGGGGAGTTCGCGACCGCCCTCGAGGTCGTTCGGCTTCGGGAAGACGACGTCTCGTGGCGCGACATCGCGGACGAGACTGGCGTGAACACGGGCACGGCTCGCCGGGTCTACGAGCGGAAGGAACGCTACCTCGAAGAGGCAGAAGCGGCCGTTTGAACCAGTGACTGGCTGGGCGAGCACCGCCCGCATGTAG
The DNA here is from genome assembly GCA_042216055.1 of Haloarculaceae archaeon. GTDB lineage: Archaea > Halobacteriota > Halobacteria > Halobacteriales > Haloarculaceae > CAZMWG01. The sequence goes on from JBDGUH010000003.1 coordinate 3,169, forward strand.
CGCAACATGTATCCCGAGAGAGGCTGTACTGTCGGGTATGGCAACTGAAGAAGCTCCCGAGGAAACGAAGGTCAGCGACCGCGGGATGGTCACGATCCCGGCGTCGCTCCGGCGCCGTCTCGACATCGAGGCGGGCGACAAGCTCCGCTGGGACACCGACGACGCGGGGAACCTCTCGGTCGAGATCGTCCGGCAGCGGTACGGCGCCTTCGACGACTTCGAGCCGGTGGCGATGGGGGGCGGTGGGTCTGAAACGCACGACCTCGCTGGCCACGAGGACGACCCGGCGTTCTCGGGGACGAATTGATGGCGGTCTCAGTCGTCGACACAGGCGTGCTCGTCGGGATGGCGGACGCCGACGATGAACACCACGACGTCGCGATGGAGATCGTCCGCGGGATGGATCACGGCGACCTTCCGACCGGGCGGGTGACGAACTACATCGTCCTCGAAACGCTGAACTGGATACACAACCGGAAACGGCACTCGAAGGCTGTCGAGACCTACGAGCGGCTGAACCAGTCCGCCGGATTCGAGGTGCTGCACGCTGCTCAGAAGGACTTCTCCAGCGCCGTCGACCTGTTCCAGACCTACGAGGGGCTGTCGTTCGGGGACGCGACCATCGCCGCGTACATGCAGCGCGAGGGTATCGAGTACCTGTACTCTTTCGACGACGACTTCGACACGCTCGAGGGCATCACGCGGCTGGAAACGCCCGACAACCCGTCCAACTGACGATGGCCGACGACACCGACGCACTCGAGCAGGTGGCCGAGGCCGTCGAGGAGAGCGACCTGACCGACGAGGACGTCGAAGAGCTACGCATACTGCTCGGGAAGCTCGAGGACGAACTCACCGTCTACCACGACCTCGGAGACCTGTTCTCGCTCGGCGGGCGGGGCTACAAGCGGGTGATTCGCGCCCCCGACGGCGTCGGCTCCATCCGTCGGTACTTGGACTGGCGCGAGGAACAGCGCGAGCAGCTGTAAAGCCCTGACCACCCTACATTCCCAAAACGATTTTGGGGATGGCCGACTCAGGCAGGGGATACGTTCTCCAGTTCCGTCAGGAAATCGTAAGCGAGATTCGGGCGGAGGGTCTCCATCGTCACCTCGACGTGTGCCTCGTTATCGGCGACATCTATCTCCTCGATCTCATACGTCGCTTCGATCCCCATCTCCGTACACAACTGCACGAACTCCTCGGAATCCAGATCAAACCGGATTTTCACCGCGTACGGACCACGCGAGAACGAGACACACGCCATCATCGCGCTGCTCGCAAAAGCGTACGCACAACAGGACCCCTTCCAGATCTGGGGTGACGGAAAACAGACTCGGAACTTCACGTACGTCGCGGACATCGTCCGCGCGCTCCTTCTCGCAAGCGAACACGTGGACGATGCCACTCCTGTCAACGCCGGAATCGCGGACTACATTTCTATCGACGATGTCGTGGAGTCCCTCTTCGATCAACTCGACTGGCGGCCGGAGTCAATCGAGTACCTCGAGGACAGACCAGTCGGCGTCCGCCACAGGGCCGCGGATACGACTCGTGCTCGCCGCCTCCTCAGCTGGGAACCGGAGTACACGATCGAGGAGGGGCTTGCAGCGACAGTCGAATGGTACACCAAGACCCGCGACGAGGATCACCTCCGAGAGAATCTCGAGACGTTACTGCACGAGCGATAGGAGCCCTCCTCGGCTGTCCTAATCGTTTTTGGAGGGATCACTGGAGTTCCGGTCCCGGTATTCTCGCTATAGCGGTCGAGTAACCGCTGGCTACCGCCGGCCAGAAAGCTTATACTATCGTCCTAACGACCGGATAGAGGTCACGTAGACCTAATATTCTCCACATTTCCTGTGTAATCGATGGTTTTTTGGGACTCACACGACTACCAGATGTACTGATACCCATGGGGTGTGGGCAGCCAGCGGATAGCCGCGCGGTCTCGAATCTCCTCGGGATCACGATCCTGATCGCCATCGTCGCAGTGGGGGCGCTGGTCGTGATCACGACGGGGGCGTCGACGGTCAGCGACGTGAACCGACGGACGAACACCCAGTTAGCGGAGGAGACGCTCCAGCAGGCGGGCACCCAGTTTCGCGACTCCGCGAGCACGGGCGGCGTCCGGCAGGTCACCATCCCGGACACCCTCCAGGGTGGCGTGTCGGCCAACGAGACGGCGACCTACCGGCTGCGACTGAACGGGAACCCGGAGTGTTCCTCGGGGACGCACAACCTGGGATCGCTCCGCTACACCGAGGGCGACACGCTCGTCGGTTACCAGGCGGGGGGCGTCTGGCGGCTGAGCGAGTCCGGCGCGAGCATGGTGTCGCCGCCGTCGATCACCTACGACCAGGGGCAGTTGACGATGACGATGCCGAACGTCACGGGCGACGTGACGCGGTCCGATCAGATCAGGGTGTCCTCGAACAACACCCAGGAGCGGAACTTCGAGAACGCCTTCTCGGCGGCGCTGTACACGGACCTCGATCCCGGTCAGACGAACACGCCCGGGGGCGGGTCGCTGAGCATCGTCTGTCCGCCCGCCGACGTGCAGACGGTCGAACTGTACGTCAACGACAGCGCGTTCGCCGGCGCGTGGGTGACCTACGTCCAGCGGAACTTCGACGACCAGCTCGTGAGTGTCACGCCCTCCGGGAACGTCGATCCCGGGACCAACCTCACGATCACGTTCACGGTCGGCGACGTGAGCGATCCCGACTACCAGGTGTCGAATCTCTCGTACTCGCGGAGCGGTGCCGGCAGCGGGATCACCGTGACGGCCAACGTCACCAACGACGGCGGCCTCCAGGGGACGGCCGACGTGGCGTTCGGCTACGCGGGCGCGCAGGTCGCGACGCGGACAGAGACATTCGACGGGGGACAGCGACGGGAACTCACGGCGACGATTCCCCGGGCCGACCTCCAGACGGGGAGCCACCAGATCACCGTCTCGACGGCCGACGACAGCCAGAGCACGCCGGTGAGCCTCTCGAGCGTCGGCGGGATGCCGAACGTCCAGATCACGGCCGCGACGGTCGAGGTCGAAGGAAGCCCGTCGACGACGGCCAATCCCGGCGACGACGCCCGGGCCGTCGTCGACGTCGAGAACACCGGGGGGATGACCGCGAACGACACCGTCGTCCTCGAGTACCACGCGAACGGAGTCGACGCGTCCCGGCGTCGCGTCAGCCTCGATCCAGGGGGGACACGGACGCTGACGTTCGACCTGTCGACCCGTTCCGACGGCGACCACGCCCTCGACCTCTCGATGCGCGGGAGCGGCGACACGGCCAGCACCCACCTCGTCGTCGGCTCGAACTTCTACTACGGCATCGACGCCGCGAACGCGCCGACGCAGGTGACGGCCGGCGACCAGTTTACGATCAGCGGGACCGTCGAGAACACCGGCGACCTCCCCGGCAACGGCGGGCAGGTGACGGTCGCGGTGTTCAACACGACCACCGGCTACCGCCACGAGACGACGGCGTCCCTGTCGCTGGACGGCACGATCGCGGGATCGGGGAGTCGGACAGTCGATCTGCAGGACACGATCGCCCCGAGCGAGGCGGGGGTCTACCACTACGAGATCGTCACCCCGAACGCGACCCGCCAGGGGACGTTCACGGTCGGGGCGCCCCAGCGGCCGAACTTCGTCGTCTCGTCGCTGTCGGCGGATCCGAACCCGATGATCCGTACTGCGGGGACCGAACTCCACGTCACCGTCTCGAACCAGGGCGAACGGGAGGACGAACAACCGGTCACGATCGACGCGGAGAACGCCTCGACGCAGGTCCAGTTGATCCAGCGCCATCCGACGCTCGGGCCCGGCGACACCTACTCCGACTCGTTCACCGTCGCGGTCACGAACCGGCTCTCGCCGGGGACGTACACGCTCGAGGCGACCACGGAGAACGCCAGCCTGACCCAGCAACTGGTCGTCGAGCCCGCGAACTCGTCGATCGACGACGGCGACGGAACGATCCTCGTCGACGAGCACATCGACGCCCGGGTCCGGTTGCTCGGCGCGGAACTCGAGGGATACGGGTATCTCGGCCGGGGATGGTACTACATCGTCAACAGCCCCACCCGGATGTGGCTCCACGTCGAGAACGACTCCGGGACGTACGACGTCCCGCTGTGGCAGTCCCACCACAACGGGGACGTGAATAATCCGTACGTGGAGCAGGATCTCCTGAATTCCGGCGGCCCGGACTACGAGCGCAACGTCACGCTCGACCCCGGGGCGAACGTGTCGGTGTACGCGACGTCCTACAGCTGTAACGGGTGGTCGCAAACGTCGGTTCGATGGCGGAACATCGACATCCAGGGCGACGGCCGGCCCGATCGAGCCGTCGGCTACGAGTGCTCGCGATGGGGGCGCCCGCGGATCCGGGTCGACGATCTGACGAACACGCGAAACGTCGTGATCAACAGGTCCGGCGAGCGCGTGCCCTCGTTCGGCGCGGCCGACCCCTACCAGCGGGGGATCGATCAGATGCTCCCCGGGGATCGCATCAACGGCAGCGGCTATCTCGACCTGCCGCCCGGCGAGCGCTTGTTCCTGTACGAACTCTCACAGCCCGACGCCAGCCCGGGCAACGCACAGGGCGGGGGCGACCCCGACTACAACGACGCCGCCGTCCTGTTCCAGGTCGTCAACGTCAGGCACACGCGTCTCACGCCGGCCGACTTCGCCGTGCGCGAGGTCGACGCGCCGATCAGCGTCAGCCAGGGCGACGCGATCCCGGTCGACGCCCTGCTCAACAACAGCGGCGGCCAGGCCGGCACGGCCAACCTCACGCTCTCCTTTGGCGGGACCGACGTCGCTCACCTGAACGGCGTCCACCTCGACGGCGGCCAGCACACGACCCGCACGCTGACGGTCCCCGGCGGCGCCACGAGCGGTCGCTCGGGCGCGGTCCAGTACACCGTCTCGATCAACGGCTCCTCGAACCGGCAGTCGGGGACGGTCACTATCGGATCGCCGTCACACGCGGTGTTCCAGATAACGTCGATCGACGCGCCCGACGCCGTCGACAGCGACGCCTCGCCCCGGGCGACGGTCACGGTCCGCAACACCGGCGCGACGAGCGGCACCCAGCAGGTGCGCCTCGACGACGCCGGCGGGACTGACAGCCGGACGGTGTCGCTGTCCTCGGGCGCCTCGCGGACGCTCACGTTCGATCTCCCCGACGCGTCGCTGGGAACGGGAACGTCTCACAACTACGTCGTCTCGACCGACGACGTGTCGATCCAGGACTCGATCTACGTCGGGGACTCGAACGTCGAGGTCGCGGGCGTCGAGGTCGGGCTCTCGTCGTACTCGGCCGGCGAGTTGATCTCGCGGCGTTCGATCCCGGCGCTGTCGGTGAAGCTCCACAACGTCGGGACGTTCGGCGACAGCCGGACCGTCGGACTCGAGATCACCAACCGGAGCGACGGATCGACCGCGTTCGACGACCAGCAGGCCGTCCAGGTCGGCCAGGGCCCCATTTCGACGACCGTGCCCGCGTGGGCGAACTTCTCGCCGAACCTCGACACCGGGTACTACAACTACACCATCAGTGTGTACGACGGCGCCCCGACCCCCGCCAACAGGGTCGATCAGTGGACCGGCCGGATCTACATCCGCGAGACCGGCGGGGCTTCCTCGGACACCTCGAACTCGCCCATCTCGATAGACTCGAACCAGATCTCGGTCTCGGACGACTGAGACGGATTCTTGCGAGTCACTCCCGTCTCGACCGCACGAGTCGTGCGGTCGGACCGGTAAACAGTCGCGATCATCCGTCTGTGACGGACTCTCCCCCGCGGCCTACAGCACGTAGTCCAGATCGATCACGACGACCCGGACGACGGCGCGATCGACGTGATCGCAGGCGTACACGCCCGAGCCCCGCGACTCCCACCCGAGGTGGCGATCGAAGGCCTGCGCCCAGGCGTCGGGATAGGCCGTGTTGCTCACGTCGACCCGGACCTCGTCGACCGCGGGTGTCGATCCGCCCGAGGGATCGGGATGGACCAGCCGGGTGGCGTCCCGGGAGAGGTCGATCTGCGCCGTCCCCTGTGAGGCGACGTCGACGTCGCCGTCGAACCGGACGAGCGTGACGTGTGCGGTGTCCTCGCCACAGCGAAACGGCGGCGGATCGAGCGTGGTCTGGCCGCCCCGCTGCAGGCGAAACAGCGCACCGCTCGTGGCCGCGATCCTCGCGTCCTCGGTCGTCGAACGGACGAACGCGCCCGTGTCGACCGTCGCGCTGACCGTGCTCCCGTCGGCGCGGTCGACCGCGACGTGGATCGACGAGTCGCGTCGGGTGAGGCCGTCACCCGAGAGGTCGAACGCGATCCGGCGACGCGGGACCCCTCGAGTCACGTCCTGCAGGGCGGTGTCGAAGCCGTTCATCGACACCTCGGCGGCCGTCGATCTGGCGTCGTCCCGCACGCCCTGCAGCGCCGCGGTGCTGCCGAAGGTGACCAGCCCGATCGAGGCGACGATGATCCCGAAGGTGAGCGTGAACGCCACCACGTCCGAGACCGCGCGGTCGTCGCTCACGGCGCATCACGGAGTTCGAGACACTCCGCGTTGCGGTCGTAGGCGACGACCAGGTCGCCCCCGTTGACGGTGCTCTCACAGACGTCCGTCTCGTTTTCGTACCGGACGACGGCGTGCCGGTCGAGTGACGTCGCGTTGAGGTACAGGCGTGCCCCGCCGGGGTCGCCCGTCAGGTGGACGTCGTACCGAACGCCCGAGATGTGGGACGGGAACGAGCCCTCGACGCGGAGGTCGCTCCGCAGGCTGCCGACGGGGTACTCGTCGAGGGTCAGCAGGTCGGAGGCGATCGACCCCCCGACGCCCTCGAGGCCCTGCTCGACGACGCGCTGGCGCTGGTGTTCGAGGAGCGTACTCCCGCCCATCAGCAGTCCCGTCACGAGGAGCGCCGTGATGCCGATGCTGAGCGCGTGCGAGACGGCGATGGACGCCCCCCGCGTGTCGCCGCGGAACCGTGCCACCCGCCTCTCCCCGCGGAACCGTGCCACCCGCCTCTCCCCGCGGAACCGTGCCACCCGCCTCTCCCCGCGGTCCGCCTCGTCTCTCCCGTGCCCGCGTGCCCTCACGGCGAGCCCTCCAGCCGGATCGTCCGGTTGTAGCTGATCTCGCTGCCGCGGTACCGGTAATCGATGGCTGGCACGACCGGATAGGAAGAGGAGGCGGCGCTGCCAGTCGTCCGATCGGTGCCGACGAACCGGTACTCGAAGGTCCCGCGGGCGTGGTTGCTGTGCCCCTGGTCGAAGCGGACGTCGAAGTCGGGTTCCAGCGCCCCGATGCCGACGAACGAGCAGGTGCCCGCCGTCCCCTCGACGAGGTCGACGGTCGCTGCCGGGCTGACGTGCCGGCAGGCGGGACCCGGCGACGAGAAACGCCCGTCGCCCGGGAGCCACGTCTCGATCTCGTACTCGGGATCACCGGCGTCGTTGGTGACCCTGAGCCGCCACTGGTCGGTCCCGTTGTCGGCACTGACGACGAAGCTTCGCCCGCTGTCGACGCTCGCGAAATCAAGCGTGAATCGCTCGATGTCGGAGGTGTCCGTCGAGACGGTTTCCGGGCTGACGTAGGCGTTGAACGGGTGGGTGCTCGCCGACGTCGCGCGGGTCCCCTCGGTGGCAGAGACGTTCAGCGAGACGTCCAGGTACGCCCCCTCGCCGGTCAGGGACATGTTGCGGGCCTGGTTCGCGTAGGTCGTGACGTTGCGTTCGAGCGCCCGCTGGAGGTTCGCGGGATCCGACGCCTCGACCTCTCGGACGAGGCGCCCGAGGTCGTGTTCGACGGTCGCCTCGACGCGTTCGGCGTGCTGGACCGGGCGCGCGCCGTCGTCTCTCGCCACGGCGTCCGTGTACTGGAGGCTGTTGAGGGTGAACACCACGCCGACGATGACCGTCCCCAGGACGATGGCCCCGACCAGCAGCAACTGGCCCCGGTCGCTCACCATACGACCAGGCGCACCTCCACGACGTTGTACACCTGTGAACTCTCGTTCACGTCGGGGACGTAGAAGTCGTTCACGCTGTCGAGGCGCGGTCCGTCGATCGAACAGTCTCTCCCCGCGCCGAACCGGATTGGCTGGTCGTCGTAGAGCGCGAACCGCACCGTCGCCGTCTCGGCGTTGGGGCCCGGTTCGGGGAACGCCGTGTCGTTCGCGGAGACCAGCCGTTGTTCGCGCTGGCCGCTCTCGTTCCAGTAGGCGATATAGAGGTTGTAGTTTTCCCCCTGCGCGTCGAACGTGCGGTTGAGCATCGCCTCGAACTCGGAGTTCGAGGCCACGTCGTAATCCCCGTCGATCACCCGCTTGTTGGGACCATAACAGCGGACGACGTCACTCAGCGCGCCCGTGTCGACGCCGGTCGCGAGCACGTCCTCGGCGCGCTGATCGAGCGTCGTCGCGCCGGGGCCCGACCCGGACCACGGTCCGGTATCGATCGCCTGGACGCCGTAACCCACCGCGAGCACGATGACGATGGCGCCGATCACGCCCTCGAGCGTGTAGGCCTGTCCACGAGCCATGCTACCACACCCTCACCAGGAGCCAGCAGACCGGATCACACTGGCCGTTGTCGTCGTTCGCGAGGCGGATCACCCGCACGCTCCGGACCACGTTCTCGTTGCCCGTGGGATCCGGACCCCACGCCATCCGGAAGCCGTTGGTCCGTTCGAGCGGCACGTCCCGACCCCGGGCCAGCGACGACCCGTTGATGATCGTGACGTTCAGGTTCGGGTTGCCGCGCCTGGTCGTCGCCACGTCCAGTCCCGCCCGCTCGGCGAGCGTCGAGAGCCCGGGATCGGCGTCCAGCGACCGATTGATGCCCCCGCTCTCGTTGAACCGGAGGACGGTCTGGTTGTGCTCGGTCGCGTAGTGGTCGACGAGAGAGGCCGCAACGCGGTCGGCCTGTGCCCGTGTCGCGCCGCCCGGCGACGTGTCGAACGTCTGGAAGACGCCCGTCTGGACGAACAGGAAGGCGCCGATGATCGTCAGGAGCAGGACGCTCACCCCCAGCGCGAAGTCCTGCTGTGTTTGCCCCCGATCGCCCATCTCATCCCACCGCCATCCACACCACCAGCGCGATCGTCGGCAGGATGACCGCGAACTTGATCCCCGATTTCAGGTTGACGTTTCTGATGTACCCCGCGATAAACGACGACAGAAGCGCCTGCAGCGTGACCGCGTGGAAGAACAGCATCGAGAGCATCTGGGTGTCCACGTTGCCCCCGAACTGTCCCCCGGTCGGCCCGCTTCCCGAGGCCTCGGAGGCCGAGGACGCCAGCCCGGACATCACGTCGAGGAACTGGGTCTTCAACAGCGCCATCACGCCCAGCAGGGTGAGGTAGGTCATGATGATGATGACCACCTGCATGCGCGTCCGGGCGACCCGCTCGCGGTCGATGTCGTCCTGGTTCTCGGAGGCCTGGGCGGCCGTCGAGAGCACGTCCTGGATCTGGCTCGAGGCCTCCTGGGCCTCGCTGATGAGCTTCGCCGTCCGCGCGAGTCGCGGAACGTGGAACTTGTTGTTGAACTCCCGCAGGGCGGACTTGAGGCTGGTGCCGTAGTTGACCTTGGCGTGCATCACCTCGAACTCGTCGGCGAGTTTCCCGGCGGAGGTCTCGGAGACCACCTTCACCGACTCGAGCAGCGTCATCCCCGTGTCGTTCGCGCTGGCGAGTTTCCGCAGGTTCTCCGAGAGGTTGCCGATGACGGCCTTCCGCGAGCGGACGTTCCACTCGTAGAAGATCGCCAGCGGGACGAAGTTGATGTACAGCGGGACGTACAGCCAGGCGAAGGTCCCAGAGACGGGTTGGGCGATCATCCGGTCGAGCGAGAGGGGCGCCCACCCGAAGGCAATCTCCAGAACGAGCGCGACGAGCGTGATGGGGACCGTCACCGCAAGCACCATCATCGGGTGGTCCCGGAAGAAGATGTGGGGCTTGCGGAGGATCTCCATCATCTCGTAGGTCCCCTCGCGGCTCTTGATCCGGTCGAAGACGGCGAACTCGCCGGTGTAGTTCTCGATGAGCCCCAGGTTCAGGATACCCAGTCCCTCGTCGACCGCGAAGGCCTTCTCCTCGCCAACGTCGGGCCGGAGGTAGCCGTCGCCCACCTGGTCCTGGGTGACCGTCGACACCAGCACCAGAAAGCCCACGCCCGTCAGCGGGATCAGCCCGTAGACGGTGCCGTACAGGAGCGTCGTCTGGGACTCGCCCATCATCGACATGATGACGAGGATGATGATGAGCAACAGGGGAAACAGCGAGAGGGTCATGTACATCTCGCCGAACAGCTCCAGCGTGTCGAGCACCTTCTTCTGTTCCTGCTGAGCCGTCCGCATGTGCTTGTCCTTCTGATCCTCGAGGAACGAGGTCATGTCGCCCCCGGAGTTGATGATCGAGAGCATGTCCGTCAGGAACTGCGAGAGTTCGTCCGAGGGCGTCTCGAGGGCCTGGTTCCTGATGGCCGTCCGGTAGTCAGTGTCGAAGTACTCCGTCTCGAGGACGATCGACTGGAACTCCTTGGCACACTCCCCGTAGGTGTCGTCGGCGGCGGCCATCGCCTGCAGGATCTCGAGCTGGTTCAGCCCGCCGACCGACAGCGCGTACATGAACGAGATGGAGTCCGACAGCAAGACGTTGATCTCGCGCTTGCGCGCGCTGGCCCGGAAGTACGGGATCGAGACCAGCGAGCCGAAGCCGACGAGAAAGCCGATGAAGCCGAGCACGAGCCCCGTCACCAGCACGAGGAAGGGGAGTTTCAGCGCGTTGACGATCGGCGCGACGTTCTCGGAGAGGGGGATCCCCACGAACGTCGGGCCGCTCCCCGAGAACAGCGCCGTCACCAGGAGATAGCCGACGAACGTCCCGACGAGCCACAGCGCGAGACCCGCGATGGTGCCCACGGCCAGCGCCCGCGCGAGGAACAGCTCGACGTTGTCGGCCATCCGGGCCTGCGCGAGCTTGTCCTCGACGTTGGTGACGAACTCGCCGTCCTCGTCGAACAGCCACTGGAAGAGCGGGTAGAAGGTGTCGCCGAGAGCGCCGCCGCTACCCAGCTGGCGCTGCCCGCCCGTCTCCAGGCTCATCCGCCATCAGCCTCCTTGCCCGCCTTGGGCACGAACTGGCCGAAGTCGAAGTCGCCGTTCTCCTGTTCCTCGCCGTCCTCGACGCCGGTCAGCGCCGAGACGATGTCCGGCGTCTCCATGCGCCGGAACTGGTCGAACAGCGGCCCGGCGTTGTCCAGGATCTCGCCCGTCTCGGCGAGCATCTCCTCGGGGGCGTCCGGCCGGGGCACCATCTCCTCTTTCTCGGGGTCGATCTCGATGGACACCGACTCCATCTCCCGCAGATCCTCGAGCGACCGCTCCAGCTGGTCGTTGGCGATCAGCGTCAGGATCGTCTCGGGATCGTTGATGAACGCCTGGATCGACGCCGCGACCTCCGTGTACGTGTTGAGGCCGTGCTCGATGAGGTACGCCAGGACGACCTTGCGCTTGAACAGTTCCTCGTCGAGTTTCTCCTGGGTCCACCCGCGGTCGAACTTGATCTCCTCTAAGGTGTTGGAGTTGCCCATCTGGATGAACTCGTCAGTCTCGGCGCGCCACTCGTAGACGTCCCTGACGTTGATCTCGTCGTTCTCGGCGGAGTACTCGTTGATCTCGGTCAGGGTCTTGTTGCGCCGCACCTTCCGGCCGTCAACCCTGGTCTGGGTCTGGATCGACACCAGATCGAGCGCCGTGAACAGCGTCTTCGAGACGTTGATCGGCTCGGTCGTGAACCGCTTGATGACCTCGCCCACGGAGTCGGCGTGGAAGGTGGTGTAGGTGGTGTGGCCCGTCGACATGACCTGAAAGAGGGTCCGGCCCTCCTCGCCGCGGACCTCGCCCATCACGATGTAGTCGGGGCGCTGGCGGAGCGCGGCCTCCAGCAGGTCGAACTCGTCGACGTCGCCCTTGTCGTCGTCGCCAAAGGAGGGACGTGTGACCGACGCCACCCAGTTACGCTGGGGGAGTTCCACCTCGCGGGTGTCCTCGATCGAGACGATCTTGGAGTTCGACGGGATGAAAAGCGAGACCGCGTTCAGACTCGTGGTCTTCCCCGAGGCGGTACCGCCCGCGAAGATCAGGCTCTTGTTGTTCTCGATGCAGAGCCAGAGAAACGCCATCTCGTCCAGCGAGAAGGTGTTCCAGTTGATGAGGTCGATGGGCGTGAAGGGAACGTCCTTGAACTGGCGGATGGTGTAGTTGGTCCCGTGGTCGGACACCTCCCGGCCCAGGGTCAACTGGGCGCGAGAGCCGTCCGGGAGGGTGGCGTCGACCTGGGGCTGGCGCTTCGAGATGCCCTTGCCCGAGCGCTGGGCCAGTTTCACCACGAAGTCGTCCAGTTCCTCCGTGCCGTGCTCGATGTTGCTGATGACCTGCTCGTAGTCGGTGTGGTAGACGAACACCCGCGATTCGTACCCGTCACAGGAGACGTCCTCGACGTTGATGTCGTGCTTGACGGGGTCGATCTTGGCGTAGCCGATGAAGTCCCGCTTGAGGACGTACAGGAGCTTCTCGACCTGATACTCCGTGAGTTCCTGGGGGTCGTCCGCGAGGATCGCGGGCTCCGGACGGGCCCGGATCCCCTGCAACCCGGGGTAGGTCTGGGGGGCGGGCGACTCCATGCCGAGCAGGTTCTTGACCTGACCCATCAGGCCGCCCCCGCCGCCGTTCACGCTGCCGTCGTAGAGGTCGTACCGGTTCAGCAGGCGTTCGGCCTCCCGCTGGATGACGTTCGCCCGATCGGTGTCCGAGCCCTGGACGATCACGTCGTCCTCGGAGTACTTGATCGCCGTCTTCAGCTTCCCGGACATGAACTCGATCAGTTCCGCCTCGATGGGCGTCAGGTACGGCTCGATCACGTAGTACTTCTTCTCGTTCTCCTTGCGCGAGTGAAAGAGGACGACGCAGGCGTAGGGCTTGTTCACCCAGTAGCGCTCCACCTCGCGGAAGTGGGACTTCTTGTTGCGCGGCACCGCCTTCTCGAGGTCGTAGCGGTTGACGACGGTCGTCGCGCCGTCCCGCGTCGAGAAGAACGCGTCCTCGTCGAGGTCCGGGTTCACGTCGACGGTGTTGCGGTCGACGAACGCGGCCAGTTCGCTCGCCACGTCCTGCCCGTGGGAGAGTTCCCCCTCGATCGCCTCGGGACGGAATCGAAGGAACTGCTCGGGCTGGAACGGGATCGCCCTGCCCTGGTCGTCCCGCGGGAGCGAGCCGTCCGGGTTGTAGTAGTACTCCCGCTTGAAGTGCTCCCAGGTGTAGACGCCCTTGGCGACCGGCGTCGTCGCCGGGTCGCAGTACGCCTGGAAGGGCCGGTCGAGCGTCTTGGCGGCGCTGGCCCCGTCCTGTAGTCGTTGCTGGATGCGGTGTGGTTCGAATCCCAGGTATTCGCTACGGTCGAAACGGCCGCCGTCGTGGTGTTCACGCCGGAAGTCGTCCCACGTGTACTCGCCCACGGCGGCGAGCCGCCCGCCGGCCAGCGATCCCCCCTGATCGCCGACCGGGTCCGACCCGCTGTCCCCCGTGCCATCGATTGCCATTGTCAGTGATCTACCCCTATAGGTGAAAAAACTTTACGCCACCCTCTGGCATAAATCCCGGGCACAATTCACTCGCTGTCCGGTTTGTATCGGTCTCCATTCGCCCGGTTATTAGGTGCCTACCGGTCACTCCACAGGTACGTGCCAGTCACTCGAGGAACGCCTCGATGCGGGCCATCGCCTCCTTGAGGTCCCCCAGTCCCGTCGCGTAGGACACCCGGAGGTGGTCGTCGCCGCCGACGCCGAACGCGGACCCGGGAACGACGGCGACCTGCTCCTCCTCGATGAGCGCCTCGGCGAAGGCGTCGGCGTCGTCCCACGGGCACTCGGGGAAGACGTAGAAGGCGCCGCTGGCCGGGAAGCAGTCGACGCCCATGTCCGCGAACCGCGAGAGGACGTACTGCCGGCGGCGGTCGTACTGGGCGACCATCTCCTCGACCTCGTCGCCGCAGGTGTCGAGCGCCTCGATGGCGGCGTACTGGGCGGTGGTCGGCGCCGACAGCATCGTGTACTGGTGGACGCGGTTCATCGCCTCGATGGCCGTCGGCGGGGCCAGCGCATAGCCCAGTCGCAGGCCCGTCATCGCGTAGGCCTTCGAGAAGCCGTTGAACACGACCGTCCGCTCGCGCATCCCCGGGAGCGTCGCGATGGAGGTGTGCTCGTGCTCGTAGGTGAGTTCGCTGTATATCTCGTCGGCGAACACCAGCAGGTCGTGGTCGCGAGCGAACGCGGCGACCTCCCGGAGTTCGTCCTCGGTCATCGTCGCACCGGTCGGGTTGTTCGGGTAACAGTAGACCAGCGCGTCGGCCGCCTCGGCCCCGGCCTCGCGCAGCACCTCCCGGGTCAGCGTGAAGTTGTCGGCCCGCCGGGTGGGCACGTCGATCACGTCACAGCCGGCGAACGTCGCCCCCGGGGCGTAGGAGATGTAGGCCGGCTGGGCCACCGCTACAGTGTCGCCGGGATTCAGCAGGGCCCGGAAGGCGAGATCCAGCCCCTCGCTGGCCCCCGTCGTCACCAGAATCTCGGTGTCGGGGTCGTACGCGAGGTCGTAGCGCTCGTCCACGTCGGCGGCGATCCGCTCGCGGAGTTCGCGCTTCCCGCGGTTGGCCGTGTAGGAGGTCTTGCCCTGTTCGAGCGAGGCGATGGCGGCCTCGCGGGCCGCCCAGGGCGCCGAGAAGTCCGGCTCGCCGACGCCCAGCGAGATGATGTCGTCCATCTCCTCGGCGAGTTCGAAAAAGCGCCGGATGCCCGAGGGCGGCACCCCGGCGACGCGGTCGGCCGGCTCGAACGTCATGGCGAGACCGACAGCCGGTCGTCGTCGTGGCCGTCGCCGAAGCCGATCCCCTGCTCCTTGTACGACTCCATGACGTAGTGGGTCACGGTCTGGGTGATCTCGGGGACGGGGGCGATCTTGTCGCTGATGAAGTGAGACACCTCCCGCATCGTGTCGCCCTCCACCTCCATGGCGAAGTCGTAGTCGCCGCTGACCAGTCGCAGCGACCGGACCTCGGGGAACTTCGCGATCCGCTCGGCGATGTCGGCGTAGCTCGTCTCGCGGTCCAGCGTCACGTTCAGTTCGACCGCCGCGCGCACGCGCTCGTCGTCCTCGACGGCCTCCCAGTCGATCACCGCCTGGTAGCCCCGGATCACGCCCGCCGTCTCGAGGGCCTCGATGGTGTCCGCGACGGTCTCCTCGTCGAGGCCCGTCTGCCGGGCGATGTCCTCGGTCGTGTAGCGGGCGTTCTCGCGCAGCAACGCCAGTATCTCGCCGCGACTGCTCATACGTAGACCCACTCCGTGGCGGACAAAAGGTTTGCTACCTGCCGTCGCGTGCTACCGTGTCACGTGCTTTCCGGGAGGGCGGCTTTCCGGGAGGGCGAAGTTTATCATCGATGCTCACGAGAAACGAGACGATGGGAGAGGACCGCGCAGAAGCGTCGGGCTGGTCGCTGCTCGCCGAACACGACGGGGCCGCCGCGCTGGTCGGCGCCGTGCTCGAACTCGACCCCGACGAGACGTACACGAAACGGGAACTGAGCGAGGCCGCCGACGTGGCGTTCAAGCAACTGTACCTGGACGGCACCCTGTCGGCCGTCGTCGAGACGGGCCTGCTCGCGCGGACCGACGACGACGGCGGCGAGGCCCGCTACGTCATCGAGGACGGGAGCCGCGCCTACGAGGCGGCCCGCCGGTTCGGCGAGGCCGTCGCCGGCGTCGACCCCGTCGAGCCGTAGCCGAACAGTCGGTACGCTGACCCGTTCTCCGCCGGACCGAAACGAACAGTCGGTACGCTGACCCGTTCTCCGCCGGACCGAAACGAACAGTCGGTACGCTGACCCGTTCTCCGCCGGACCGAAACGAACAGTCGGTACGCTGACCCGTTCTCCGCCGGACCGAAACGAACAGTCGGTACGCTGACCCGTTCTCCGCCGGACCGAAACGAACAGTCGGTACGCTGACCCGTTCTCCGCCGGACCGAAGCAATCATAGCGGCTCACGCGGAAGAGAGCCGCGTGTTCGACGGCGACTCCGACGCATCGCTGGTGATCGCCCTGATCGGCGGCTCGCACTTCGTCAATCACACGTACTTCATGCTCCTGCCGCCGATCTTCGGCCCGCTCCAGTCGGAACTGGGGCTGACCGATCCGCAACTCGGCCTGGCCCTGGGGACGGTCGGGCTGGTCGTGACGGCGCTCCAGCTCCCGTTCGGTCACCTCTCTGATACCTACGGCCGAACGCCGGTGCTCGCTATCTCGCTCACCTTCGGCGCGCTGGGCGCGGCGCTCATCGCGACGGCGTCGAGTTTCGCGTGGCTGCTCGCGGGGGCGGTCGTCACCGGCGTCGGCATCGCCGGCCACCATCCGGCACACTACCCGCTCATCTCGTCGGTGACCGACGCCTCGACCCGGGGACGAGCCTACAGCGTCCACGGGTTCACCGGGACCATCGGGTTCGCCGCGCCGCCGGCCGCCGTGGGCGCCGCGCTCGCGTTCGGCGTCGACTGGCGCCTGGCCATCGGCGCGTTCGCCGTCCTCGGCGCGCTGTACGGCGCCGTCTGCCTGCTGACCTTCCACCGGTACGTCGACCGGTCGATCACCCACCCCGGCGCCGCAGACGACGAGGCCTCGTCCGGGGGAACGCGGCTCCAGCGACTCGCGGCCGGCGTACGGTCAGTGCTCGGCTCGCCTCCCATCCTCGCGCTCACGGCGCTGTGGTTCGCGAGTTCGATGGCCGCCTGGGGAATCAAGCAGTACACCGCGCCGATGCTGGCGGGCCTCTACGGCCTCTCGGCCGGCAGTGCCAACATCGCGGTCTCGGCGATGCTCGGCACCGGCGCGGTGCTGATCTTCGGCGGCGGGTGGCTCACCGACCGGTACACGCCGGGTCTCGTCCTCCTGGTCGGTTACGTCGCGCTCGTCGCCGTCGCCGGCGTCCTCGCGGTGGGCGTCCTCCCGACGGCGCTGGCCGTCGGCCTCGTACTCTTTCTGAGCGCCACGATCGACGCGAGTCGGCCCGCCCGCGCGGCGCTGGCCGATCGCTTTTCCTCCTCGGCGACGGCGGGCAAGAACTTCGGCCTTCTGACCATCGGCATCTCCGGCGGGAGCGCCGTCGCGCCGCCCGTCCTCGGCGTCGTCGTCCAGCGGTACGGTCTCGAGGTGGCCTTCCTCGCGGTGGCGGCCATCGGCCTGCTCGCCATCGCGCTGACCGCCGTCGTCCTGCGTCTCGACGCCGGCGAGCCCTCGGCCACGCCCTCACCGAGTGATTGAGACGGATTGGTGAGACACAGTCACGGTCGCTCGAATGACGTTCAGAGTCCATTCGCTGCCGCCGCCTCAAGCCCTTTGTTCGTGGCGACCATGGCACCGGTATGGCACTCGAAACCGAGTCCGACGTACTCCAGCGCGGCGACGAGGCCCCGGGATTCGAACTCCCGGGGGTCGACGGGAAGACCTACACGCTCGAGGACTTCGCGGACTACGACGCGTTGCTCGTGGCGATCACGTGCAACCACTGCCCGTACGCGAAGGCCAAGATCGACGAACTCAACGCGCTCGCGGCCGAGTTCGGCGACCTCGCCGTCGTCGGAATCAACCCCAACGACGAGGAGGAGTACCCCGACGACTCGTTCGAGCGAATGTGCGAAGTCGTCGAGGACGGCACCGTTCGGTACACCGCCTACCTCCGCGACGAGGACCAGTCGGTCGCCGCGGCCTACGGGGCGCGGTGTACGCCCGACCCGTTCCTCTTTGCCAACGAGGACGGCACGTTCCGGCTCGAGTACCACGGCCGTCTCGACGACGCGACCAACCCCGAGGACGAACCGACGGTGCGGGAGATGAAAGGCTACGTCGAGCAGGTGCTCGCCGGCGAGTCCGTCACGGCCGCCGAAAAGCCCTCCCGCGGCTGCTCGGTGAAGTGGCGACCCGGCAACGAACCCGACTACTGGAACTGATCGGCGTGCCGATTCGCGGTCGAACGACTTCGCGGGGGCCGGCGCGACGGCCCGCATCGTCTGTCGGGCCCCGACTACACCATCGGCTCGTCGCTCACGTCGGGGTGCTCGCGCACGTACTCGACCAGCCGATCCGCGTAGGACTCGAACGGCGGACAGCCGACGTCGGTCCCCGCGAGCGCGCGACGGGTGTTCGGGCAGGCGTACCGCGTCGGGTGATCGAGGTAGTCCACCGTCGCCGGTTCCACGGCCCACCCGCGGTCGTGTAGCGCCGCGAACAGGCGACGTGCGACCGGCTTGACCGTCGGGACGCTCACGACCCGATGCCCGGCGGCGCGGCCGACGGCCCGCGCGAACGCCGGCACGGTGAGCGGCGCGGGGTCACAGAGCTGATACACCTCGCCGGCGGTGTCCTGGCGGGCGCTCAGGGCGTCGATGGCGTCGACCACGACGTCCCGCGGCACGACGTTGAGTTCGGCCCCGACCGACCCGGGAAGCCGGACGGAGAGCGACAGCGACGGCCGCTGGGCGAGGAGCAGCCGTATCAGGTAGTAGACGCCGTCGTACTTCTCGGTCTCGCCCGTCTCGCTGTCGCCGACGGCGATGGCCGGGCGGTAGATGGTGGCCGGGAGCCCCTCGGCCATCGCGTCCCGGACGGCCACCTCGGCGCGGTACTTGGTGGCCTCGTAGTGGTTGTTGAACGACTGGCCTTCCTCGAGGTGTTCACCGGTGAACACCCCGTCGTACCGGCCGCTGACGTAGCAGGTGCTGACGTAGTGAAACCGGTCGACGCCGACGTCCGCCGCGAACTCGAGGACGTGCTCGGTGCCCCGGACGTTGACCGCCTCCGCGAGCGCGCGATCGACTCCCAGATCGTAGACGGCCGCGAGGTGATACACCGAGCCCACGTCGAGCAGCGCCGCGCGGTCCCCCAGGCCGAGATCGGGTTCGGTCACGTCGCCCTCGTGGAGCGAGACGGCGTCGGATCCGCGACCGGCGGCCGCGGTCACCTCGCGGGCGCGTCGCTCCGCGAGCGATCGGTAGGAGGGCTGAATCAGACAGGCGACGGGCCCGTCCCCGCGGGCGAGCAGGCGCTCGACGAGCGCGGAGCCCAGAAAGCCCGGAAAGCCCGTCACCAGGACGCCGCTCATCGGAACCACCGGTCGAGCGCCTGCTGGAGGCGCGCCGCGCCGACGGCGCCCCGGCGGAACAGGCCGTCGGGCAGCCAGCGGGGCGCGTCGAGCGGCCCCACCCGCGAGACGGCGACCGTCCGCGGATCGAGATAGCGACGCAGTCCCTCGGGCCCGTGACGGCGACCGATCCCGGAGTTGCCGGTCCCGCCCATCGGCGCGTCGAGAGCGGACCACGCCGCCACGTAGGCGTCGTTGACACAGACGGTGCCACAGTCGACCCCCCGGGCGACCGCGCGGCCCCGCTCGCGATCGCCCGCCCAGACGCTCGCGTGGAGGCCGTACTCGCTGTCGTTTGCCGCCGCGACGGCGGCGTCGGCGTCGGCCACCCGGTGGACGGCCACGACGGGGCCGAACGTCTCCTCGTCGGCAGCCGTGGCGCCGGCGGGCAGGTCGGTCAGGACCGTCGGCTCGAACGCGTGGGGCGCCACGTCCGCCCGGTGCCGGCCGCCGGTCAGCACCGAGGCGCCCCGCTCGACGGCGTCCGCGAGATGGGACTCGACGCGCGCTCGCTGGTCGGCACCGATCAGTGATCCCACGTCGGCCCCGTAGTCGAGACCGGTCCCGAGTGACAGGTCCCGCGTCGCGCCCACGAAGGCGTCGAGGAACGCCTCGTAGCGGTCCTCGTGGACGTAGATCCGCTCGACCGAGAGACAGAGCTGCCCGGCGTTCGAGAAGCACGCCCGAACCGCGCCGCGGGCCGCCGTCTCGACGTCGGCGCCCCGGAGGACGAGCATCGGATTCAGCCCCCCGAGTTCGAGCGAGCAGTCGACGAGATGTCGGCCCGCGCGCGCTGCGACGTCCCGCCCCGTCTCCGTGCTGCCAGTGAAGGCGACGTAGTCGACGGACTCGACGAGCGCCGGACCGACGATTCCACCCTCGCCGGTGACCACCCGGAAGGCGTCGGCGGGCAGACCGGCCTCACGGAGGTATTCCGCGAGCGCGAGCGCGACGAACGGCGTCTTCGCGTCCGGCTTGCAGATGACGGGACAGCCAGCCAGCAGGGCCGGCAGGGCGTCCGAGACCGACAGCGTGAGGGGGTAGTTCCACGGAGAGATAGCACCGACGGTCCCGACGGGTTCGTGGCGCACGCGGGCCGTCGTCGCGCCGGGGACGGCGCCCCGGCGGGTCTCGTCTGCCAGGACGTCGGGGCCCGCCGCGGCATAGTAGGACGCCGTCGTCGCCACGTCGAGCACCTCCTCGAGCGCGTCGCGGCGTGCCTTGCCCGTCTCGAGTTGCAGGAGATCGAGGAGCCGCTCCCGGTCCTCGAGAACGGCACGCCCGAAGCGGCGAAGGACAGCCGCCCGCTCGTCGACCGACCGGTCGCACCACGCCTCGCCAGTGTCGCGGGCTCGTTCGACGGCCGCCGCGACGTCCGGAGGGCGACACGCGGGCACGGCGCCGATCTGTTCTCCCGTGGCCGGCGCCCGCACGGCGACCGACTCGCGGTCGTCCGCCGTCGGAACGGTCGCCGAGAGGGCGTCGAGCCCCCGCCGGGTCCACGCGCTCGCCGCGAGGACGGACTGTTCGGCCATGCCTCCCCCTGGGTCCCGCGGGACTTCAACGTGGGGTCGGCTGGATTGCCGGGCAGCTAGCTGATGGTTCCCCCGCCACCGTCACTCGTCTTCGTCGATCGCTGACAGCGCCACCGCGAGGTCGTCGATCCGTCGCTCGTACTCGCGCCGAAGTCGCTCCTCGATCGTGTCGGGCGGAACGCCCTCGAACTGTCGAGGGTCGGACCCGGCGACGACGACCAGCCCCCGTCCGCGGAGTTCCTCCGCCGCGTCGTACACCCTGGCCCGGGGCACCTCGGACGCCTCGCTGATCTCCGCCGCCGTCCCCTCCTCGATGACGACCAGAGCGACGAGCACTCGGGCGGCGTACGTACTCAATCCGAGGTCTCCGAGCGTCGCGATCGCACGCCGCCGTCCGTCACTCGGATCCTGACTCATGGTATCCGCCCGTTCGGTCGGACGGCCGCCCGTCCCCCGGACAGGTATAGCGACTGGTAGTTTCCCCACAGATAAACATCTTTGTGAGACTTCGAGTCACATCCCGGTACGTCGCGTCGTTTGGTCGGCCGCAGATGATGTAATATTTTCCTCACTTCTGGCGATTCCGGCGGTCGATTTCCGCCCGCGGTCGGATGCATCCGTCTCCCGCCGAGGCCGCCGTCTCCCGCCGAAAGCGTCCACACTCACGCTGAGCACAGTCGGGCGAGTCCGCATCGACGGAGCGACGCCGGAGTATCAGCGGCTGAAACGAGCCGACAGGATTGAGAGGGGGCGGTCCTTTGTGGCGTGATATGACCGTGCAGGAACGAGCCTCGTCCCGCGAACCCGGGTCGGTCGCCGTCTGGTACGACGCGGCCGTCGCCCCGGACGAGGCGGCCCGGGACCGACTGGAGGCACATCTCGCTCTCGAGGTCGCGGAGTGGCGACGCCTGGGCGAGGGAACGCCCGCGACGCCGGTAGACGGGCTCGTGGTGTTCAGCGACCGCCCCGGCGCCGCGCCCCGTGTACGCGATCGGCCGGAACCGACCGTCTGGGTGACGACCAGCGACGCGGCGGCGGCGGCCGCCTACGACGGCGGCGCCGTCGACGTGTTCGCGTGGGGGCCCGACGACGACCCGCGGCTCCTGGGGCGCAAACTCGACCGGACGCTCGGCAGCGGCGACCCGCGTTCGGACGAAGCGACGGCGGGTGAGCCGGGAGACCGCCCCGCCGCGACCGGCACGGATCTCTACGAGGAACTCGTCGAGACAGTCGGCGACGCCGTCTACGTTCTCGACTCCGAGGGGCGGTTCACCTTCGTCAACGACGCCCTCTGTGAGCTGACAGGGTACGATCGAACGGACCTGCTGGGCGCGTCGGTCCACAGGATCAAGGACGACCGGACCGTCGCCCGGGCCGAGCGGGCGCTCGGCGACCTGCTCGAGAAGCGCCGCGCCGGCGCGGACGGCATCGACATCGCGAAACTCGACGTGGAACTGATCCGGGCCGACGGGGAGCGGGTCCCGTGTACGGACCGGATGACGCTCCGACCGCCGGCGGGCGAACGCACCTTCACCGGGACGATCGGGACGCTGCGGGACGTGAGCCGCCAGCGCCGCCGGCAGGACATCCTCGGCGGCCTGCTCGAGGCCTCGCGGGAGATGCTCGACGCGACGACCACGGACGAGGTGGCGACGCTGCTCGTGGAGGCGGCGGAACGCGTCCTCGACGTTGAGATGGCCGTCCTCCGGGAGTACGACCCCGACCGCGACCGCCTCGTACCGGTCGCCGCCTCCGATTCCGCCGAGGCGGTGCTGGACGAGCGCCCGGACTACCGGCCCGACGAGGGGCCCGTCGGCACGGCGTTCACCCAGGACCGCCTCGTCGTCGATAGCGACCTCGCTCACGTGCGAGCCGACGCGCCGTCAGTGGCCGCGTACCTGCCCGTCGGGGCGCGACGGACCCTCTCGGTCGGACGGGTCGCCCGTGGGACGTTCACCGACGACGAACGCCAGTTCCTCCGGTTGCTGGGCCGGACGGCCGCGTCCGTCTTCGACCGCGTCGAGCGTGAGGAGGACCTCCGTCGGTCCGAGGCGGTACTCGAGGCCGCCGAGGACATGCTGTTCACCGCCGACGCGTCGGGGACGCTGACGCTGGTGACGGGCCAGTTCGCCCGCTTTCTGGGCTACGAGCGGGCCGACCTCGTCGGCCGGCCGGTCGCGGACCTGCTCGACAACGGGGCGGCCGCGGACACGATCACCGGCGAACTCGACGGCACGACGGAGTTCGAGACGCCGCTCGCGACCACCGGGGGGACGGCCGCGCCGGCCCGCATCGTCGCCTCGCCCATACGGGACGGGGGCGGCGTCGTCTGTACGGTGCAGGACCTCTCCGAACTCAAGAGCGCCCAGCGGGAGGCCTCGCGCCAGCGGACCCGCTTCACGGAGCTGTTCGAGACGCTGTCGGATCCCGTCGCCGACATCGAGTACGACGCCGGCGAGGCGACGATCCGGAGCGTGAACCAGGCGTTCGCGGGCCTCTGTGAGCCCTGCGGGAAATCCTGGGCCGGCCGTCCGCTCGCGGCGGCGTTCGAGCGCCTCCCCGAGTCGGTCGCCGGCGCGCTCGAACCGGCGACCGAGTCCGGCGCGACGATCGAGGAGGAGGTGACCGTCGGCCCCGTGGGCAGCGCGGACCACTACCTCCTGCGGACGGTCCCCTACGAGTCCGACGACGGCCCCCGGGCGTTCGTCATCCTCGCGGACGTGACCGACGTGAAAGAGCGCGAGACCCACCTCGCGGTCGTCCACCGGCTCCTCAGACACAACCTCCGCAACAAGACGACCGTCATCTCGGGCTGGGCAGAGGCGATCCGCGACGACGCCGACGACGATGCCCTCGCCGAGCGGGCCGACCGTATCCTCGCGGCCAGCAGGTCCCTTGCCGAGGCCAGCGACACCGCCCAGACCATCCAGCGGGTGCTCTCGATGGACGACGACGCGCCCGCTTCGACGCCCGTCGGCGACGTCGCCGACGGCGTCGCGTCCGTGGTCGACAGCGTCGCGGGCGCGGCGGGGTCGGTCTCGGTCGACGCCTCGGGAACGGTCCGCCACAGCGAGTACCTGCTGGTCGCCGTCGAGGAACTCGTCGAGAACGCCGTCGAGCACACCCCGCCCGGGACCGACATCCGCGTCTCGTTCCGGGAGGCAAGCGACGGCGTCACCGTCGCCGTCCACGACGACGGCCCCGGCCTCCCGGCGTCCGAGTGGGAGATCGTCACCGGCGACCGCGAGGTCACGCAGCTCCAGCACATGGAGGGGCTCGGTCTGTGGCTCGTCCGCTGGGTGGTCGACCGCCACGACGGCCGCCTCGACCTCGACGTGACCGACGGCGAGGGGACGACCGTCGCGATGACGCTGCCGCGGTGAGAGCGTCACGACGTTGTATCGACCATGTTGTGCTCTAGCAGGTACTCCCAGACGTCCTCCCCTCGATCTGTAATCCCGTACATACGACCGCGTTTGGTGTCTTCTGCTCTGTTGAATCCGAAGAGGACGGCAGGAGTAGCGGGATCCATTCACGAGGCACTTACACCGCTAGCTCACCGCCGTCTCGTTTGTGTCACTCAGCCGCCGGGCGAGCGCGCCCACTGCGAGGTAGGCGGGCAGGCAGACGGCGACGGCCCCGGCCAGCAGTCCCCAGTCTGCCAGGCCTAGCGGGACGGTGCCGAAGTACGCCCCCAGCGGCGAGTAGACGACCGCGAGCTGGAGCGCGAGCGAGCCCGCCACCGCGAGGGCGAGCCACCGGTTCGTGAGCGTCGGGGTCTCGCGCACCCACCGGATGACGTAGAGCTTCACGAACTCCAGTAACACGAAGCCCGTGAACACCATCGTCATCGCGTAGGGGGTTCTCGCCGCGGCCCCCGCGAGCACGAGCCACGTCACGCCGAGCATGACCGCGGTCGTCACGGTGCCGGTGCCACCGACCAGGGTCAGCATCTCGCGCCCGACGATCCCGCGGTCGGCCGCGCGCGGCGGGCGCTCCATCACGTCCCCGCCCTGGGGGTCGGCCCCCAGCGCGAGCGCCGGGAGGCCGTCAGTGAGGAGGTTGATCCACAGGAGTTGCACGGCCGGGAGAATCAGATACCCCCACAGCGACGCCAGGAAGACGATGGCGACCTCGGCGACGTTCGCACTGAGGAGGTAGGCGACGAACTTCCAGACGTTGTCGAAGATCGCCCGCCCGAGTTCCACGGCCCGCGTGATCGTCGCGTAGTTGTCGTCCAGCAGGACGAGGTCGCTCG
Organism: Haloarculaceae archaeon; assembly: GCA_042216055.1. Taxonomy (GTDB): domain Archaea; phylum Halobacteriota; class Halobacteria; order Halobacteriales; family Haloarculaceae; genus CAZMWG01. The sequence goes on from JBDGUH010000003.1 coordinate 28,233, forward strand.
CCTGCGTGGCGACGTCCGTCCCGCGAACCCCCATCGCGACGCCGACGTCGGCCCGCTTGAGCGCCGGCGCGTCGTTGACGCCGTCGCCCGTCATCGCGACGACGTGATCGTTGGACTGGAGGGCCTCGAGGATCCGGACCTTGTGCTCGGGCGTCGCGCGCGCGAACACGTTCGAGGTCTCGACGCGGTCCCGCAGTTCCTCGTCGTCCATCGACTCGATGTCGCGCCCCGCGGTCACGTCCCCCTCGATGCCCAGGTCCGACGCGATGGCGGCCGCCGTCCGGACGTTGTCACCGGTGATCATCTTGACCGCGATGCCGGCACGCTCGGTCCGCCGGATGGCGTCGGCGACTTCAGAGCGTGGCGGGTCGATCATGCCCAGGATCCCCACGAACGTCAGCCCGGAATCGAGGGCGTCGGTCTCCCCGTCACGGAGCGAGCCGTCCTCGTCGACGGCGAACCCGAGCACGCGGAGCGCGTCGTCCGCGAACGCGTCGATGTGGTCCTCGATCTCCGCCCGCCGCTCGCTGGTGAGTTCGACTCGACCGTCCGCAGTCAGCAGGTGGCTCGACTCCTCGAGAAGGACCGCCGGAGCGCCCTTCACGTAGCCCACGTCACCGTGGACCGTCCCCATCCACTTGCGCTCGGCGGCGAAGGGCACCTCGTCGGTCCGGGGGTTTTCCTCCCGGAGCGTCGCCACGTCGATCCCGCAGTCCTCCGCGGCGCGAAACAGCGCCCGCTCGGTCGGGTCGCCCGCCTCTGCCGTGGCGTCGTTGCAGAGCGCGCCCACGGCGAGCAGGCGTTCGAGCGGCGGCGTGAGTTCCGGGTCGGCCTCGGCGTCCAGGTCGACCGTCCCGGAAGCCACCCAGGCCCTGCTCGCGTGCATCTGTCCCTCGGTGAGCGTGCCGGTCTTGTCGGTACAGATCACGTCGACCGAGCCGAGCGCCTCGACGGCCGGGAGCCGGCGGACGAGCGCGTCCCGGTTGGCCATCGTCCGCACCCCGAGCGCCAGCGTCAGCGTCACGACGGCCGGTAATCCCTCGGGGATGGCCGCCACCGCGAGCGACACCGCCGTGAGGGCCGCGCTCACGAGGTCCGCGCCCCTGACGACCAGCACCGGGGCCACGACCCCTGCGAGGACGAGCACGCCGAGGCCCAGACGTCGGCCGAGCGTGTCGAGTTCGCCCTGGAGCGGCGTCCGCGTCTCGGTCGTCGTCGCGAGCCGATCCGCGATGGCTCCCATCTCCGTCTCCATCCCGGTCGCCGTCACGACGGCGACCCCGCTCCCGCTGGTGACGTTCGTCCCCTTGTACACCATCGCGGTGCGCTCGGCGAGGGGGGCGTCGGCCGGCGCCGGGTCGACGGACTTCTCGACGGGCTGGCTTTCGCCGGTCAGAGACGCCTCGTCGACGGCGAGTCCCTCGGCCTCGATCACGCGCCCGTCGGCGGGCACCACGTCCCCCGACGAGAGTTCGATCACGTCGCCGGGGACGAGGGCGGTCGCGGGCACTTCGCTCGTCTCGCCGGCCCGCCGCACGTTCGCGGTCGGCGCACTCATCTCGCGCAGGCTCTCGAGGCTCCGCTCGGCCCGGTAGTCCTGGACGAAGCCGAACACGCCGTTCAGGACGACGATGATCGCGATGAGGACCGCGTCGACGACGTGACCCGCCCACGCGGAGAGGACTGCCGCCGCGATCAGCACCCAGATGAGGGCGCTCTCGAACTGGGCCAGGAGGAGTCCGAGCGCGGTCTCGCCGCCGTCGCCCGTGATCTCGTTCTCGCCGTGTCGCCGGCGGCGCTCGTCGGCCACCGACGCCGGGAGCCCCTCGCGGTCCGTGTCGAGATCCGTCAGGACGGACTCGACGGGGCTGTCGTGTCTCGCCACCCCCGGAACTACCACCCCGGGCCCCCTGAATGTACGGCCGCAAGTCTACCGTGACCCCCCGAATGTACGGCCCCAGGCCTAAGCCGGTCCTGGTCCTATCGTCTCACATGCCCGAAGTGAAGCGGTACGTGCTCGACGTGCTGAAGCCCCACGAACCGGACATGCTGGCGCTCGCCGAGGGCGTCGCCGAGTGTGCGGGCGTCGACGGCGTCAACGCGCTCCTGATGGAGGTCGACGAGGAGGTCCAGAACGTCAAACTGACCGTCGAGGGCGACGCCGTCGTCACGGACGCGGTCGACGACGCCGTCGAGAGCCAGGGCGGGTCGATCCACTCGATCGACCAGGTGGCCTGCGGGGAGGTGCTGATCGAGGACAGCCCCACCCCACAGGACAGATGACCGCTCTCGACCGCGTCCGGAACCTGCTCGCCAAGGAGGAGGTCAGGTCCGTCTCGCGGCGGTACTTCATCTCGAATGGATTCGACGGGACGCTGACCAGCATCGGCGTGATCGTCGGCGCGTACCTCTCGGGCGTGCCCGACGGCGCGACCGTCGTGAAGATCGGCCTGGGTGCCGCCGTCGGCCTCGCGACCTCGGGGGTCTGGAGCGTCTGGGAGATCGAACGCGCCGAGAAGCGCATCGAGATCCACCGCCTCGAGCGAGCCATGCTCACCGACCTCGACGACACGCGGATCCAACGCGAGAAGGCCGGCGCCCGCAAGATCAACGCCGTCATGAGCGGCCTCGGCCCCGTCGTGGGGATCCTCCTCCCGCTGGTGCCCTTCCTCCTCGAGGGGACCACGCTCTCGCTGTTCGAGGCCACCGTCGCCGGCGTGCTCGTCGGCGTCGGCGTCCTCTTTGCCTTCGGCGCGTACCTGGGGCGACTCTCCCGACAACGCTGGTTCGTCGCCGGCGCGCGCATGGGACTCGCGGGGCTGGTCGTGGCCGCGATCAACGTCCTGCTGCCTGGGTGAGGCGACTCTGCCTGGGTGAGGCGACTCCGCCGCGGCGTGTGGTCGCTGTCGAGGGGCGTCACGCGAACTCGGTGACGACCTCGATACCGACCGTCTCGAGGTCGTCCATCGCCGCGAGACGATCCGGAACGGCGTCGAGGGCCACCGTGTCGGTCACGAGTGCCCCGGGATCGATGCGGTCGGCGGCGAGCAACTCGAACAGCGCGTCGTACCGTCGGGGCGGCATCCCGCGCGAGCCACGGATCGAGAGCCCGTCCTGCACCACGGCGTCCATGGGCACGGGGATCTCGCCGCGCTCCTCGTCGCCGGTCAGTCCCACCTGGACGTGGGTGCCACCGCTCCCGAGCGATCGGATCGCCGTGCGGAACGTCTCCGTCGCGCCGAACGCGTCCATCGACACGTCCGCCGGGCCGACCCGCTCGCGGATCCGGGCCGCGGCGTCCTCGACCGCGCTCGCGTTCACCGTCGCGGCGGCGCCGCAGTCGGCCGCCAGTTCGAGCGGGGCGTCCCGCACGTCGACGGCGACGGCCGACCCGCCAAGCGCCGTCGCGACCTGGACCGCCGAGAGGCCGACCCCGCCACAGCCGACCACCGCGACGCGGTCGCCCCCGCTCACGTCCGCAACCTCGTCGAGCGCCTCGAACGCCGTGACGAACCGACAGCCAAGCGCCGCGGCCGCGACGGGCGAGGCGCCGTCCGGGAGCGACACCGCGTTGCGGTCGGCCCCCGGGACGTGGAACCGCTCGGCGAACGCGCCCGGCGCGTCCGCACCGAAGCCAAGCGCCGTGGCGCCCTCACAGTAATTGGTCCGGCCGGCACGGCAGGCCGGGCAGGTCCCGTCGGCGAGGTTGAACGGGACCACCACCCGGTCGCCGACCGCGAGGGTCGACACCTCCTCGCCCACCTCGACGACTCGCCCCACCGGTTCGTGGCCGAGAATCTGCCCCGTCGGCACCCTGTCGCCGACCCAGTCGCCGTGGCCCTGCCAGGCGTGCCAGTCGCTCCGGCAGATGCCACACGCCTCCGTCTCGACGACCGCGCCGTCGGGACCGGCCGACGGCGCCGGGACGTCCCTGACCGCGAGCGGCTCTCCGTACTCCTCGAGGACGACGGCGCGCATACCGGTCCCTGGTCGCCCGGCGCCAAGAGGTTTCCCGTCGTCGACGCCGAACGACGACGTGTCGCGTGACGCCGTCCCGATTCGACCGCACGACTGCGTGGAACCGTGACTCGCAACGATCCGTCCGAGGTGGGCGCTCTGACGCCGTTCGGTACGGCCCTTTAGTCGCTGCCGCCCGAACCCCCGGACGATGTCACGGATCGGATTCGTCGGCGCGGGCGCGGCGACGGCGGCCGCCGCGTTCGCACTCGACGGGGCAGCCCCCGACGCCGAACTGGTCGTGCTCGAGAAGTCCCGCGGCGTCTGCGGTCGCGCGGCCACCCGCCGCCGCGGGGACCTGACCTACGACTACGGCGCCAACTACGTGAAAGCCGACGACGAGCGCGTGACCGACCTGCTGACCGGGACGCTCTCGACGGACGGCCTCGTGGACGTGACCGACCCGATCTACACGTTCGACGCCGACGGTCGGGTCTCTCCGGGCCGGGACGCCGACGAGCACAAGTGGAGCTACGAGCGCGGACTGACACAGATCGCCAAGCGCCTGTTCGGGCGCACCGACGCGACGGTCCACCGCGAGACGCGCGTCGAGCACGTCGAGCGAAGCGGCGAGCGCTGGCGCGTCCGCGACGCCGGTGGGACGTCGTGGGGGCCGTTCGACGCGCTCTGTCTCAACCCGCCGGCGCCCCAGACCGCCGCCCTCCTCGGGGACGCCGACTGGGACGCGCCGCTCCGCGACGAACTGGTCGCGGCCGCCCGCGAGATCCCGTTCCGGCCCATCTGGACGGCCGTCCTCCACTATCCGTTCGGCCTCGACCGGCCCTACTACGCGCTGGTCAACCCCGGGAAGGACCACGCCGTGGGCTGGGTCGCCCGCGAGGAGTGCAAGCGCGGCCACGTCCCCGACGGCGAGAGCCTGCTCGTCGTCCAGGCAGGGGCGGAGTGGTCGCGGGCCCTCCTCGAAGACTCGCCCGCCGAAAACGTCGCGCGCCTGGCCGCGCTGACCGCCGACGTCCTCGGCGACGAACGCCTGGCGGACCCGGACTGGACCGACCACCAGGCGTGGCGCTACGCCCACCCCGAGAGCGCGATGCCGGGCGGCCTCGTGGACGCGGCCCGCGACCGGGAGCTCTACCTGCTCGGCGACTGGGTGGCCGGCGAGGCGCGCCTGCACGCGGCGCTCCGGAACGGGCTGGAGACGGGGGAGAAGATCGCTTCCGCGATGTCGGCGGCCTAGTTCAACACTCGGACCAGCCACACGACTCGCAGGTCTTGCACCCCTCCGAGTAGTACAGCGACAGCGACCCGCACTCGGGACACTCGGGGTTCTCGCCGGCGTCGATCAGCGCCTGCTGGTCGTCGACGGTGGTCTCTGCCTCGCTCTCGACCTCGGCGACGGCGCCTGCCGGGCCGCCGTCGGTCTCGGGCGCGGAGGCGCCCTGTTCGTCGGCCGTCTCGTGCGTCGATCGGTCGGCCGTCCCGTCGGTCGAGCCCTCGGCGGTCTCGTCGAGCGTCGCCTGGTCGGGGTAGGCCTTGTCGATCTCGTCGTCGAGGTAGCGCCGCAGGGCGGTCCCGAAGGCGTCCGGGATGGAGTTGATCTGCTCGCCCTTGTCCCAGGCGACCTTCGGCGAGCGGATGCCCTGGAGCTTGTCGACGATCTCGTCGGGGTCGACCCCCGAGCGCAGCGCCACGGAGATGGTCTTTGCCAGCGCGTCCGTGAAGGAGTTGGTGAACCCGCCGGAGTGACCCGTGTTGGCGAACAGCTCGAACGGCTCGCCGGTCTGGGGGTCCTCGTTGATGGTCACGTAGAGCTTGCCGTAGCCCGTCTCGATGCGCTGGGTGACGCCGTGGAGCTGGTCGGGCCGGGGCTTCTTCTCGGCGTACTTGCGGGCGGTGTCCCCGGCCAGCAGGTCCGCGACGTCCCCGGTGAGGCGCTCGCGGACGTCCTCGTTGTCGAGGAACGCCTCCAGCCCGCCGAAGATCTCCTCGATCTGGTCGACGATCGCCTCGGCGGCCTCCTCGGCGTCCATGTCGGCGAACTCGGCGTTCTTGGCCCGCGTGGTGAGCACCTGCTTCGAGCGGGTGCCGTCGCGGTAGTAGGTGACGCCCTTCCCGCCGTGCTCGTAGATGTACTCGAAGACCTCCTTGGCGTCCTCGACGGTGGAGTCGTTGGGCGCGTTGACGGTCTTCGAGATAGCCGAGTCGACGCCCTCCTGGCAGGCGACCTGCACGCCCGCGTGCGCTTTCGCGGAGAGGTCGCCCGTGGTGACGAACAGCTCGCCGACGGCGTCCGGGACCGTCGAGAGACCGGTCACGCCGTCAAAGGCGTTGTTCGCCATCTGCTCCTGGGCCTCCTCTTTGACCGCGTCGACGTCGATGTCGTTCTCCTCCAGCACGCGCAGGAAGTAGTCGTCGAACTCGACGAGCATCTCGTCGCCCTGCACGTCGTCGGAGACGTTCTTGTAGTAGGCGACGTTGTAGATGGGCTCGCAGCCGCCCGTGGTGTTGCCGACCATCGAAGTGGTACCGGTGGGCGCGATGGTCGTCGTGTTGTGGTTGCGCGTCGGGAAGCCGTCGGCCCACTCGTCGGCGTCGAGGCCGGTCTGCTTCTCGAACCACTCGGGGTACTCGGTCGGGTTCGCGAACTTGGAGTTGTCCCACTCGTCGAACGCGCCCCGCTCGGTGGCGAGTTCGTAGCTCGCCCACTTGGACTCGTGGTTGATGTGGCGCATCAGCTGGCGGGCGACCTCGTTGGAGACGTCGTCGCCGTACTTCATCCCCAGCTGGATGTAGAGCTGCGCCAGCCCCATGACGCCCAGACCGATCTTGCGCATCTCGCGGACCTTCCGTTCGATCTTCGGCACCGGGAAGTCAGACATCGTGACCACGTTCTCGAGGAACCGGGTGCCCATCTCGATGCGGTGGTCGAACTCCGCGAAGTCGATGGCCTCCTCGAGGAAGGCGTCGACGGCGTCCTCCAGGGAGTCGTACTCGTCGGCGTGTGCCTCCGACCAGACGCGCCAGTCCGGCGCGTTCGTCGCCGCGAGCGTCGAGAGATTGATGTGTCCCAGATTACAGGCTTCGTACTCCTCCAACGGCTGCTCGCCGCATGGATTTGTAGCTAAGATGCGATGATCTGGATGTTCGTCCACGTCGAAGGAGTGTTCCTTGTTCACCCGTTCGAGGTAGATGACGCCCGGTTCGCCGTTCTCGTGGGCGCCCTCGACGATGTGCTCCCAGAGCTCGGTGGCGGGCACCGAGAGGACCTCGCCGACCTCGACGTGCTCGCCGAGGCCGAACATCTCGTAGAGCTCCTCGGTCTCCGCGGTCGCCACGTGGGGCTCGCCGGTCCGCGGGTTGGTGAAGGTGAACTCCTCGTCGGCCTTGACCGCCTCCATGAAGTCGTCGGTGATGCCGACGGAGATGTTGAAGTTGGAGAGGTGGCCCTCGACGGCGTTGCGGAGGTGTTTGGGGACCTTGCCGTCGTCGTCGATGAGCTCGCGGGCCTCCTCGAGCGCGTCGGCGAAGGAGTTGTGCGTGAAGTCGTCCGGGTCGTTCAGCCGCAGCGTGTTCGCCAGCGAGACGTCCTTGTTCTTGGCGTGGATGAACTGGATGACGTCCGGGTGCGAGACGCGCATGACGCCCATCTGCGCGCCGCGGCGGGCGCCACCCTGGGCGATAGTTTCACACATCTGATCAAACGTCCGCATGAATGTGATAGGTCCGCTAGCGATGCCGCCGGTCGAACCGACGGCGTCTCCGTACGGCCGGAGTCGCCAGAACGCATAGCCCATTCCGCCACCGCTCTGGAAGACCTGCGCCGCCTCCTTGGCGGTCTGGTGGATGTCGTCGATGTCGTCCTCGGGACTGTCGACGAAACACGCAGAGAGCTGCTGAAGTTCGTCGCCGGCGTTCATCAGCGTCGGCGAGTTCGGCATGAAAGAGAGGTCCTCCATCAGCGTCCGGAACTCGTCGGCCGTCTCCTCGACGTGGGTCCTGATCTCGTCGGGAAGCTCCGGGACGACCGTCTCGTAGGCGAACTTGTTGACGTTGTACTGGTCGAGCGTCGTCTCGGCGTCGTCTTCGGCCGTGGTGCCCTTCCCGAAGACCTCCTCGGCCAGTTCGTCGCGCCGCGGGTGGTCGGGCTTCAACTGGTCGGGCGTGACCGTGATGGCCTCGCCGCGCTGTTCGGCCGCGAAGACGGCCTCGGCCAGCGCGATGTTCCTGGCGACTCGAACGAAGAGGTCCTCCTGGTCCTCGATCAGGTCCCCGTCGGCGTCCTTGCGGAGGTATCGCGCGGGGAGAATGTTGTGGTAGGCGTTCCCCGTGAGTCGCTCCGCGAGCGTGTCGCCGGTCGTCCGCTTGATCGGCAACTCGATCTCGTCTGCACCGAGCTCCGCGTCGCTCATCGCGCCCCTCCTGTGCCGACAGCGGGCGTCTGCCGGCCGATACCCCTCTCGACGGCTGGTCGAATTCCTATCATTTGTGACGGCACTCCTGTTGTGATGGGTGGCTCAATAACCCTTCGGTAGCGGGTGTTTCCGTGGCGAGACACTGTGTCAGAGTTGCGACTGATACGGTGCTGGCTGCCACTGGCCCAGTACGCGCGTGTACGGCCCACATCATGGGCTGGTGGCGTCATAAGGGCAAGCAAACCGCAGTGAAAGTGGAACCGGGGCGGGGCGAATCGACGGACATGATCGTGTTACGCACCGGAAACCGATGGGGGTTTCGACTGGAGATGTCCCGGGGCGCAGGTGGTAAGTGGGCCCCGCGCCAACCCCGGGCGTGATCGTCGTCGCCACCGCCGATTTCGAGGTCTATCACGGGGTGCTCGCGGAGTTGCGGGACCGCGGCGTCGCGTTCACCACGGTCGAACCGGGAGACGACCTCCCGCCGGAGACGAGCGTGGTCGTGACCGCCGAGGGCGAGACGCTGACGCCCGCGGACGTGCCGGTGGTGCGGGCCGACCCCGCGGACCCGCGGCGCGCGGTCGACGAGGTGATCGCGCTGCTCCGCGGCGAGGCGGGGCGCACGGTCGTCGGCGTCGATCCCGGCGACCGGCCGGGAATCGCGGTGCTCTCGGGCCAGACCGTCGTCGCGGCCTTCCAGGTGCCCGCCGAGCAGGCGCCCGAGGTGATCAGCGAGGAGGTCGCGGACGCGGTGGAACCGCTGGTGCGCATCGGCGACGGCGCCCGCCTCGTCGGGGCGCGCCTCGTCGACGAACTCGACGTGCCGGTCGAACTGGTCGACGAGACGGGGACCACGCCCTACCTCGGCACCGGGGCCCGGGGTATGGGCGACGTGCTCGCGGCCGTCAACATCGCGCTGATGGAGGGCGAGCGCATCGAGGGCCGTGACGTGGAACCGACCGCGGGCGAACTCCAGCGCATCAAGGACCGCTCGCGCGAGACGAGCGACACCAACCGCGCTATCGACGAGGCGCTGGCCCGCCGGGTCGCCGCGGGGGAGTTGAGCATCGAGGAGGCGCTGGCCGAGCACCGTGGCGACGAAGGGGGGGACAGCCACGGAAACGCGGACAGCGGCGACGAGGAGGAGAACAGTCACGTAAACGCGGACAGCGAGGACGGGGACGGCAGTCACGACCGCGACGCGGACGGGTGACCGCCGCCGATCACGCCGATCACGCCTGGAGTTCCTCGGGCAGGACGTACCGCCCGTCCTCGCGGGGG
>JBDGUH010000003.1:38003-39404 GCA_042216055.1 Haloarculaceae archaeon
CGCCGATCACGCCTGGAGTTCCTCGGGCAGGACGTACCGCCCGTCCTCGCGGGGGAACGCGAGCACGTCGAGGACGGCGTCGGCGTTCAGCGGGCCGTACACGTGGGCGTACCCGCCGCCGTCGGGTTGCTCCTCGTACCTGATCTCGGCCTCGACGCGCGCCGGGTCGATCACCAGCAGGCGGGGATCCTTGGCGTCGGCGTAGTTGTACTGGGCGACTGCCGGAACCTGGGCGGGCGTCGCGCAGTGGACGAATCCCTCGGTCTCGAGCGACGCCGGGGCGTACTCCTCGTCGACCTCGGCCCAGCGCTCGGCCTCGAGGACGTGGACCAGACGATCGGCCCGCCCCCCGCGGACGGCGCCCTCGGCACGGCGCTGGAGGTCCCTGACGGCGAGTCCGGTCGCCTCGGCCGCCGTCGCCGCGTCGTCGTACTCGGCGCTCACGTCGAAGACCTCGCCCGCGTCGTCACTGGCGACCTTGACGCCGACGGGGTAGCGCTCGCCGTCGACCAGGACCGTCGCCGTGACTGACTCGCGGCGGGCGATCCAGCGGTGGCCCGCGCCGTGTTCGCGCACGCCGAGCGTACCAGTCTCCTCGGCCAGTCGCCGCGCCACCCGCTCGGCGTCGGCGGGCTTGCAGACCACCTTCACGAGGTGGCCCGGGCGGGCTTTCTTCATCGTCGCCGGGATGACGGACACGTCCCGTGCGCCCGCGTCCGCGAGCGAGCGCTGCAAATCGCCCAGCACCTCCGGCGTCGCGTCGTCGAGGTTGGTCTCGAGCACCGTCACGTCGTCTCGGACGAGCCCCCCGCCCCCGTCGCCGAGGACCGCGCGGAGGACGTTCGGGCGCTCCGGGAACGTGTGTCCGCCCGCGCCGTAGCCCGTCGCCGCGACGTTCGACGCCGGGAGGCGGTCGACCCCCTCGGCGAAGTGAGCCAGCAGGGCCGCGCCGGTCGGGGTGAGCAGTTCGGCGTCGACGGGCCCGCCGCGCAGTTCCCAGTCGGCCCGTTCGGCGATCTCGACCACGGCCGGCGCGGGCACCGGGTAGGTGCCGTGGCTCATCGCCACCTCGCCGCCGCCGGCCGAGAGCGGCGTCGTCGTCACGCGCTCGACGCCGAGGTCCGCCAGCAGGAGACAGGTCCCGACCACGTCCGCGATGGCGTCGTCCGCACCGACCTCGTGGAAGTGCATCTCCGCGAGGTCGACTCCGTGGACCGCGGCCTCGGCCTCGCCGAGCACCTCGAACACCGCCACCGCGTCCCGTTCGACGCTCGCCGGCAGGTCCATCCCCTCGACCACCTCGATCACCGCCGCGTACGAGCGGTGCGGGCCGCTCCCCTCCGCGTGTGTGCCCGCGTCGTCGTGGTCGTGTGCGTGGCCGTGTTCCCAATCGTGGTCGTG
>JBDGUH010000003.1:39504-52708 GCA_042216055.1 Haloarculaceae archaeon
TCGTGGTCGTGCGAGTGGTCGTGGTCGTGGTCGTGCGAGTGGTCGTCGTGAGAATAGCCGTGTTCGTGCTCCTGGTCGCCGGCGTGTTCCCGGTCGCCGGACTGGTCGTGCCCGTGATCGTGACCGGCTTCGTCGCTGTGCTCCTGGTCGCGGTCGCCGCCGTCCGGCCGGACGACGGCGACGCTGGTAGCAGAGATACCGTTTCGGGTCACGTCCCGGACGTCGTAACGCACGTCCAGCGCGTCCTCGACGGGGCCGAGGACGGCCGGATCGGCACCGGCGTCGAGCAGGGCACCCAGCAGCATGTCGCCGCTGGCGCCCATCCGGCCGTCGAACGAGAGCGTTCGCATGTTCCCCCGGAGACGCCGGACGGCAAAAAGCCCTCCAGTCTCCCCGTCGGAGCGTCCCATCCGGAGGACAGGCGCTTTGCGAGACTGCCGGAACCGACGTCCTACTGGGTCATCGGGGCTTCGGACTCCTCGAAGCCGGCGATGTCGATGTCCTCGTCCTCGGAGGCCTCGCCGCCGAACCGGCGTGCGAGCCGTCGGGCGACTACGGTCGCGACCGCGGAGACGCCCAGCATCAGGACGACTCGACCGAGTGGGAAGCCGCCGGACTCCGCCTCGGCCTCGACGACAGCCTCCTCGTCGACCGCCTCGTCCGTCGTCTCGCTCTCGCCGAAGGTGGGACCGAAGCTCGCGCCGTCGAAGTGGGGTTCGAAGATGGTGACTTTCTGGACCATACCCGCAGAGACGCGCGGCGAGGGCTTATAGCCGCAGGGAGACGTGATAGCAGGGGGGTCAGTCGGGATGGAAGGCGTTCGAAAGCGGCGACGATCCGAGGCGAAACTGCGGAGCACGCGCGTCGGCGTTCGCGGCCGGGGTCGTCGTGCGCGCTCCGCCCCGCCGGTCGCGCAGGCACGCCTCACGCGCGCCTGCCCGGGGAGGCGCGCGTCTCGACGCGGGGGCTGTACAGGAAGACCGGTTCGGTCTCGGGACGGTCGAAGCCGTTGGCGGCGAACAGCGTGTTCGCGTCGATGGTGACGGACGCGTCGAACAGCGGCCAGGGCTCGTGACGGACCAGCGCGTAGCGCAGCGACCCGTCCGGGGCCTCGGTGAAGTAGCGGTCACGGTCGGTGAGGAAGGACGCGAGCGAGTCTGACGCGGCCCGGAAGCGTTCGCCCTCGGGGGCGTAGGTCCCGCGGAAGCGGGCCGGGCGGGCGCCGGGGTGGCGCCGGCGGCTCTCGAAGCGGACGGTCTCGCCGCTCTCCTCGAGGCCGATGCGAGCGTAGTAGTACGGCAGGTGATGGAACAGGCGCGCGCCTCCCACCCCGAGGACGCCCTGCGCGTCGAGGCTGAAGAAGTAGACGCCGGGGCGGCCCGCGTGTCGCACGTAGGTCCGGAGGTTCAGTTCCGGCAGCGGGAATCCCCAGCCCGTCGGCACCCACGTCGGGCGCACGTCGACGTTGGTGAACGGGACGACCGAGAGCCAGGCCCGCCCGTCGTGAGTATCGAGAGTCAGCGCGTCCGGGACGTGGGGCGCGACGACGGCGGGGTCGACCGGCCAGTTGGCAAAGAGGACGTGTCGCCAGCCCATGTGAAGCGTCGCGACCGACTCGCGGAGCCGAGCGCGGTCGATCATCGGGCGCCTCCCGGTATCTCCGGCGGTTCGAACCGCTGGAGCCCGAAGTACGTGAGCAGCACGGCGCCGAAGCCGACGGCGGCGAGGCCGAACTGGACGAGGACGCCCAGCAGGGGGATCCGCCCCACGAGGTCGACGGCGACGACGAAGACGGCGGTGCCGGCACCCGCGGCGAGCGCCGGCCGGTCGACGGGGAGATACCGCCCGAGCAGGGCGCCGAAGGCGACGTAGCTGTAGACGACGGTGAGGAACGCGCCCGCCAGGCCGAGGACGCTCAGCGGCAGGAGCACGAGCGTGAACGCCATGTAGACCAACAGGACCAGCGACGTCAGACCGGCGAGCCCCCCGACCACGCCGCTGACGGCGGCGTGGCCGGTCATCGCGTCGCCGACGGTGGCGACCAGCCCCGGCCACCGGCGGGTCACGAGCCCCCCGAACAGGCCCACCGCGAGCGCCTGGGCCAGCAGGGACAGTGCGGCCTCGAGCGGCGACTGTGGCCGCGGGACCCCGGGTAGCGCCGTCCGCCGGCCGATCCGCGCGCCGGACGCGACGGCGGCGTCGCCGGCTATCGTCCGGAGTTCGCCCGTGATCGTCGCGCCGTCGGTTACCGTGAGATTGCCGCCGAACAGCCACACGGCCCCGTCGACCGATCCGTCGATCCGGAGGTCGCCACCGAGGACGAACAGCCGGCCAGTCACTCCGGTATCGGCGGGCACCGTCACCGTCCCGCCGCCGACCACGAGCACGTCCTCGACGGCCGTGACGGTCCGGTCGCCGCCGAAGGTCACCGTCATCGCGTCGGGCTGGACGCCGCTCGCCGAGAGGACGAGCAACACGGCCACCAGGAGGGGGAGTATCTCGGTGGGGGTCACGCCGTCTCACTCCGCGCGGCGGCGATCATCCGCCGGCCGTACAGGCTCGCCGCGAGGCCGACCAGGAGCAGGAGTGCGAGCGCGTTGACGAGGTTGAGGTGGGCGAGCAGGCCCACCTCGGCGTGGCGGAGAGAGAGCGCGACCGCGGTGCTGAGAAACGTCGCGAGCCACCCCGCGACGCCGACGCCGACGGCCGAGTGGGTGCCGATCGTCTCGGTCGTCGAGAGGTCCGGCCACAGGGCGAAGTTCAGCGTCGTGTAGACGCTGACGGTCACCGCGTAGAACAGCGGGTTCAGAAGCGAAGGGGCGTCCCGAGCCACGCCCGGGAACAGCGCGGCGATCCGCAGGTCCGAGGTGTAGAGGAGGTAGGTGAACCCGAACAGGGCAAACACCCACAGGAACAGCGCGTCGCGGTCGAAGTTGACATAGAGGACGCCGGCCGTCGCGGCGCCGACGACGTGGGCGGCGGCGATCGCGAGACGGACCGCCGGGTCGGGCGACTGCCAGGACGACAGCACGAGCGTCGGCGTCTCGACGATGCGGAGAAAGCCCAGGCTGTCGACGAAGAAGACGCCGAACATCAGCGCGACGGCCCCCCACAGCGCCGGGCTCCTGGTGCCGACCGGGTCCGGGTGGCAGAATCGCCCGCGACCGAACGTCTCGTGCTGGTCGGCGAGCGCGTCGAGCACCTGCTCGAAGGTGGCGACGCGCCCGGAGACCAGCGCCGCGAGGACGAGGATGCCGGGCACCATCGCGGCGGCCATGACGGCGCTGAACACGCCGATCGACCACTCGAGCGGGACGGCGTTGGCGGCGAAGTAGGTGACGGCGGTGATCACCGCCGCCACGGGCCCCCTGTCGGGCACGGGAACGAGGTCGATCGCCAGGGAAAACGAGACGGGAAAGCCAACGCCCAGCGTCGCCGAGGCGGCGACGATCCAGGCGCCGAACGCCGGCACGCCCCGGATCCGCGGGGCGACCAGCGTCAGGACGAACTGGACACAGACCACGGCCAGCAGGAGACGAAGTTTCGTGCGGAGGTCGGTGCTCCAGCCGCGCCGGTCCATCGCGACGCCGGCGAGGAGCGCGACGACCAGCGTCAGCAGTGCCAGCGCGGCCATCCAGACCGACACTGCGGTGCGGGACAGCCCCACGAGGCGGGTGCCCAGATCGATGAGCCCCAGCTGGACGAACGTCACGTTGTAGTAGTACCCGGCGACCATCAGCGCGACGAACAGGAGGGCGCCGGCGACGGTGGCGTATTCACCGTCCCGGAGCGCGTCGAACAGGCGCACAGGGGATCACTCGTTCGCGATTCGAACGCATCGGTCAAAGAGGTACGCCCGGCGGGGCGCGAGCGGCGCTACGGGGTGATCGTAGTCGGTCAGGCGCACGTGGTCGATCCGGTCCCGCGAGGTCGGTCAGGCGCACGTGGTCGATCCGGTCCCGCGAGGTCGGTCAGGCGCACGTGGTCGATCCGGTCCCGCGAGGTCGGTCCGGCGCACGTGGTCGATCCGGCACCGTACGTGGACAGTCCGGCACCGTACGTGGACAGTCCGGCGCTGGACGTGGCCGGTCGAACGCCGGTCAGCTGTCGTCGGCGAGTTCCTTCTCGTCCCGGTCGTCGGCCTGTTCGTCGGCGCGTTCCTCGCTCTCCTCGCGCTCCTCCAGCTCCCGCTCCAGTTCGCGCTCGCGCTGGCGTCGCTCCTCCTCGCGGGCCTGCTGTTCGCGGCCGTCTTTGGTGTCGGCCATACCCCCGCTACGGACCCGAGACGGATAACTGCAGAGACCAACTGCTGGCGGATCGAATCCCACTCGCTCCTCTGTCCGGTGGACCGGGGGCTGGAAGACGTCGGTCGGTGGGATGGAGTCAGACGGTTCGCTTGAGCCGCTCGAGTTCCTCGCCGAGGCGGTCGGCCGCCGCCTCGGCCTCGCGGGAGAGCTGGTCGGCGTCCTGCGTGACGCGGTTGCGGACGTGTCCAGAGGTCTCGCCCTCGTTTTTCTCGATCCGCTTGCGCAGGCTGATCAGGTCGTCCGAGAAGCGATCGAGCAGTTCGACCGTGGTCTCTATCTCGTCGAACAGCGCGTCGACGCGGCCCGAGCCGACGGTCGAGAGGTTCTCCTGGTCGTCGCGGGGGTCGTCGGGCATGGCAGACACGCTACGGGCGTGATGGTACATCCCCGTTTCGCCGGTCACCCGTTCGCGCCGAGGTACTCGACGAACCAGTCGGCCGCCAGGTCGGCCACTCGGTCGAGTTCGCCCGGGCCCTCGAAGAGGTGGCCGGCGCCCTCGATCACCGCCAGGTCCTTCTCACAGTCCAGGCGGTCGTAGGTCGCCCGGTTGAGCGCGAGCACCTGCGTGTCCGCGCTGCCGACGACGAACAGCGTCGGCGCGGTCACGGCGGCCAGCGCGTCGTCGGCGAGGTCGACCCGTCCGCCGCGGGAGACGACGGCGCCGACGTCCCTCCGCTCGGCCGCGGCCCGGAGCGCCGCCGCGGCGCCAGTGCTCGCCCCGAAGTACCCCAGCGGCAGGCCGCCCACGGACTCGCGCTCGCGCACCCACGCGGTCGCGGCGAGCAGGCGCTCGGTCAGGCGGTCGACGTCGAACCGGTTCGCGCGGGTGGCGTCCTCGGCCCCGGTGAGCAGGTCGAACAGGAGCGTCCCGAGGCCGCGGTCCCGCAGGACGGCGGCGACGTGGTTGTTCCGGGGGCTGTGCCGGCTGCTGCCACTGCCATGAGCGAAGACGACGAGTCCCCTCGCTCCCGCCGGGACGACGAGGTCCCCGGGGAGATCGACGCCGTCGACCGGAATCATCACCGCCGTCTCGATGGTCGGCATGGTCGAGGGGGCGACGCGCTCGTCCCTCACGCTTCCCGCAGCGTGCCTGTCAGGTTCCGACCGGGAGACATCGCTGGCGTGCCAGGTAGCCGCGGATGACTGCCGGTTCGGGGCCGGCTACCGACCAGGCGGCGGCCGCCCGCGCCAACAGCTTTGGGCCTCGCGGCCGTCGACCGGACCATGTCCCAGGAGCGGGTCAACGCCCTCGCCCCGGTCTATCTCGAACCGCGAGACGACTACTGGACGATCCACCGCCCGCGGGACGTCACCGCGGACGAGCAACGGGAGTTCCGACTCGTCCCGCAAGGGACTGCCGAACAGCTCCCGAACGCCTTCTACTGCGAGCACTGCTTCCCGCGGCGGCCGCGCGAGCGGCAGTGACAGCGGACATCGGGACAGTCGACGGGAGTACGCAGGGACAGTCGACGGGAGTACGCAGGGACAGTCGACGGGCGGGGCGCGCGGCTCAGCGCTGGCGGGGTTCGCCGGTCAGCCACCAGCCGAAGAACTTCGACCAGTAGTCCTCGTCGGGGTGTTTCTTCGTCCGGCCGAACGCCTTGCCCTCGAGGAGCTGGCGCTCGAGGACGTTGCAGGCCAGCCGGAGCGCGTGGCTCGCGCCGTACCCCTCGCCGGTGCCGACGAAGTGACCCCGGTCGGTGAACAGCCGGACGCGGGCCAAGAGCAGGGAGGTCCCGCGCAGCGTCTCGTCGTGCTCGTGGAGGTAGACGTTGGCCTCGAGCACCGAGAGGTCGCCGTACTTGCGGGTGACCCGCTCGATCATCTCGGCCACGTCCGCCCGCGAGAGGTCGTCGAGCAGGTCGACGTTCGTGATCTGGATCGGAAAGGGGCGCTCGTCGGTCCAGGTCAGCGCCCGGAGGGCGTCCGTCGTCGTGACGATGCCGGTCGGCCGGCCGTCGTCGACGACGACCCGCGAGGAGACGTCGGCCTCGAGCATCGCCCCGACGGCCTCGTCGAGGCCGGCGTCGCGGGTCGTCGTGTGCACGGGCTCGCTCATCACGTTCTCGACGGGCAGGTCCAGCAGGCGGTCGAGTTCGCCGGCGCGTTCGCCGAACCCGCCGTGCGAGCGCCCGCCGCCGGTCTGGAGGGGCTCGCCGGGCGATCCGCCCTGACTGCGCCCGAGTTCCCGCGCGCCGAAGGCCATCACGTCGGCCACGCTGAGGACGCCCGCGGCCGCGCCGTCCGCGACCACCGGGAGGTGCGTGATCCGCTCCTCGCGGAAGGTGTGCAGGGCCTCGCCGAGCGTCGTCTCCGGGTCGACCGTCACGAGGTCTGCCGCGTACACGTCCCCGACCGAGAGGACGCCGAGGAACTCCCGGACGGCCTCGAGCAGCCCCTCGGTCGTGACGACGCCGACCAGGTCGCCGTCCTCGAAGACCGGGAGCAGGTCCGACTGGCTGCCGATCAGCAGGCCCGCGACCCGCCGCACGTCGTCGTCGGGCGCGGCGCGGGCGACGTGCCAGACGAGGCCGCCGACCTTCGCATCCGGGTCGCGCCCGCGCTCGGCCAGGCGACGGAGGGTCACCACGCCCGCGTACTCGCCGTCGTCGGTGACGACCGCGGCGCGCGCGCCCGACTCGCGCAACTGGCTCTCGAGCGCCGCCACGCGGGTCCCGACGTCGACCGTCTCGTACTCGCTGCTGACGATGTCTCTCACGTCCATGATTCGGTCCTCGTGAGACGATAGGGGCCCGACAGCGTTGAATGTTGGCATACCTCGAATTCGGCGCCGGTCTCGCGGTGTGAGGCCTCGCGGGTGGCCGGAGCGGCGTAACAGTCATTCCGGACGGCCGAGTCGAGCCCGTATGGCACTCCCGGTACCGGGAGACGCGCTGGTCGTGTTCGGCCTCGTGGCGGCGGCCGTCGCGCTCTTCGCCACGGAGGTGCTCCCGCCGGACGTCACGGCCATCTCCGTCGTCGTCGCGGTGGTCGTACTGGAGCCCTGGACCGGCGTCGGTACCGGGGACGCGTTCCTCGGCTTCGCCAGCACGGCGACGATCACCGTCGCTGCGATGTACATGCTGAGCGAGGGAGTCCACCGCACCGGTATCGTCAGGCGGCTGGGGCGGGCCGTCGCGCGGTTCGCCCGGAACAGCGACTCGCGGCTGCTCGGGACGACGCTCGTGCTCGGGGGCGGGCTGGCCGGGATCGTCAACAACACGCCCGTCGTCGCGGTGTTCATCCCGATGGTGATCGACCTGGCCGACGAGTACCGCCTCTCGCCCTCCAAGTTGCTGATGCCCCTGTCGTTCACGGCGATGCTCGGGGGGATGCTGACGCTCGTGGGCACCTCGACCAGCCTGCTCGCGAGCACGCTGTCGGCGCGCCTGCTGGATCACCCCTTCTCGATGTTCGAGTTCACGCTGCTGGGCGCGCTGGGGCTGGTCGTCGGCATCGCCTACCTCGCGACGGTCGGCCAGCGCCTGCTGCCCGCGCGGATCGAACCGGCGATCGACCTGGTCGGCGCCTTCGGCATGCGGGGCTACCTGACGCGGCTGTACGTCCGCCCGGACTCGCCGCTGGTCGGCCGGCCACTCGACGAGGCGTTCCCCGCAGCGGCGGGCGACGTGGACGTGGTCGAGGTGGTGCGGGCGGGCGAGCGCTACGCCGCGCCCGGCCCGGGGTTCACGGTAGTCGCCGGCGACGTGCTCACCGTCAGGGGCGAGCGCTCGGCCGTCCGGTCGCTGGCGTCCGAACGTGACCTGTGGTACCTCCCGTGGGTGTCGATCAGCGAACTGGAGGCACGGGTTCCGGAGGGGATCGGGACGCTCGTCGAGGCGCGGGTTCCCGACGGGTCGGACCTGGTCGACCGGTCGCTGGCCGCGACGGACTTCCGATCGCGATACGGGGCGACGGTCCTGGCCGTGCGCCGCGGGGGAGAAGTGCTCCGCGAGCGCTTCGAGGACGTCGTGCTGGCCCCCGAGGACACGCTGCTGGTCCGCACCGCCGGCGACACCGTCGACGTGCTCCGGGACACCGACAACTTCGTCGTCACCGGCGTGACCAGCCAGGGACGGGTGACCGAGGAGACGGGCGCGGTCGGCTACCGCGAGGACCGCGCCTGGGCGGCGCTCGTGATCGTCGCCGGCGTCGTCGGGGCCGCCGCGCTCGGCCTCGTCCACGTCGCGGTGGCGGCGCTCGCGGGCGTGGTCGCGATGGTCGTCACGGGCGTCCTCGACATCGAGGAGGCCTACGACGCGGTGTCCTGGGACGTGATCTTCCTGCTCGCGGGGATGATCCCCCTCGGCGTCGCCCTGGAGCGCTCCGGCGGCGCGGCACTGCTGGCCGAGGCGGTCGCCGGCGTCGCCGGCCACCTCCCCCCGCTCGCGGTGCTGGGACTCGTGTATCTCGTGACCGCCGTCGTCACCAACCTCATCAGCAACAACGCGACGGTGGTCCTGTTGCTCCCAGTCGCCATCGACGTCGCCACCCGCGTCGGCGCCGACCCGTTCGCGTTCGTGCTGGCGGTCACCTTCGCCGCCAGCACCTCCTTCCTGACGCCGCTTGGCTACCAGACCAACCTCATGGTGTACGGCCCCGGGGGCTACGAGTTCGGTGACTTCTTCCGGGTGGGCGCGCCCCTCCAGCTGCTCCTCGCGGTCGTCACGACCCTCGGCATCGGCGTCATCTGGGGGATCTGAGCCCCCAGGAGACCGCCGGGTCACTCACCGTCTGCCTCTCCGTCCCTCACTCACCGTCTGCCTCTCCGTCCCTCACTCACCGTCCGCGTGTCGGCGTTCACTCCCCGTCTACGTACTGGCCGATCAGGTCGTCCCGGAGCGACTCGGTGACCGACCGGAGGCCGTCGCTGACGGTCACCTCGTACTCCTCGGGGTTCCGGAGGGCCCGACACCCCGCCGGGAGCGCGCGCACCTGCTCGCGCCGTCGGGCACGCAGGGCCTGCAGCGACGGCGGATCGGACACGCGCCGGCCGTCCTCGAACACCGGGACGAGCAGGTCCTCGCCCGGCGCGTCCTCGTCGCGGCGCGCCAGCACGTCCCGCTCGAACCCCCCGTCCCGGCGGACGCGACGGACGCGCTTGCGTCCGGGGTGGCTCACCTTCCCCGCCGAGAGCTTCATGCTCGGGGCCAGTTCCCCGTCGCGCTCGACGGCGACGAGCTTGTAGACGGCGTCGAGCGAGGGGACGTCCCCGCCGGTGGTCAGCGCCGTCCCGGGACCGAAGCCAGTCGCGACGCCGCCCGCCGTCAGGAACCGCTCGATCGCGTACTCGTCCATCCCGGAGCTGACGACGACGTCGAAGTCGACGCCGGCGTCGTCGGCCAGCCCGGCCACCCGCTTCGAGAGCGCCACCAGGTCGCCCGAGTCCAGGCGCACCCCCGCCACGTCAACGTCCAGGTCCGCCGCGACGGCGAGCGCCGTCCGCGCGCCGCCGACGGTGTCGTACGTGTCGATCAGGAGGACCGCGTCCTCGCCGGCGGCGTCGACGAACGCCTCGAAGGCGGCCCGCTCGGTGGGGAAGCTCTGGACCCACGAGTGGGCCATGGTCCCGACAGCCGGGAGGTCGAACGCGCGGGCGGCGGCCACGTTCGAGGTGGCGTCGAACCCCCCGATGGCGGCCGCGCGGGCGGCCTTCATCCCGGCGTCGGTGCCGTGGGCGCGCCGGGAGCCGAAATCGACCAGCGACTGGTCGTCGCCGTGGCGGTCCACCGCGTCGCGCATCCGCGCGGCCTTCGTCGCGATCAGGCTCTGGTAGCCCACCTGGTTCAGGAGCAGCGTCTCGAACAGTTGCGCCTCGGGCAGCGGCGCGGTCACCTCGAGCAGCGGCTCCTCCGGGAAGGCGACGGTCCCCTCCGGCAGCGCTCGCACGTCCCCGGAGAAGGAAAACGATTCGAGGTACGACAGCGTCTCGGGGGCATAGCCCAGGTCCTCGAGGGAGGCCAGCGCGTCGGCGTCGAACGACAGCGTCTCGAGGTACTCGACGGCCTGTGCCAGGCCGGCGGCGACGACGTAGCCACGGTCGGGCGGCAGGTCACGGAAGAACAGGGCGAACGTCGCCTGCGGCGCGTGGTCGGCCGCGAGATACCCCTCCAGCATCGTCAACTCGTAGCGGTCGACGAACAGCCCCAGGTCCGCGGGCGAGAGCGTCCCGAAGGTGGTGTCTGTCACGGCGTGATCGTCCGCCGAGGGACGGGCGCCCCCGTCTTAGTTCGGCGGTCGTTACCGGTGGTTTCGAGTCCCCCGCGCGGTCTCGACGGTCAGCTGACACGCGCTTCCCCGACCGTGAGCGTCAAGCCCCGGGGGACACAAGCAGGGGACGATGCCCCGAAACGCGATGCCGCGCCTCGGCCTCGGCACTCACTCGGAGGCCGACCGCGAGCAGTGGACGGACAACGTCCGGACGGCGCTCGACGTGGGCTTCCGGCACGTCGACACCGCGCAGGTCTACGAGAACGAGCAGTACGTGGGCGAGGGGATCCGCGCGTCGGACGTGGACCGCGAGGACGTGTTCCTGGCGACCAAGACGGTCCACCACGACGTGCCGCCGACGCCCGAAGCGGTCCCGGCGGCCATCGACGGCTGTCTCGACCGCCTCGGCGTCGAGTACCTCGACCTGCTGTACGTCCACTGGCCGACCGGTATCTACGACCACGAGGCGGTCCTGCCGGCCTACGACGCCGCCTACGAGGCCGGGAAGATCCGTCGGGTCGGCCTCTCGAACTTCACCCCGGAACTGCTCGACGAGGCCCTGGCGGTCCTCGAGTCGCCCCTGTTCGCCCACCAGGTGGAGATGCACCCGCTGCTCCCCCAGGAGGAACTGGTCGCCCACGCCCAGGCACACGACTACTGGCTGGTCGCCTACTCGCCGCTGGCGAAAGGCGCCGTCTTCGACGTGCCCGCGATCCGGGACGTCGCGGAGAAGCACGACGCCACGCCGGCGCAGGTGAGTCTGGCGTGGCTGCTGGACCACGACAACGTCGCCGCCATCCCGAAGGCCAGCAGCCGCGAGCACATGCAGGAGAACCTCGCGGCCGGGGAGATCGAACTCGACGACGAGGACCGCGAGCGCATCGACGGCATCGACGAGCGCCGCCGGATGATCGACCCGGCGCGGGCGGCCTGGAACCAGTAAGCGTCCCCGGGTTTCGGGTCGGCCGGCCGTCGGTGCTTCGATTCACCGCGACCGTCACTTCCGTCCCATTCACCGCGACCGTCACCTCCGTCCCCTTCACCGTGACCGTCACCCCCGTCCCCTTCACCGTGACCGTCACTCTTCCGATTCGACGCGATCACGCACGTTGACCGCGAGCACAGGCACCTCGGCGTGCCGGACGACTCGTTCGGCGGTACTGCCCAGCAGGAACCGCGAGAGGCCCGTGCGACCGGCCGTCGCCATGGCGATCAGGTCGATCCCCTCGCTGTCGGCGTACGCCAGCAGTTCGCGGTCCGGGACGCCGTTCCGGATCGCGGTGACGGCCTCCAGCCCGGCCTCGCGGGCGCGCCCGGCGATCGCTTCGGTGGCCGCCTCGCCGCGCGCTTCGAGGTGATCGAGCAGATCCGACGGCACGCTGTACTCGGGATCGACGTCGACGCTCGCGAGGCTGACGACGTTGACGGCGTGGACGCGGGCGCCGGTCCGTTCGGCGACGGCGAGGGCGTGTTCGACGGCCGCGGTCGCCGCCTCGCTGCCGTCGGTCGGGACGAGGATCTCGTCGTAGTCGGTCTCGCGGCTCTGCTCGGTCGCCCGCACCGTCAGGACGGGCGCCGGGGCCCGCCGGAGGACGCGCTCGGTGACGCTGCCCGCGACGTAGCGGGTGATCCCCGAGCGGCCGTGGGTGCCCATCGCCAGCAGGTCCGCGCCGACCTCGGCGGCGTAGGCGAGGATCGCGGCCGTCGGCTCGCCGCGCCGGACCGCCCGCCGCAGGGGGTCCGTCTCCGCGAAGGTCGCCGTGATCGCGTCGACGTGGCGGTCGCTCTCGGCCTCGAGGCGGTCGAGAAACGACTCGTCGACGCTGCCCGCGTCGAGCGGCCCGGCCGCGCTCGGCACGTCGACGACCGCGAGGACGTGGACGGTCGCGTCGAATCTCCGAGCGAGGGCGCGAGCGTGGGCCGCCGCGCGGACCGCGTGGTCGCTCCCGTCCGTCGGAACGAGGATCGTGTCGTACATGCTGTCTCTCCTCGCAGTGACGGCGCCAGCGGCAATAAAACGGGGTCACCGGGGGAACCCGGGTGGGACACGGCGGCCCCGGCGATCAGTCGTGGGGGTCGCCGGGGAAGTCCTTCTCGCCCGCCGGGACGGGGACCGAGAGCCAGTTGTCCGTCGGCACGAGCGGGCACTCGAAGCCGGCGTTGTACGCGCAGGTCGGGTTGTAGGCGGCGTTGAAATCGAGGACCCACCGGCCGTCGTCGATCCGGTGGTCGTCGGGTTCGAGGTCGAGGTAGCGGCCGCCGGGATAGGTCGTCTCCCCGTTCGTCTCGTCGCGGAACGGCACCCAGAACCGGTCGGCCTCGCCCTCGGGGCGGTAGACCTGCAGTGTCAGGCTCTCGCCCGCGAGATCGAACCGGAACTCGCCCCACCGGCGGTAGGTCTGCTCGCCGTCGGCGGTCGTCGAGACGGTCACCTGCTCCTTGTCCGCGTGCTCGTGGAGGGCGAGGACGAACCGGTAGGCCGGGTCGACCGGGTAGTACTCGAGGCCCGGGAAGGCGTCGTCCCGCTGGCTCGGCGGGAGCGGCGAGTGGGGGTGCGAGCGGAAGAACTCCCGCTTTTCCTCCCGGGCGCGTTCGATGCGTTCGATCCAGTCGTCGCCGGTGGTCCCCATCGGTGAAATCACTCCGTGGCCCGACGGCACCCGTCCGGGTCCGCCGCGCCGATACGT
>JBDGUH010000054.1:0-50237 GCA_042216055.1 Haloarculaceae archaeon
CCATTCCGCTAGCCCTGCCGTCTACCCCTGAGAACGTTTCTATCCCACCCCCTATGCTACAATTACAACAACTAAAATAACTACGCCGCGCACTAACACTTTTGGCTACCCGCCGCCCGTGCCAGTTGTCGTGCGTTTATACGGGAATCCCCCCAACCGCCAGGTATGACGGGGGACCGCCTGCGTGAGAACCTCGAACTGTTCGGACTCTCTCCCAAGGAGATCGACACGTATCTCACGATCCTCGACCACGGGGAGGCACAGGTCAGCGAGATCGTCGCGGACGCGGGCGTCTCACAGCGGTACGTCTACGAGATGTGCGAGAAGCTCGACGGGCGGGGGCTCGTGGTCCTGAACGATCACGTCCGTCCCTCGATGGTGCGGGCGCTCGATCCCGAGACGGCGACCGACACCATCGAAAACCGACTCGAGGAACTCCGGACCGACATCGCGGAACGGCTGGCCGACCGGACCTTCTCCGAGCTGTCAGTCGAACTCATCAAGTCCCAGCAGACGCTGTTCAAACGCTCCCGTCATTTCATCGACGAGGCCACCGAGGAGGTGTTCCTGTGTGTCCCGGCGACTGCGTACCGGCAGTTCCACGAGGAACTCGTCGCGGCACGCGAGCGGGACGTCGCGGTGTACCTGCTGTTGACGGATCCCGGACTCGACGCCCTCGACGTGAACACCGTCGTGCCCGCAGCGAGCGTCGTCCGGGTCTGGGAGTACGAGCCGTCCTCGCTGTTGAGCGTCGACTACGAGACGACCATCTACGACGAGTGGGGGGTGTTTCGGAGCCAGAACGCGCCCGGTCGCGCCCTGTCTCTCGCCCACTCGGCGGCCGCGCGCCCCTTCTTCGACACCTTCGTGAGCAACTTCTGGCGGCTCGGTCAGGAGGTGTCCGTCTGCGAGCCCGATACGCTTCCCCACGCGTACTCACAGCTCCGGAAGGCCCTGCTACACGGGACACTCCACGAGCACGAGGGCCGGACGCTCCGGGCGACCATCGAGGCCAAGGACACGGCGACGGGCGAGGAGGTGACGATGACCGAGGTCCCGATCCGCGAGATCCGCCAGGGCCTCGTCGAACCGTTCACCAACACCTTCCCGGTCGAGGACGCGATGACCGTCGAGTTCGAGGGAGAAGAGGTCACCGTCGGCGGCAGCGAAGCGTTCCTCGAGGAGTACGAGGCCCTCGAGATCACGCTACTCGCGGACGACGAACGGTCGGGCGACTAACTGCCGGACGACTAACTGCCGGGCGACTAACTGCCGGACGACTAACTGCCGGGCGACTAACTGCCGGACGCCGCTCACCCGGGCAACTGCGAGACCAGGCGCTCGAACTCCTGGCGGTACTGGGCCTCGGCGCGGGCCTGCGTCAGGTCCGACGCGTCCGCGAACGCGGCCCGGAAGCCCGCCATCCGCCACAGCAGCGTCGAGAGCTGATACAGCGGCCGGCGCTCGCGGTAGCCCTTCGAGAGGTCGCGGCTCACCTCCGCGCGGTATCCGTCGTGGAGGATCTCGCGCAGCCGATCGCACGTCTCGGGGTCCTGAAACGAGGAGTCGACGAACAGGAACTCGGTCTGTGCGAGGTGATACTGCGGGTGGGCGGCGAGCACGTCCTGCCAGTCGAGCACCGCCGTGATGGGCTCCTCGGCGGCCGGGTCGATGAGGAGGTTCGCCGGCCGGAAGTCGTCGTGGACGAGGCGTGGCGTCGCCTCCTCGGGCACCGAATCGAGCGCCGGCCCGATCCGATCGCGAGCGCGGTCGGCCAGGTCCGCGAACGCCGTCCCCGCGAGCCCCTCGACGTGGCCCATCGTCAGCTCCTCGAAGTAGTCCCGCCAGCTACCCGTGAGGTCGCGCACGATGATGCGATCCTCCCAGAGGTCGAGCCACCCGAACGCCTCGAACGCGATCTCGGAGTGAAGATCCCCGAGAATGCGCCCGGCCTGCTCGAGGACCCGCTCGCGGACGGCCATCTCGAGTTCCGCGTACTGATCCGCGAGGTTCGTCCCCTCGAGGCGCGCCGTAACGAAGTACGGCGGCACGTCCTGATCGGGGTCGTCCTCGTAGACGAGGATCTCCGGGATGGGAATGTCAGTGCGCCCGTTCACGAAGTCGTGCAGTTTGGGTTCGACGGCGAAGGAGTCGATCGTCTCGGGCTCGAACTTCACCACCACCTCGTACTCCTCGCCCGCCCGCTCGAGGGTCACCAGGTACACGTCGCTCTGGTGGCCGCCCCCGGGCGTCTCGTAGGAGAAGTCCGCGTAGTCCGGCCCGGACTCCGCGAGGACGGCTTCGATGTCTTCGACGGGCGTCGACACGAGATGGCGTTCGTGAAGGGACAAGAAAAAGGTATCACCTTCCGGTGGTGATCGACCTCGAGTAAGTTCCGACCAGCGACGACCTCGCCGCAGTCAGACGGGCTTACCGCCGGCGGCGGCCGGACGGAGGGCTCGCTCGTCGACGGGGTAAGCCCGTCGGACTCGCCGGCCGCTGTCGCCTGAATTCCCGCCGGACTGGCTAACGCGGCCCTATCGCTGGCCCCGCTCGCATACCGTACAGATAACCAAGAGTCCACTCGGAGAACCGCCGGTATGGCACGAGACACGACAGCCGCCGGCGCGTCGCGGCGCGACCTGATGAAGGCGCTCGGCCTCGGCACGGCCCTCACGGCCTTTGGCGGCTCGGCGGCCGCGCGCACGGACGGTCGCTTCCGACAGCAGGGCGACGACGGTTCCACGGGCGAGGACGGCGGAATGGACGGCGAAGACGGCTCCGGCGACAGCGTCCACACGATCTTGACGGAGATCGAACCCTCGACCAACCCCGACCGGCCGGCCGACTTCCACTACGACCCGACGGGGCTAGCGATCGACCCCGGCGACGTGCTCCGGTTCCGGTTCGTCGCTCCCGATCACAACGTCGTCTCCTACCACCCCGCCTTCGGGATGCGGCGACGGGTTCCGACCGGCGTTGGCCCCATCGCGTCGCCGATCAAGGGCTGGGATCCCGACACCATCGGCCCCGATCAGATCGACCCGCCGGGCGAGGGCAACGCCGGCGGCGACGGCGGCGCGGGCAGCGGTAACGGCACGGGTAGCGGCGGCAACACGGGCAGCGGTGACAGTAACGGCGGGGGCGCCACCAAGACAGCCCAGCAGGCCGGCGCTCCCGAACCGGCCCCGGACACCTGGCTGCTCGAACTCGACCGCCCGGGCGTGTACGACTTCCTCTGTTCGCCCCACGAGACGTTCGGGATGGCGCTGCGCGTCGTCGTCGGCAACGTCACGGAGGCCCCGTTCGAGACGAGCGACCCGAACGCCCTCCCCGAACCCCGGGTCGGGCCTGTCGGACTGGCCCGCGTGACGCTGACCGATCCGGCGCTGTCCCCGTCGAACGTCCTCGACCAGGGGACCGTGAGCTGGGACGATCTGGCGGCCAACGGGGGCGGCGGGACGCCGACCGAGACGGAGACACCGACGCCCACGGGGACCGAGACCGAGACGCCGACTGAGACCCCCTGATCGCCACCCGCCCGGGGACGCATTATTAGGCGTCGGCGGCCCACCGGTTCGGCATGGACAGGTTCAGCGTGGCCGACCGGACGGCCGTCGTCACCGGCGGGTCCCGGGGCATCGGCCGGGCCGTCGCCGAGCGGTTCGCCGCCGAGGGCGCCGACGTGGCGATCTGCTCGCGCGACGCCGACGAGATCACTGACGCCGCCGACCGGATTTCCGCCGAGCACTCCGGAGACGCCGTGGGCGTCGAGTGTGACGTGCGCGACCGCGACGCCGTCGAGGCGCTCGTGGAGACGGCCGTCGAGCGGTTCGGCGGCGTCGACGTGCTCGTGAACAACGCCGGCGCGTCGTTCGTCGCGGGCTTCGAGGACATCTCCGAGAACGGCTGGCAGTCGGTGGTCGACGCCAACCTCACCGGCACCTACCACTGCACCCAGGCGGCGGCCGATCCGCTGCAAGCGGGCGGGGGCTGTGTCGTCAACGTCGCCAGCGTCGCCGGCCGTAACGGCGCGCCCTACATGAGCCACTACGGGGCGGCGAAGGCAGCGATCATCAACCTCACGGCGTCGCTCGCCGCGGAGTGGGCCAGCGAGGGCGTCCGGGTCAACTGCGTCGCGCCGGGGTACATCGCCACCCCCGGCCTCGCGGGTCAGATGGGCTTCGACCCGGGCGAGATCGACCGGGAGACCGTCGACCGGACGGTCGGCCTGAGCGAGGAGGTCGCGGACGTGGTGCAGTTTCTCGCCAGCGACGCCGCCACCTTCCTCACGGGCGAGACGGTCGCGCCGCGTGGCGTCCCCGACATCGAGGAGACCCCCGAGCTATGAGCGGGGGCGATACCCCCTTCGCGGGCGACGGCGACACCCGACTCGCGGGCGACGGCGGCAGTCCAACGACGAGCGAGGGCGTGGCCCGTGACTTCTATCTCCCGGTGGCCGCACAGCCCTCGGTCGGGACGCTCGTCGAGCAGAGCGAACGCGCCGAGCGCCTGGGCTACGACCGCGTGTGGCTCCCCGAGACCTGGGGTCGGGACGCCGTCACGACGCTGACGGCCATCGCCGAGCACACCGACAGCGTCGGCATCGGGACCTCGATCCTGAACGTCTACTCGCGGTCGCCGGCCCTCGTCGGCCAGACCGCCGCGACGCTCCAGGAGGTGTCGGACGGGCGTCTCCGTCTCGGGATCGGCCCCTCGGGCCCCATCGTGATCGAGGGCTGGCACGGCGTCGACTTCGAGCGCCCGCTGCGACGCACGCGCGAGACGGTCGAGATCGTCAAGCGCGTCCTCTCGGGCGCGACGCTGAACTACGACGGCGAGATCTTCCAGCTGTCTGGCTTCCGACTGCGCTGTGACCCGCCGGATCCGGCCCCGCCGGTCGACGCCGGCGGCCTGGGGCCGAAGTCGGTCGAACTCGCGGGCCGGTTCGCCGACGGCTGGCACGCGCTGATGCTCACGCCCGACGGCCTCCGGGACCGTCTCGCGGACTTCCGGCGCGGCGGGAACCTGGGCGACCGCGACCGGGCCGACCAGCGCGTCACGCTGTCGGTGCCCTGCTGTGCCCTCGCGGAGCGGACGCGAGCGCGCGAACTGGTACGCGAGCACCTCGCCTTCTACGTCGGCGGAATGGGGACCTTCTACCGGGACGCCCTCGCCCGGCAGGGTCACGAGGACACCGCCCACGAGATCGCCCAGCGGTGGGCCAGCGGCGACCGCGAGGCCGCGCTGGCCGCCATCGACGAGGACCTGCTCGACGACCTCGCGGCCGCGGGCACGCCCGACGAGTGCCGACAGCGCCTCGAGCGGTTCGCCGACGTTGACGGCGTCGACGCGCTGTCGGTATCGTTCCCGCGGGGGGCCGACCCCGACGAGATCGAGGCGACCGCCCGCGCGCTCGCCCCCGAGTGACACCCCTCTGCGAGCGACCGCCGGCACCGCGGGGGCGAGGATTTTTGCCGGTCGGCCGCGAGAGAGCGGACATGAGCGACTTCGAGGGACTGGACCTCCAGTCGGTCGAGGCGGAACTCGACGACGGCGAGGGCGGCGGCGGAGGGGCCGGCCGGGTCGTGCTCGGCGTGCTCGACGGGACGACGCCCGACGAGGAGTGGGCCGAGGCCGTCGGCGACGGGTCGGTCCTCGTGTTGAACGTCGAGGGCGAGGTGAACGAACTCGCGTCCGGGTTCGCCCGCGACGTGAGCGACGCCGGCGGCGATCTGATGCACTTCCGGGGCTTTCTCGTGGTGACGCCGCCCGGCGTCGAGATCGACGCCGACCGCCTCTGAGCCGCGCCGACCGCGGGTCAACGGCGCCGACCGTTACGTGCCGCCGACCGGTCCGCGTGAGCCGGCACATCCTTTAAGCCCGCGCGCGTCGCCACGTCGGGTATGGAGGAGTTCGACGAACTCGTCTCGTCGCTGACCCCCCGCGAGGACAACGACGCCATCACGTCCTACCAGAACACGACCGCCATCGCGTGCCCGGTCTGTGAGAAGCCGTTCGACGACATGGTGGTCTGCAAGCAGGAACACACCTCGCTGAGCCTCGACGTGGAACTGGATCTCTGTACGGCCATCCACGACGACCAGGTCGTCCTGTTCACGCACAAGCCCTAGACCAGTCCCGGGCGGTGGGCCGCGGGACAGCGAGCAGGGCGCGTCCGATTCCGGGGGTTCAAATCCGGGGGCGCATCCGATTCCGGGGGTTCAAATCCGGGGGCGCCCAACGCCGCCCCGATGGACGACAGCGGCGGCTGGCGGTCGTACTTTCCCTTCGCATCGGCCTACGAAGACCAGGCCGACGCCGCCGAGCGCGTGGTGCGGGCCGGCGAGTCGCGGGGCTATCTGGCGATGGAGGGGCCCTGTGGCACAGGCAAGACGGCCGCGGCGCTGTCGGCCGGCGCGGCGCTGGTCCGCGAGACGGACCTGTACGACCGCGTGGTCGCCGTGACGCCGGTGAAACAGCAACTCCAGCAGTTCGTGGCCGACCTGCGGGCGATCAACGCCGACAGGGACGAGCCGCTGGACGGCCTCGCGCTGGTGGGCAAGGCCGACCTCTGTCCCTACGAGCGCGAGGGCGTGTTCCCCGAGGACGCGGGGGTCCACGACCGCTGTGAGGACCTCCGTGAGGACACCGCTCACCTCGTCGAGGCCGACGGGAGCGGCACCGAGGCCGCCGTCGCGGAGGCCGCCGTCGCCGGCGAGACGGAGGACCAGTGGTGGGACCCCCAACTGGGAAGCGACCTCGCGCGCGCGGCCCGCCCGGACGCCGCCGCCCAGCGAACGCTCGGGGCGGACACTCTTTCGACGGCGGGCGTCGACTCGCCCTACCGCCCGGAACAGCCCCGCGCTCCCGAGTCGATGGCCGAGGGCGACCCGCCGCTCTATTGCCCGTTCGAGGCCGACTGGTACGCGCGCAACCGCGGGTCACCGGTGGACTTCTCGGCCGGCGAGGCGGGCGTGCTGACCGCCGAAGAGTACCTGCCCGCGGCCGTCGAGCGGGGCACCTGCCCCCACCGGGTCATGAGCACCCTCCTGGAGACGGCGGAGGTAGTCATCGGCAACTACAACCACCTGTTCGACCCGGACGCGCGCCCGCTGGTGGAGGCGATCCTCGACGAGCGAACCTTCCTGATCGTCGACGAGGCCCACCGCCTCGAGGAGCGGGTCCGCGACCTCCTCTCGGATCGGGTTGGCAAGCACACCCTCGTCCGCGCCCGCGGGGACTGCGAGACGCTGCTCCAGCGGGCGAACCAGAGCCGCGACCACCGCGAGGCCGTCGAGGACGCGCTGGCCGCCCGCGAGGTGCCCCTCGAGGCCGTCCGGCGGGCGCGGGCGTTCTACGACGACCTGGTCGAGTGGCTCGACGGGCGCGTCCGCGAGTTCCTCGACGCCGAGCACGAGGGGTGGCGCGCGAACCCCGCGGTCCTGCCCGAGCACGACCGCGAGATACCCCTGCGAGACCCCGAGACCGTCGAGCGCGACGACCTGACGGCGTGGGCCGAGAGCGAGGGCTACGACGGCTCGCTGTGGCGGTCGCTGGCGGCCGTCGGCGCGGCCGTCGAGGACGCCATCGACCAGCTGGGACTGACTCGCTCGCCGGTCTGCACGGCGACCGGCGCCATCCTCGGCAACTGGTGGGAGCGCGATCACGCGACCTACCTCCGGGAGATCGAACTCGAGCACTCGCCGGCCGACGAACGGGGCGTCGACGCCGACTACGAGACGGCCTACACGCCCGGCCTCGTCAACTACAACTGCATGCCGGCGACGGCGCTGGGCGAGGTGTTCGAGGGGCTCGGCGGGGGCGTACTGATGAGCGCGACGCTGGAGCCGCTCGACGTGTTCGCGCGCGTCTCCGGACTCGAGGCGCTCGGGGAGGGAGACGGCGACGGCGCGGAAGAGCGGGCCGAAGGCGCAGACGACGAAATGGCTGACGGCACCGACGAGATGAACGACAGCACCGGCGAGAGGGCTGACGGCACCGGCAAGAGGAGAGACAGCACCGGCGAGGCGGACGCGGGACGCCGGGTCAGCACCGTCACCTACGACCTCTCCTTCCCGCCGGAGAACCGCGCGTCCTGGCTCGTCGACGCGCGGCCGTTCACCGCGCGCAACCGCGGCGACCCCGGGACGATGGAGCCACTGGGGACGGAGTGGAACCGCACCCGCGGCGAGTACGCCCACGCGCTCCGGGCGCTCGCGCGCTCGCCGGGCAACGTCCTGATCGCCATGCCCAACTACCGGGAGGCCAGGTGGGCCGGCGCCTACCTCGAGACGCAGGTCGACCGGCCGGTGTTGATCGACGAGTCCTCCTCGAACGAAGCGACGGAGGCCCTGAAGCGGCGCTTCTTCCGGGACGGGGGGAAGGTGCTGGTGACCAGCACCCGCGGGACGCTCACCGAGGGCGTCGACTACGACGGCGAGAAACTGTCGACCTGTGCGGTGGTGGGCGTGCCGCTGGTCAACGTCGGATCGCCCCGCGTGCGGGCGGTGCGGCGCGCCTACGGCGAGGCCTTCGGCGAGGAGCACGCCTTCGAGTACGCGCTGACTGTCCCCGCGGTGCGGCGGGCGCGCCAGGCCATCGGGCGCGTGGTTCGGGGTCCCGACGAGGTCGGGGTCCGCGCGCTGGTCGGCCGCCGGTACGTGCCCGACGCCCGCCACTCCGTCTACGAGCACCTCCCCGCCGGCGAGCGCGCGGAGTTTACCCGAATGACCCCCGAGTTCCTCGAGGACCAGATCGAGCGATTTTGGCGGGAGTCAGGGCCGGACGGTTAGGTTCTGGCGGGGATCGACACTAGACGACGAGGGACTGGCGGGCGTCGACACCAGACGGTTCACCCGTCAGCCTCGAGGACCGCGGGCGAGTCGTTTCCGGGGTCGTTGACCGCCGTCGAGACGCGGTCGGTCTCCATCGGCCCGTCGTAGGGGTCGAGCAGGTCGCGCACCTCGTCGGCGTCGCCCCGGAGCCACGTCGCCTCCTCGTCGGGGTCGAGCACCACCGCCATCCGGTGGTGGAGGTCCGCGACCACGTCGTTCGGTTCGGTGGTGAGGACGGCGAACGTCTCGACGACCGGCGCCTCGCGCCCGTCGGCACCCGCTCCCGCGTCGCCGAACTCGCCCAGTCCCGCCTGGCGCTGTGGCGGGCGCCAGCGCTCGTAGAGCCCCGCCATGGCGAACAGCGCGTCGTCGGGCAGGCGGACCCGGTAGGGCCGGCGCTCCCCGTCCGCGTCGGTCCACTCGTAGAACCCGTCGGCGGGGACGAGACAGCGACGCCGCTCGTAGGCCGCGCGGAAACTCGGCTTCTCGGCGGCCGTCTCCGAACGGGCGTTGATGAACTCGTACTCCGAACGGTCGTCGGCCCACGAGGGAACCAGCCCCCACTCCATGCGCTGGATGCGGTCGGGGGCTTCGCCGGTGATCACCGGGAGCGAACGACCGGGGGCGGCGTTGTACCGCGGTCGGAAGTCGAAGTCGAACGCGGCGTCGAACCGCTCCTCGATGTCCGTCCGCGGGGCAAACAGTGTGTAGCGCCCGCACATACCCCGGGTTCGAGTCGCGCGCCCTTATACGGATCGTCGCGAGTGACTCCCGAGACTCCGCATCACTCGACGGTCCGGGAGACCCACCCGGTCGCGCCGTTCGGGTAGGAGTCGCGCTGCTCGCGTGGCTGGACGGTGCCGTCGTCCTCGGCGGCCCGCACGACGACCTCGTGGGCGCCGCCGGGCGGGTCGTACGTGTGGGCCCACTGGCGCCACACGTCCTCGCCCGGCAGCGGTTCCGAGAGGCGTGCCGACCGCCAGGTGTCGCCCCCGTCGGTCGACACCTCGACGACCGAGACGCCACGGGTCCCCGCGTAGGCGTGCCCGGCGACCTGCACCCGGCCGTCCTCGAGACGATTGACGGCGTGGAGTTTCGCGACCGTCGTGACAGGCCCGGTGCCGTGCCAGCCCCGCTCCTCCCAGAAGCCGGTGCGCTCGCGGTCGAGGAGTTCGATCTCAGTGAGCCACTTGACGTTGACCTCGCCCCAGTGACCGGGGACGAGCGCGCGGATGGGGAAGCCGTGTGATCGCGGGAGCGACGCGCCGTTCATCTCGTAGGCGAGCAGGCCGCCCTCGAAGGCCGCGAGGGGAAACTCCTCGTAGTAGTCGTCGGCGGCCCGGAGCATCACGCACTCGCAGTCGCTGGCGACCCCGGCGCGCTCGATGAGCGCCATCGGATCGACGCCGGTCCACAGCGCCGTGTCGAGCTTGTGGCCGTTGCGCGACTCGCCGACACACCGCAGCGTGACGAACTCGTTGCGGGAATCCATCGCCCGGAGGTCCGCGAGGTCGAACGTCAGCTCCTCGTCGACGGCGCCGGTCACCGACAGCGACCACGACCCGGGGTCGACCTGCGGATCGACCGAGTTGATGTCGACGGTGTAGAAATTGCGGCTGACCAGCGGTTCGATCCCCTCGACGTCGAGCGAGCGCTCGCGGGCGGTCTCCAGCGCGTCCGCGACGTCGGCCGACACCGTCGCCGCGTCCTCGTCCGGCGTCGCGGCGTGGTGCTCGGGGATCGGGAGCCCCCGCCCGAGCAGCGAGAGCGACCCGATGCCCGCGGCACCCGCGAGGGCCGCGAGCAGTTCGCGCCGGTCCCGGGACGGGTCGTCGGCGTCGGCGCGTGCGGTCCGCCGGGCGGCCGCGGCGACGCCCAGGACGCCCCCGCTCCCGAGGCCGGCGGCCGCGGCGGGGACGAACGCGCCGGTGAGTGCGAGCGCCGTCGTGGACGACAGGAGCGCGGTCAGGACGACGGGGGCCACGGTCGAGTCGGCCCGTCGTCCGGTCGACAGCGCGAGTCGCGCGAGCGCGGCGAACCCCAGTACCGCGAGGACCGTCGCGGTGGCGAGGTTGAGCGCCTGGCCCAGCGACCCCAGCGTCTCGATGGCGGCCGTGACGACCACGCCGGGCATCGCGCGCTGGAGCAGGGCGTCGAGCGGCGCGACGACGTACCCGCCGGTGAACCCGGCGGCGGCGTAGGACCCGGCGACGGCTCCCAGGCCCGCGAGTACCGCCACGAGACCGGTCCGCGAGGGACGGGGTGACACGTTCGGTCCCAGGGGTGTCGGCGCCTTAACGGTTCTCCGCACTCCGTGCCAATTCTCGCCCGGAACGGACGGCCCGCACCCGGAAGAGCAAAGCCCGTCCCCGTCCACAGGACGAAGCGTGACCGACGACGGCGGGCGCTGTCCCCTGTGTGAGCGTCCCATGTACCGGCGCCACTGCAAGTACGTCTGCCCCGAGCACGGCGTCGTCTACGACTGCTCGGACACCTTCTACTGAGACGGATCACGGGGATCGCCGACCTGCGCAGGTTTATGTAGGCGGAGACGTGACAGATGTGCAATGAGCGACGGCCCCGGTGGTTCGATCCGCGTACTCCACGTGGACGATGACCCCGACGTGGCCGAACTGGTCGCGACACACCTCGAGCGAGCCGACGACGCGCTGGCGGTCGAGACAGAGACGGCACCGAACGCGGCGCTCGAGAGGCTCGCAGACGCGGCCGTCGACTGTGTCGTCAGCGACTTCGACATGCCCGGCATGGACGGCCTGGCGTTGCTCCGGGCGGTGCGGGAATCCC
Organism: Haloarculaceae archaeon; assembly: GCA_042216055.1. Lineage (GTDB taxonomy): Archaea > Halobacteriota > Halobacteria > Halobacteriales > Haloarculaceae > CAZMWG01. The sequence continues at coordinate 11,643 of JBDGUH010000054.1, forward strand.
ACCCCGATCTGCCCTTCGTCCTCTTCACCGGGAAGGGCAGCGAGGAGATCGCCAGCGAGGCCATCTCGGCGGGCGTCACCGACTACCTCCAGAAGGAGACCGGCACCGACCAGTACGCGGTCCTGGCAAACCGGATCAGGCGGGCCGTCGAGGAGCGCCGTGCCAAGAGCGCGCTCCGGGAGTCCGAGCGCACCTTCTCGACGCTGGTGGCGAACCTCCCGGGCATCGTCTACCGCTGTCGCAACGAGACCGGGTGGCCCATGGAGTTCGTCAGCGGGAGCGTGCGGGAACTGACGGGCCACGACCCCGACGACATCGAGGCGGGACGCGTCGACTGGGGCCGGGACGTCATCGAGGCCGACGAGCGCGATCGCGTCGACGAGATCGTCCAGGCGGCCGTCGCCGAGGACGAGCCCTTCGAGTTGACCTATCGAGCCCGGACGGCAGACGGGGAACAGCGGTGGTTCTGGGAGCGGGGCCGCATCGTCGGCGAGGACGACAGCGTGGAGCTACTCGAGGGGTTCATCACCGACGTCACCGACCGCAGGGAGCGCGAGCGCGAACTGGAGGCCGAACGGTCGTTCACCCGGACGATCCTCGACGCCCTGGAGGACGTGTTCTTCGTGGTCGACGCGGACGGGGAGTTCGTCCGCTGGAACGACAGCCTCACCGAAGCGACCGGCTACGACGACGAAGCGATCGCATCGATGACGGCGATCGACTTCTTCCCGCCCGAGAGCCGCGAGGCGGCCTGGACGGCGTTCGACCGTCTGCGGGACGAGGAGACCGTGGAGTTCGAGACGGTCATCGAGACCCGCGACGGCGAACGGGTCCCGATGGAGTTTCGCGAGACGGCACTGCGCGACGAGGACGGGGCGTTCACCGGGTTCGCGGGGATCGCACGCGACGTGTCCGCCCGCAAGGAGCGCGAGCGCGAACTGGAGCGCTACCGGACGCTGGTCGAAGCCGTCGGCGATCCGATGTACGTTCTGGGGCCGGACGGTCACATCGAGATGGCGAACCAGGCGCTGATCGAGCAACTCGGCTACGACCGCGACGAGATCGTCGGCGCCAAGCCGACCAAGTTCGCAGACGAGGACGCCGTCGACGAGGCAGAGCGGCTCATCGACGACCTGCTTCACGCGGAGGACCGCTCCTGGGGGACCGTCGAGGCCCGGATCACCGACGCTGACGGCGAGGTCACGATCTGTGAGGACAAACTCGCGGTGATCACCGAGGACGGCGAGTATCGTGGTTCGGTCGGCGTGATCCGGGACGTGACCGAACGCATGCAACGCCAGCAGGAACTCGAGCGCTACGAGGCTATCATCGAGGCCGTCGGCGATCCGGTGTACGCACTCGATTCGGACGGCCGATTCACGTACGTCAACGACGCCATCGAGGTGATGGCCGGGCACGCCCCGGAATCCCTGCTCGGCGAGCACATCGGGACGGTGATGGACGACGACGACGTCGAGCGCGGGGACGAGCTGATCCGGGACCTGCTGGCTCACGACGACCGCTCGTTTGCCACCTTCGAGATGGACCTGGTGACGCGGGACGGCGAGCATATCCCCTGCGAGAACAACGTGGCGCTACTGCCCGCCGGCGACGGCAAGTTCCACGGGACCGCGGGCGTCCTCCGGGACGTCACGGATCGGGCGTCCCGCGAGCGACGCCTCGAGGAGTTCGCGTCGGTCGTGAGCCACGACCTGCGGGGGCCGCTGAACGTCGTCCAGGGGCGCGTCGACCTGGCCCGCGAGACGGGGTCGACCGACGACCTCGCGGTCGCCGCCGACGCGGCCGAGCGCATGGAGCGACTCATCGACGACCTGCTGACGCTGGCCCGGCAGGGCGAGGACCTCGGCGAGGTCCGACACGTCGACCTGGGCGCGATCGCCGAACGGGCGTGGGCCGACCTCGCGACGGGCGAGGCCACGCTCCGGGTCGACGCCACGGGCGGCCTCGAGGCCGACCCCGGCAGACTGCGGGAACTCCTCGAGAACCTCTTTGGCAACGCCATCGAGCACGGTGCCGCCCGCGAGGACGCCGGTGATCTCACTGTGCGGATCGGCGATACCGACGGGGGATTTTTCGTCGCTGACGACGGCTGTGGGATCCCGCCCGACGAGCGCGAGGCGGTGTTCGAACGGGGTCACACTACCAGTGACGACGGCACCGGGTTCGGCCTCTCGATCGTCGCTGACGTCGCCGCGGCCCACGACTGGACCGTCGATGTCAGCGAGAGCGACGGCGGCGGGGCTCGCTTCGAGATCTGTACATAGAGACGGCGGGGCGTTCGCGCCGCTGACCTAGCTCGGCTGACGGGTCCGCACGTGGCGGTAGGCCGGCCCCGCGAGGACGAGCACGCCCAGCAGGAACGAGGCCGCGAGCACCTCGAAGCCCATTCCGGCGCCGTCCAGCGCGAGCCGGCGCAGCGACGCGCCGGCAAGCACCTCGACGAACACCCAGGGCACCTCGCCGACGGTCGTCCCGGCGACGAACGCGCCCGTGCCGACGCCGGAGAAGCCGGCGCCGTAGGAGACGGGGTCGGCCGGCAGCGGCGAGAGGCGCGCCGCGAGCACGCCCCGCGTCGCGCCCGTCACCTCGATGACGCGCTGGCCGGCGTCGCCGAGACGGCCGAACACGCCGCCGTCACCGAACCGACGGGCGAACAGAAACGGGGGCAAGCACGTGAGCACCGTGCCAGCGAGCGCGACCGGGATCGCCCACGGGATTCCGATGACGTACCCGACCAGCGCCGAGATGGGGCTGATCGGCCACGCGAACAGCGGCCGGAGGGCGTAGAGTCCACAGAGCGCGAGCGCAAACGCCAGGGGCCGGTGCTCGAACCCGGCCAGCCAGTCAAGCACCCGGCCGGGCGAGAGCAGGAGCGTCGCCGTCGCGGCCAGGGCCAGGAACGCCCCCGTGCCGGCGAGCTGGCGGCGCGTCAGCCGATCCATCGGTGCAATCTGTCCACCGGCCGGGCATACCTCTTGTGGTAAGGCTTAATCGCGTGCCGGGCGAGTGAACGCCCGTGTCGCCCGACCCCCAGGGCCCGGACGGGAACTGCACCGCCGGAGCGTCGGACGGGAATCGCGCCGCCGGAGCGTCGGACGGAGACCGCGCCGCCGGAGCGTCGGACGGGAACCGCGAAGCCCGCACGCCCGACGAGCGGGTGGAGCTAGCGGTGACGCTGCTCGCCCACGTCGAGCGCGAACTCACGGTGAAGGAGGCCCTCGACCGGGTGGAGACGGTGACGACGAACCCGCAACTCCAGCGCGAGGCGCTCGACCGCGCGGCCGAGCGCGGCCTCGTCGAGCGGTCGGGCGGGACCGTCCGCCCGACGGCCGGCGGACGCTACGTCAGTTTCGAGCGCGACGTGGTCGTCCGGGAGGGAGAATTCTCCTGCCGACGGTGCGGGGCCGGCCTCGGCGAGGGCCACTTCGTGCAGTTCGAAGACGGCGAGGTGGGGCCGTTCGGCTCGACCTGTATCAGGAAGGTGCTCGGACGGGACTAGCGGCCCCGGCGCAGTTCCTCGATGAGTTTGGCGACCGTCTGCTGCTGGCGTTCCAGGAGTTCGCTCTGGCGCTCGACGGCCGCGGTCAGGTCCGCCAGTTGCTCCTCGACCGCCGCGAGGTCCGGGTCCCCGGCGTCGTCGTCCGCGGACGGCGCCTCGACTTCGACGGCGCTGCCCGAGGGCACGTCGGGGGACGGCGACGAGTCGGACCCCTCGGCGGCCGTTCCAGCGGGCGATTCGGCGGTCTCCCGGGTGGTCTCCTCGCCGTCGCCGCCCACGAGCGGATCGATCCCGGTGTCGAGGTCGATCCCGCCCGAGTCGCTGCCGCCCGCGGCCTCGCGCTCCTCGTCGCCCTCGTCGGGGGCCAGGCGGCGGTTGAGTTGCGCCAGCGAGTCCACGTCGTGGTAGGCGAACAGCGCCTCCTCGAGGGCCTGCCTGACGACGCCGGCCTGTTCGTTTGGGGCCTTGATGCGCTCGGTGCGCCCGCCCACGCCGAGCACGACCTGCGTGGCGACGCTTCCCCCCTCGAACTCGAGGCGGGTCACCTCGTCGTAGGGGAACTCCTCGTAGTCGCCGTCCCACGTGTAGTTGCCGACGTGCTTGACGAGTCGTCCCTCGGTGACCACGAGCGTGAGTTCGCTGAACCGGAAGACGCCGGCGACCCCCTCGTCGGCCGCCGTAATCCCGCGTGCGCCCAGCGCGCCCCCGAGCACTCGCTCGAGGACGGCGTCGGTCCGGCTCCCGGGAACGCTGAACTCCGTCTCGTCGTCCACGTAGGTCAGCCGGAAGGTACTCTTGCGCCGCCCCTCCGAGACCGCGAGGCGCTCGAAGTCGTGAGGGTACTCCGCGACGCGCTCGTCGCTGAGCAGCCTCTCGCCCCGGTAGATCAGCGTCCGGGTGGGCGTGAACACGGCCGCGTCCTCGTCGCCGAGATTCACCCCCGACGTGATCTCCTCGTCCCCCAGCGCCTCGCGGACGAGATCCGGTATCTCCATGGTGGTGATGTACCGGTCCGGTGGCTTAAATCCGCGGGTGGGACGGGACGCCGGCCCGACCGGAGATGGGAAGGTTCAAGGCCCGCTCCGGACAACGACCGGATGCACCCGCGCCCGGGTGGCTTAGCTGGACATAGCGCCGCACTCATAGGGTCGACAGACTCGCGCGGCACCGCTCCGGCGACCCAGTGGGCTTTCGTCGAGCCTGTGACCTGGGTCATGCGGAGATCGAGGGTTCGGAGCCCTCCCCGGGCATTCTCCAACCGTCGCGAACCCCGTGTGAGCGACTGTGCTGAACTGCCCGGAGAGGGTTCCGAACCCGGTTGGTTTCGCGCGAGCGCCAGCGAGCGCGAGGCAGGGAAGACGGCGTCTTTCCGTGGTTCAGTGTCCCTCGGCACTCCTTTCCGAAACAACGTCGATAGCGAGTCGCTACTCCCGGGCACCCGTTCTGAGCGTGCCCGAGAAGACACCCCTTATCGTTCCAAGCGCGCCCGGAGCGCCGCGAGCAGGCTCACTCGGATCCTGGCGAGCAGGCGCTCGAACGGGGTCGGATCGGTCGTCTCGGGGAGCGCGTCGACCGGGAGCCAGCCCTCCTCGGTCGTGCGCTGGCCCTCGAGCAGATCGGTCGCCGGCCAGCCGTCGAGACTCGATCCGAGGTACGTCTCGTCGCTACTCATCCGTGGTCGTCACGTACTCTGTGAGGCGGTAACGTATGCTTTTCCCCGGTGGGTCCCCGATAAGGACCGGCTTCCGCGGCCGAGCGCCGCCCGGAGCGGGCGACCGATCGCCCGACTCACCCGGTAGGGAACTCCCGGACCGTGACGAGGCCGTGGGGGGTGATCCGCACCCGCTGGTCGGCCGGGACGTCCCGGAAGGTTCGGGTGGTGCCGTCGGGCCAGGTGACCGTCAGGTCGACGGAACCGGTCGATCCGAGGCCGACGTGAGCGACGCGGGAATCCTGCGAGAGGTAGTCCGTGCGGCCGTGTATCCGGACGTGGTGGGTCTCGCCGCCGCCCCGGACGGTGACGGTCGCGCCGAGCGCGGTGGCGTTGTGGTCGTCGACGACGCGCAACTGGAGGCGGTGGGGCGCGTGACTGACCGTGTTCTCATAGAGGCGGAACCGCCCGCTGTAGGTGGCGATCACCACGTCCTGGTCGCCGTCCTGGTCGTAGTCGAGCGTCGCCATCCCCCGACCGTCGGACTCGTTGAACCCCCGCTCGGAGGCGTCAAGGCGCTGGAATCCGGAGTCGTTGCGCCGGTAGACCATCGGGTAGGTGATCGTCGGATTCTCCTGATCGATCCGCACCACGTACTGGGTCGCGTGAATCAGGTCCCGCCGCCCGTCGTTGTTCAGATCGGCGAGGCTGGCGGCCCACGCCCACCCGCCCCGACGGACGCCGTACTCCGGCGCTCGGTCGACGAACGTCCCGTTCCCCTGGTTGATCAGCAGCGTGTTGCCCCGGGTCCGCCCGGAGTGGATCACCGTCGAGAACAGCCGTTCGAGGCGCTGACGACGCTCGGCGGACATGTTCCCCCGGGAGAGGTCCAGGTGGATGTTCGAGACGAACACGTCCGGGCGCCCGTCGCGGTTCACGTCCGCCACCTCCGAGGCCATCCCGTTGCGCGCCGTGGACCCGCCCAGGAGGTGTTGCTCGAACGTGCCGTCGCCCTGGTTGACGTACACCGTGTCGTTGTTGTAGTCGTTGGCGACGTGGATGTCGGGGCGGCCGTCGCCAGTCAGGTCGACGAAACTCGCCGCGAGACTCCAGCGATCGCCCCGAATGCCCGCATCCGTCACCCGGTGGTAGCTCCCGTTATCCCACTCGTAGAGCACGTTCGGGTAGCCGTTGTCGTCCTCGATGTGGGCGTGGAGGCTCTGGTAACCGCGGGGTTTCCCCTCCCGCCAGTCGCCCGACTGGTAGACGAACAGGTCGCGGTCGCCGTCGCCGTCGTAGTCGGCCGCGGCCGCGCCCAGCGGGTAGCTCAGGTTCCCCAGCCCCACCTGTGACCGCGAGAACGTGCCGCCCTCGTTGTGCAACACGACCGGTCGCCCGAACCGCCGGAACAGGAAGATGTCCTCCCGCCCGTCGCCGTCGTAGTCGATCACCGCCGCGCTCTTGAACGAGGTGTTCAGGTCCGGGAGCGCACCCGACCGGACGAACGTGCCGTTCCGGTTCTCGAAGAGTGCTGGGCGGCGCCCGCCGATAGTCAGCAGGTCCGGCCACCCGTCGCCGTCGTAGTCGGTGACGTACACGCCCGAGTTCCCGTTCCCGAACCCCTGCTCGACGTGGGCACGATACGTGAGCCCGCTGTCTGCCGTCGCGTTCCGGAACCCGATCCGTGCGGGGGTCCCGCCGCCCAGGGCGGCACACCCCGACAGCGCGACCAGCGCCGCGAGCGCGAGCAGCGAGAGCGTCCGGCGCATCTCAGACCTCCGGCAGCGCCCGCCGATCCCGGGGCGGGACGAGGTAGGTCCCGCGGGCACGCGTCTCGAGGAAGTCGACGATGCCGCTGTCGTCGGCTGGCACGTCCACGTCGTACTCCTCGGGGTTCATCGCCTGCCGGGCGTCGACGAACGCCTGGATCCGGCGCTGGATCGAGTTGAAGTTGAAGCCGGCACCGTCGGCCACGTCGGTCGCGACCCCCTCGCTGCGCCGGAGAATGCGGGGGGCAAAGCCGTCGTCGCGCGCGGTCGCCACTTTCTGTGAGTGGCCCACGACGCCGTACTGCCGGGCGTCCTCGGGAATGCTCTCGGCGTCCTCCGGAGTGATGCGGCTGCTGGAGCCAAGCGACGACGCCGTGTCGCCGATCTCGTCGACGTCGTGGGCCGGACAGAACATCTGGCCGGCCCGCTCCGCGGTGTCCTGGGCGTACCACCGGTCGAGGTCGATGTGGAGCCGGGAGTTGGCGAGCATCGTCCCGCCGGCGAAGGGGCCCTCCTGGATGGTGACGCGGCTCTCGGGCGCCTGGTTGTCGGCAAAGCCCGACCGGTAGCCCATCGAGAGGGGGGCCGCGTCGGGCACGTCCTCGTTGTCAAGTTCCTCGGGGACGATCCCCTTGCCCACCACGCCCGTCCGTCGTTCGGCCTTCTCGAAGACCCCCTCGAAGGTCGCGGGCATCTCGACGCCGTTGATCGTCTCGCGCTCGCCGAACAGCGCCTGCTCGGCCGCGAGCACGAGCGAACCGAAGTCGCTGCTGACGATCAGCAGGGCGTCGTAGTCGTCGGCCTTCCCGGGGTCCTCGCCGACGGCCTCGAGCACGTCCCCCGGCGGCGTCAACCCCTCGACCGAGGCGTCCAGCCGCGAGAAGTACGCGGGCGAGTAGCCGAGCATCGACAGAATTCCGCTGTTGATCGACGCGTCCGCCCGGCCGCCGGTCCCCCACTGGACGGCCCGGTCGAGCGTGTCCATCGCCCGCGCGACCGCCTGCCGGTCCGCCGGGGTGGGCGGCGTCGATCCCACGTAGTCGAGCAGGAGGACGAGCTGGTGCTGTGGCATGGTCGTGTTCCCGTGTGCGTCGTGGACCATGTACTCGTTCCAGGCGTGCTGGCGGCGCGGGAGTTCGGTCGGGTCGCGTCCCGACGGGAACTCCCCGCTGCCGGTGTCGCTCGGCGTCTCGCTCATCATCGACCGTTCGCGGTCCTGACAGGCCGCCAGCGCGGCCGACCCCCCGATTGCCACGGCTGCTTTCACGAAGTCCCGCCGCGAGACTCCCCGTGAATGCTCGAATGGCATTACGTATTCTACCGAATACCACGGCAAATGGTTTTCGAGACTGGAACGATAGTCCGTCACGGTTAACTGCGTCCCGGAACTCTCTCGGGCACAATGACCGACGCCGAGACCGCGCCCGTGATGGACATCGACCCCGACGAGGTGACGCCCGGGACCGTCGACTACGACGCCGTCCGCGCCGGCTTCCACCACGAGGAGGGGCTGGTCAAGAATCGGGCGGCCGACGTGACGACGGCGCTGGCCGAGGCGGACATCGACGCGGTTGATCCGCTCCTCGAGGACGTGATCGCGGCGCTCGAGGACGACAACGTCAACGTCGTCAAGAAGGCGACCGCCGTCCTGAGCGTCGTCGCCGAGGAGGATCCCGACCGTCTCGAGGACGCCGTCGGGCCGCTAGTGAGAACGCTCGATCACGACCTGCCGCTGATCCAGACGTTCGCGGTCCGGGCGCTCCGCCCGATCGCGATGGAACACCCGGAGTGGTTCGGCCCCCACGTGGGCGAACTCGCGGACCGCGTCGAGGAAGGACGCCACCACATGGTGGACGCGGAGGACCCGGACGTCGATCAGGAGGTCCGCCAGACCCTCTCGAAGATCAACGCCTCGGAGGGGCGCAAGCAGTTGATCGCCTACAGCGTCGCGGCGAACCTGATCGTCGAGGTGGCGGAGGTCGATCCGGACGCGGTCCTGCCCCACGTCGACCACCTCGTCGAGATGCTCGACGACGTGACGCCGGTCGCCGCCGGGACCATCGCCGAGGCCCTGGGCCGGATCGCACGGGACGACCCCGAGGCGGTGGCACACGCCGTCGACCCGCTGACGGAGTGGGTCGACTACGCGGACGAGGCCATCGCGGGACGGGTGATCCGCGCGCTCGGATACATCGGCGATCCGGCCGCCGCCCCCGCGATCCGGGCGGTCGCAGAGGACGAGGACCGCGACGAGGACCTGCGCGATCTGGCCCGCGAAACCGCCGACTTCCTCGAAACCGTCGAGCGCTAGTAGGAGTCCGCCCGCCGCTGACACTGCCAGTAGACGGCCCCGATCACGCCGCCCACGATCACGATCAGGGCCACGTCGATCAGCGCCAGCATGTAGGAGGCCGACTCCGGATTACCCAGCGCCAGCGTGAATCCTGTCAGCACCAGCAGGACGACCAGAAAGTACAGGACGACGACCATCTGCCGGCGGAAACCACAGACGAGCGACCAGAAGTCGTCTGACCAGGCCATACAGGCCCCAGCGCAGCCGGTATCAAGAAACTTCCCACTTCGCGTCCGGATAACCCAAAACAATTTATGCTGCCATTTGCCAATCGTACGCATGCACGCAGACGGACAGGCAGCGAGTAGTGATGGTGTGTCGCGGCGGCGGGTGCTCCGGGGACTCGGGGCTGGGAGCGCGATCACGCTGGGTGGCGTGGCCGGCTGTCAGGGATCCGGGAGTGACAGTACGCCCACGGAAACCGACAGCGGTGCGACGTTCGTCCTCTCGACGGCCCAGTCGGGGCCGTACTCCGACATCGGTGCCGAGGAGCAGCGCGGCTTCGAGTTGGCGGTCGATCACATCAACCAGGGTGGCGGGTTCGTCGACAGCGATGCGCTCTCACTCGACGGTTCCGGGCTGCTTGACCAGCAGGTCGACACGGCCACCGTCGACACGGGGAGCGACCCCGACACCGCCCGGTCGGCCGTCGAACCGTACACGGGCGATACCCCGGCGAGCCTGCTCGTCGGGGGCATCGCCGGGTCGGTCGTTCGGGAATTGCGGTCCGTCGCCGGTGAGAACGGCGTGGTCTACTTCCCCGGCCTCTCGACGCTCGACGGCGTCTCGGGCGGGAACTGCTCGTCGGCCGTCTATCGGGAGACGTACAACACGTCCACGCTGATCCGGGCGCTGGGCTCGGCCATCGGCGATCGCTTTGGCTCCAGTATCTCGTACTACCAGCTCCACGTCGACGCGCCCGAGGGACGCGATCTGTTCAACGCGGTCAACGACCACTTTCCCGACCGGACCGACGCGGGCTGGGAGGGGCGGGGTGACCAGCAGATACGTCCCGGCAGTACGAGCTTCGAGAGCGCGATCAACGGCATCTCGGCGGTGCTCCCGGACGTGCTGTTCGTCGACCTGTTCGGCCTCGACGCGGCCAACGCGATCCAGCAGATCAGGGCCGCCCTCGAGGACGTGATCATCGTCGTGCCCGTGCTCGATCAGACGGTCGCGAGTACCGTCGGGGCGGACATCGAGGGCGTCGTCGGCACCGCACCCTGGCACCCGGCGGTGCCGGCCGAGACCGCGGGCACGTTCGCCGACGCCTACCGCGCGGCCCACGGCGACGACGTCACCCCGACGGGTCCGGCGCGGACGGCCTACGCACAGACCATCCTCTTCGCCGACGCGGCCGAGTCGGCCAACGGCTACGCGTCCGACGCCGTGAAAAGCGAACTCGAGGACAGGCAGTACGACCTCGGACTGGGCTCGGAGACGCTCCGGGCCTGCGATCACCAGGCGGCCCGGCCGGTCCCGATCGTGAGGGGCAAGGCAGATACCGCGGCGCCCGGCGGGTGGCTGGAACTCGACAGCGTGCAGGAAGGCGTCACGCCGGGCTGTGACGAGAGTCCGGCGTCCGACTGCTCGTTCTAGTCGGCGGTTTCGCCGCTCTGGGTGCTCATCACGTCGTCGTCCTCGCCCTCGATGGGCGGACTGTCCCAGTACTCGTGGTCCTCGTCCTCGCGGAAGCAGGTCACCCGCTGGCCGTTCGCCTCGTAGACGGGCGGTTTCTCCTGGCTGCAGACCTCGCGGGCCTCCGGACAGCGCGTGTGGAACCGACAGCCCGACGGCGGATTGATCGGGTCGGGGATGTCGATCTTGCGCATCGGCGGGTTGCCGGTCTCGCGCAGCGTCAGGTCCGGCGTCGCCCACCGCAGCACCTGACTGTACGGGTGGTGGGGGTCCTCGATGAGCTGTTGGGCCGGCGCGGTCTCGACGAGTTCGCCGAGGTACATGACGCCGATCTGACCGTCCCCGTGCGCGGTGAAGTACCGCGCGTTCGAGAGGTCGTGGGAGATGAACACGTAGGACGTGTCGAACACGTCCTGCAGTTCGAGCATCAGGTCCATCATCTCGACGCGCAGCGACACGTCGAGCGCCGAGATGGCCTCGTCGGCCAGGATCACGTCCGGGTTCATCAGCAGCGCGCGCCCGAGGGCGACGCGTTGCTGTTCCCCGCCCGACAGCTGGTGGGGGTATCGCTCCGCGAAGTCGGCGGCCGGGTTCATCCCGACGCGCTCGAGCAGCGCGTAGATGCGCTCGCGGCGCTCGCCCCGGCTCAGGTCGGGGTTGGTCTGCTTGAGCGGCTCCGAGAGGATCGAGATGATCCGTCGGTTGGGGTTGAGCGAGCTGCCGGGGTCCTGGTGGATGATCTGCAGCGACGAGCGGATCTCGTCCCAGGTGATGTCGGCGTCGCTCTTGCCGTCACGGACGTCCCAGATGTCGTGACCGCGGTACTTGATGCTCCCGCCGGTCGGGCGCTGCAGGCCGATGACGGTCTTGCCGAGCGTGGTCTTGCCACACCCGCTCTCGCCGACCAGCGAGACGACGTCCCGCTCGTGGATGTCCAGCGAGACGCCGTCGACCGCCCGGACGATGTCGGGGTCCTGGCCGAAGCCGAGGAAACCGCCGGCGTTGTCCTCGAAGTGCACCTCGACGTTCTCGAGCGAGATCAGGGGTTCGTCGCTACTCATTGTAACCTCCGTCTGTCGCAGTCTCCTCGTCGATCGCTTCCCGGTAGTTCAGCGGGATCTCGCCGCGCGAGTCCTCCCAGTGGAAACACGCCGAGGCGTGTGTCTCGTCGGTCATGTGGAACTCGGGGACCGTCGAGCGACACTGCTCGTCCGCGAGCGGACAGCGCGGGTGGAACGCACAGCCGCCCGGCAGGTTCATGGGGGCCGGGCTCTGCCCCTCGATGGGCTCCATCTCCTCGAGCGGCGCGTCCAGGTTCGGCGTCGAGTTGAGCAACGCGCGCGTGTACGGGTGGGCCGCGTTCGCGACGACCTCGCGCGTGGGCCCGACCTCGACGAGTTTGAAGGCGTACATCACCGCCAGCCGGTCGGCCAGCGCGGCCACCAGCGGCAGGTCGTGGGTGATGAACACCATCGTCAGGTCGTACTTCTCCTGGAGCTCGCGCAACAGCATGAGGATCGAGCGCTGCATCAGGAGGTCCAGCGCCGCCGTCGGCTCGTCCATGACCAGCACCTCGGGCTCGAGGATCAGGCTCAGCGCCAGCAGCGCGCGCTGTTGCATCCCGCCGCTGAGTTCGTGCGGGTAGGAGTCGAGCACCCGGTCGGCGTCGAGATACAGGTCAGACAGCAGTTCGTGTGCCCGCTCCATCCCCGCCTCGACGTCGGCGTCGTGGGCCTTCAGCGTCTCCTTGAAGTGCCCGTCGATCTTCATCGTGGGGTTGAACGAACTCATCGCGCCCTGGAAGACCATCGAGATGTCCTCCCAGCGCAGGTCGCGCAGTTCGTCGTCGCTGAGAGCCAGCACGTCGATCTCTCGCCCGTCGCCGGGGGTGTAGACGATCTCCCCGCTGAGCAGTCCCGGGTCGGGGACCGCGTCCAGCATCGAGGAGGCGAACATCGACTTGCCCGACCCGCTCTCGCCGACGACGCCGACGATCTCGTTTCGATCCACGTCGAGGCTGACCTCGTTGAGCACGAACGTCTCGCCGTCGTCGTAGGTGATGCTGGCATCGCGCATCCGGATGATCGGATCGTCGACACCGAGGCTGGCGTCGAACTCCTGTTCGGTCGCCATTACTGCATCACCCCGCCGGTAGCGCCGGTACCTTCGTCACCGGCGGCCGTCGACTCGGACTCGCCGGCCATCCGCGTGCGGGCACGCGGGTTGAACACCCGGTCCATCCCCTGGGCCAGCAGGATCAGGCTCAGCGAGAGGAACAGAATGGCGAGCATCGGCACGAGCATCCAGTGCAGCAGGCCGTCCGACAGCAGGACGCCCTGGTTGTACGCCTTGTTGAGGGTGATCCCCCAGTTCTGGACACCGAACGGCAGGACGCCGATGAAGTACAGTCCGACGGAGGCGAAGATCACGTAGCGGGCCGCGTTGACGAAGTTGATCAGCACGAACGGCATCACGTTGGGGATGACGTCCTTGAACATGATGCGCCCGGTGCTTAGTCCCATCGTCCGCGAGGCCTCGACGTAGGATTCCTCCCGGATCGTCAGGACCTGCGAGCGGATCGCCCGTCCGAGCCCCGCCCAGTAGTTGATCGTGATGAGGATCCCGATCAGGAGCGGGTTCTGCGGGCTGAACACGACGGCCAGCACCATGATCAGCGGCAGGCCGGGGATCGACATCGCGATGTCCATGAATCCGGACAGCACGCGGTCGACGGCCCCGCCCTTGTAGCCGGCGAGCGTCCCGAGCAACAGGGCCAGCCCCGTCGCCCAGACGCCGCCCGCGACGATCATCAGCAGGATGTCGTCCGTCGCGTGGATGGTCAACGCCAGCAGGTTCTCCCCCAGCGGGGTCGACCCCAGGGGCGCGGCCATCGACTGGAACGGCTTGAGGCCACGCGCGACCTGATTGGTCGTCGGCGCCGGGTAGAAGTAGACGCCGACGGTCCCCATCAGGATGTAGAACAGGAGGATCAGCCCGCCGACGCGGGTCCGCCAGTCGGCCCAGGCGACCATGCCCGGTTTGTGAATGAACTCCTCGTAGAAGTCACGCAGGCGCTCGCCCAGCGTGACTTCGACCTCCGACGAGGTCGTCTCGAAGGAGAACTCGTTGCTGCTCACGGTGTCCGATTCAGTAGGCTTCACTGGCACCACCTTCGCTAACACGGGGGTCGAGTTTCCCGTACGTAAGGTCTGCGATGTACAGTCCGATCACGACGGCCGTCGTGATGACGAGGAAGATCCCCATCATCAGCGGGTAGTCACGATCCTCCAGCGCGCCGAACATGTAGTAGCCGACGCCGGGGTAGGAGAACACCTGCTCGAGGATGACCGAGCCGCCGAGGTTGAAGCCGATGATCGTCAGCAGGCCCGTCCACATCGGAAGAATCGCGTTCCGGGAGACGTACCGCGTCGCGATCCGGCGGTCGGACAGGCCGCGCAAACGCGCGACCCTGACGTAGTCTTTCCCGAGCACCTGAATGGAGTTCCCGCGCATCGACAGCGCCTGGACCCCCCAGCCGGTGATCACCACCGACAGGATGGGTAACGCCGCGTGATAGACGGCGTCGAGGAAGAACTTGATCGGACCGGCGCCCTGTCGTTCGATCGTCGGGCTGATACGACCGCGTGCGGGGAAGAGGTTGTACTGGTAGCCGAACATCCAGACCAGCAGGATCGCCAGGATGTAGAAGGGAACCGACGACAGCACGATGCCGACGATGCTCGTCGACGAGTCGAAGAGGCTCCCCTCCTTGTAAGCCATGAGCGCGCCCATGAAGATGCCGATGATGAACATGATCAGCGTGGCCGAGGTCATGACGAGGATCGTCCACGGGAGCGCGTCGCCCACGATGGCCGCGACGTGCTGATTCCCGTTGACGCTCGTGGTCAGGGACTTGCCCATGTTACCGTGGAGCAAGTGGTTCACGTAGTCGAGGTACTGGTTGAGAAGCGGTTCGTCGGGCCTGAGCCCCTGGTAGTTCTCGATTACTGCCTGAATCTGTGACGGGTCGACGCCCGCGCGGAGCAGTCGCCCGCGGAGTTGGACCAGTGGTCCGCCCGGCAAAAATCGGATGAGGCCGAACGTGAGTGTCATTACCAGCCATATCGTCAGGATGGCTCGACCCGTCCGCCTGATATAGTACGGGTTCATGTGTTACTCGGTGTGGCTGCGGAACAATATGAATTTTGGTTGGAGACCGCTACGCCGTCAGTTGCCCTTGTAGGTCAGTTCGCCCTGCTTCGGGAGCCAGGACGGGGGCCACTTGATCATGAGCTTGTCCGACCCCTCGTCGGGGGTGTTCCACTCGTCGTTGGTGATGAAGGACTGCTCGAGCTTCTCGGCGACGGGCAGCATCGGCAGGTCCTTGTTCGCGACCCACGCGAGGTCCCGGACGATCTGCTGGGACTGGTCGCTGTTCAGCGTCGTCGCGAGCGTGTTGGTCTTGTCCTGGGGGTTGAGGGTCATCTGGCCGCCGTTCATGCCGGGGACGGTGATGTCCTCGCCGTTGTGACCGGGGTAGCGGTAGTCGAACGTGTCGCCGCTCTGGACGAGTTCGAATTCCAGCGGGAAGTACGGGAACGACGTCCGGGCGCCGCCGGGCAGCCAGTAGCCCGCGGTGATGCGGAAGTTGTCCCCGTTGGGCCAGACGTTGCCCGCGATGGAACCGAACGAGCGGGCGTCGACGGCGGCGTCGAAGCCGGCCGAGGAGAGCTGGTCGGCGATGGTCTGGGTGGCGCTGACCCAGTCCGACCAACCAGCGGGCGTGATGATCGGCAGCGAGACGGCGTTGCCGTTCGAGTCCTTGTAGGTGCCGCCGTCTTTCGAGTAGCCGGCACTGCTCATGAGCTGGTCGGCCGCGTCGACGGCCGAGGAGCCCTTGTGATAGCCCGTGTAGTCGCTCATCGAGTCGCCGAGCCAGCGCTGCTGGTCGTCGGTCGCGATGCCGGTCGCGATGGGAGGCGTGGCCTTCGTGCGCGGGCCGGCGTTCTGGATGACCTGCTCGCGGTTCATCGCCTCCATGATCGCCTGGCGCACCTTCCGCTTGCCCATGTGCTGGTCCTCGTGGTTGGGGATCAGCCCCATCCCCCACTTAGCCGGGGGGCGGGCCTCGACGACGCGGTCCGGGTAGTTCGCCACCACGCGCGGCGGCGAGAACAGGCTCCAGGCGGCGTCCAGGTCGCCCGAGATGAGCGCCTGCTGGGCGGCCTGGTTGCCGTCGAGGAAGGTGTACACCTTCCGCTGGAAGTTGACGTTGCTGATGTCAGGGTGGCCGCTCTCACGACGCTGGAGCACCATCTCCTGCTGGCCAGCGTCCGAGAGCTTCCAGACCGACGACGCGATCGGATCCGTATCCGCGAACTGGGCGAGTTCGTCGCCGCTGTCGACGTAATCCCCGTACTTCGAGCTCTTCGCGTAGATCCAGTTGTTGAACACCCGGTGTTTGACGATGGTCGGGTTGGTCTCCTTGGAGAGGTGCATGACGACCGTCGAGTCGTCGGCCGCCTCGAAGGAGTCCGTGTACGACTTGTAGGCGGCACCGACCGTCAGGCCGAGCCGGAGCTGCGTGACGAAGTCCTCCGCGGTGACGGGGTCGCCGTTCTGCCAGGTGAGCCCGTCGCGCAGCGTCATCTCGAAGGTCGTCCCGGACATGTTCCAGTCCTGGATCGCGTACGGGACGAACTCGCCCGACGAGTAATCGAAGTTGACGAAGTTGTCGAACAGGTCCTGGTAGGCGATCTGGGAGTAGTTCGACGGGTTGTTCGCGTTGAACTGCAGGTTCGCCGGGACCTGGTTCGTGAAGTCGTGGAACGCCACGTCGTACACCTGGGTGCCGGACTCGGTCGGGGTGTCGGTCTCGTTACCGCCACCGCCGCTGGATTCGGTCGGGGTGTCGGTCGCTTCGCCGCCGCCACCGCCGCCGCTGGTCTCGGTCGGCGTATCAGTCTCGTTGCCGCCACCGCCACAGCCGGCGAGCGCGGCGGCGCCCGCGACGCCGGTCAGTTCTACGAACCGGCGCCGGTCGATCAGGTCACTGTAACGCTTGGATTCGTCTGCCATGATCCAGTCGGATAGGGTAATTGACGAGTATTAAAGGTTATGATGCGATGAAGTGATTCGGCCGAGAGAAGCCGTCAGAACTACGAACACGACGGTGATCGGGGAGAGAGAATCACTCCCTCTCCCACCCTGTTGTGGTAACGTGTGACCCCGCCGTTTATCAAGGTAGTGTATAACTCAGTGGCTGTTTTACATACGGTGCAACAGCGCGCGCGTGGTCGGGGTGTTCGTATGACAGGCAACAAAAACTATTAGTGGAGATAGTGGGAGCTACGGATACGATGGCAACTGACGGTGACGAAGCCACGTACAGACAGGATGACGCGGCGGTATCGCGACGGGTCGAGGACCTCCTCGATCGGATGACGATTGCGGAGAAGGCGGGCCAGCTCGTCGGCACCTGGGCCGGCCAGTTCATCTCCATGCAGGACCTCGAGAACGTGAAGGAGTACATCCGCGAGTACAACCTCGGCGTCGCCGCTCCCTTCGGCTGGGGCGGCGCCTACGCCCTCGAACCCGAGAACGTCGTCGACGCGGCGAACGAACTCCAGCGAACCGCCGTCGAGGAGACCCGGCTCGGCGTCCCGCTGATGTTCAACGCCGACTCGGTTCACGGGGCCGCCTACATCGGCCAGTCGACGATCCTCCCGAACGGCCTCGGCGCGGCGGCGACCTGGGACCCCGAGACCGTCGAGGCGGGGGCCGGCGTGACCGCCGCGGAGATGCGCGCCTGTGGCGGCCACCAGAACTACTCGCCGACCTGCGACGTGGGCCGCGAGATCCGGTGGGGGCGGGTGTTCGAGACGTTCGGCGAGAGCCCCTACCTCGTCGCGCAGATGGCCGCGGCGAAAGTCCGCGGGTACCAGGGCGACGATCTCAGCGCCGACGACGCCGTCGTGGCGACGGGCAAGCACTTCCCCGCCTACAGCGAGCCCGACCGCGGGGAGGACGCCGCGCCCATCGACGTCTCCGAGCACAAGCTCCGCAACACGCTCACGCCCGCGTTCGAGGCGGCGATCGACGCCGGCGTCGAGTCGATCATGCCCTCCTACGCGTCGAACAACGGCGAGCCGTGTCACGCCTCCCGGAACTATCTCACCGACCTCCTGCGCGGCGAGATGGGCTTCGACGGCCACGTCGTCTCCGACTGGGGCGGCGTCCGCCACCTCCACGAGGAGCACAGGACGGCCCGGGACTGGCGCGAGTCGATCTACCAGACCCGCCGGGCCGGCCTCGACATCGCCTCGGTCGACAGCGTCGGTCACGTCGAGCGCCTGATCGACCTCGTCGAGAGCGGCGACCTCGACGAGTCGGTCCTCGACGACGCCGTCGCGCGCGTGCTCGACGTGAAGTTCCGCCTCGGCCTGTTCGAGGACCCCTACGTCGAGACGGAGACGGCCCTCGAGACGCTCGGCCGCGACGAACACCGGGAGATCGCCTACGAGGCCGCCAGCACGTCGATGACGCTCCTGAAGAACGACGACCTGCTCCCGCTCTCGGGCGGCGAGGACGTGTTCCTCGGGGGCCCCAACGCCGACGACCTCGTCCACCAGGTCGGCGGGTGGAGCGTCGACCGCGAGGAACTCGTCGACGGTCCGTCGATCCGGGACGCCATCGCCGAGCACGCCGGCAGCGTCACCTACGAACAGGGGACGACGCTCAACGAGGAACTCGACGTCGAGGCCGCCGCCGAGAAGGCCGCCGAGGCCGACGTGGCGGTCCTCGCGCTGGGCGAGGGGTGGTACCTCCACGAGTTCGGCCCGTCGGCCCAGGCCGGTCAGGAGACCGGCGAGTGGCCCACCCGCTCGAACGTCCACCTCTCTGACGCCCAGCGGTCGCTCGTCCAGGCCGTCCACGAGACCGGGACCCCGGTCGTCGGCGTGCTGGTGACGGGCCGGCCGCTCATCGTCGACTGGATGGCCGAGCACGTCCCGGCGATCCTGATGGCCTACTACCCCGGCACCGAGGGCGGCCGCGCGGTCGCGGATACCCTGTTCGGCGACAACGAGCCCCGGGGCCGCCTCCCGATCAGCATCCCGAAGTCACACGGCGACCTCCCCCAGCACCACGACTACCGCCACCAGCCCCGGCCGCTGGGCGCCGAGGCGGAACACCCCGACTCCTACGACCCGCTGTACGCCTTCGGGCACGGCCTGAGCTACACCGACTTCGAGTACCGCGGCCTCGAACTCTCCGAGACGGAGATCGGGCCCGGCGAGCGCGTCACCGCCGAAGTGACCGTCGCCAACGTCGGCGACCGCCACGGCGAGGAGGTCGTCCAGGCCTTCGCGACCCAGGAGTGTGCGACCCGGGTCCGCGAGAACCGCAGCCTCGTCGCGTTCGACCGGGTCTCGCTCGATCCCGGCGAGGAGCGGACCGTCGAACTCGAGATCGAGGCAGAGGACTGTGGCTACTACCACGTCGACGAGGGTCACGTCGTCGAAGCCGACGACTACACGGTCCGGGTCGAGGAGTTCGAGGCGCAGTTCGCCGTCGACGGGACGTACCTCTAGGGATGGACGCGTCCAGAACTACCTAGCCGTCGCCGGGGAACTCCTGGAACACGCTCTCGAAGTCGTCGAACTCCGAGGCGGTCGCGTCGGCCTGTTCGCGCAGGCGCTCGACGCGCTCGCTGATCTCGGTGTACTCCTCGCTGGCGTCGAGTTCGGTCGGTGACTTCTCGGTCTCGAGGGTCGCCTTCTTGGAGGCGAGCGCGTAGTACCGCTGGAGTTGGTCGTCGTACGTGCTGCGCGTGCGCATCTCCTCGACAGTGTCGAACAGGGCATCGCGCTGGACGGGTTTGGTGAGGTAATCGTCGAACGGCATCTCGACGATGTCGAAGTCGGGATCGACCGCCGTGACCATCACGACACGGCAGTCGAGGTCGCAGTCGTCGATCTCGTCGAGGACGCGATCCCCCGGGAGATCCGGCATCTGCCGGTCGAGCAAGACGACATCGAGCGACGGCCCGAGGAGGTCGACGGCGTCCTCGCCGCCGTAGGCGACCTCGACCTCGTACTCGTCCCGGAGCCAGGTCGCATACAGGTCCGCGACGTCCCGCTCGTCGTCGACGACCAGGACGGTCACCTCGTCCGCGTCTGTGCTCATGTGCACTGCCCCGACCTCCAGAGCGATGTGATCCCCCACGTCATCTGTGGGACTTGTTTGCACCATCTCAACCATAAAACCACCCGGCCGATTATCACGGCTGAATATAGCGTCCATCCCGACCGGGGCGCCGGGGAGTAGCGCACGGCCGTTCGAGCCCGGCTGTGACGTTCCGCGAGTGATCGGGACCGATTATAAGTTCGGTCGCTACGCACGCACGTGCATGACGATATATACCGGACGCGGCGACGAGGGACGCACGGACCTGCGCAACATGGACCGCGTCTCGAAGGCAAGTCCCCGGATCGAGGCCTACGGCACCGTCGACGAGGTGAACTCCCTGCTCGGCGCAGTCCGGCCGACCGGACACGGCGACATCGACGAGAAGTTGCGCGAGATCCAGAACCACCTCCACGTCGTCCAGGCGGACTTCGCGAACCCCGATCCCGACGAGGGCGACCCGCGCGTCCGCGAGCGCCACGTCGAGACCCTCGAGGCCTACGTCGACGAGTGCGAGGACGAACTCGAGCCCCTCCAGCAGTTCGTCCTCCCGAGCGGAGCCCCGGCCGGGGCGAAACTGCATCACGCGCGCGCAGTCTGCCGGCGCGCCGAGCGCCGCGCCGTCGCGCTGGCCGACGAGGCGGCGATCAACGAGACGGCGCTGGTGTATCTCAACCGCCTCTCGGACGCGCTGTTCGTCCTCGCGCGCCTGACCAACAAGCGCGAGGGGGTCCGCGAGGAGCACCCCGAGTACTGACCGGAAAGGAAACGCCTAATGCGGCCCTGGACACAGATCCGGACATGAGCAACGGGGACGACGACAGCGAGGCGGCGTCGGGCGACCTGCCCGAACCCGCCGACGCCGACGATCCGGCCGCCGCCATCGAGGAGCACCTGGACGCGGCCAGCGAGGCGCTCGCGGCGGCAGAGACCGAGGCGGACCTCGACGAGGTCGAAGCGCAACTCGACGACATCGAGGCCGCCATCGAGGAGAGCCTCCCCGAACCGGACGACGAGGACGAGGAGGACCCGGCCGAGGAACTGGAGTCGCGCCTGAGCGACCTCCGCGAGGACCTCGAGGCCGAGCGGGGCCCCTACGCGTCGGACGTGACGGAGATCCTCGAGGCGGCCGCCGAGACGCTGCGGGACAGCGAGTGGACCGAGGACGGCGAGGAGGCGGCGCTCGCGGCGGTCGAGACCTTCCTCGAGACGGAGAGCGACCACGTCGAAGGCGCGGCCGGCGAGGACCCCGAGAGCGCCGCCGAGGCCGTCGAGGCGGTCGCCGGCACCGTCGACGAGGCGGGCCTCGACGCCGACGAGGACGCTGCGGCCATCGAGACCCTGCTCGCGGCCGCCGAGACGCTGCGCGACGAACTCGACGCCGCCGAAGTGTGGGACGACCTGACCATGCGCGAACAGCTCCAGGCGGAGGGGTACTACGACGTGCTCGAAAGCGAGAACCGCAAGGACTTCCCGCCGGAGTGGTCCGCGATGAAGCTCTACAGCCAGGACGGCGCGGTCGAGCCGATCCTGCTCGCGCTCGACAAGCTTGGCGACTCCGATTTCACCGAGGAGTACGTCTTCGAGCAACTCCTACGCCTGGGCCGGGACGCCGCGCCGGCCTTCGAGGAGATGCACTCGCGCTCCCAGAAGCGCAACAAGCGACCCATCGAGATCCTGGGCAAGATCGCCGACGACCGGGCCTGCGAGACCCTCCACGATTTCATCGACGGTGACGGCGACCCCGCGCTCCAGAAGGTGACGCTGACGGCGCTTGGCCGTATCGGCAGCGAGTCCTCGACCCAGCCCGTCGCCGATCGCCTCGTCGCGGAGGAGGCCGGCGTGCGCTCGACCGCCGCGCGGGCGCTCGGCCTCATCGGGGACACGCGGGCCATCGAACCCCTGGGGGACGTGCTCGCCGACGACGAGGCCGACGAGGTGCGGGCCTCGGCCGCCTGGGCGCTCCGCCAGATCGGCACCGAGCGCGCGCTGTCGGTCGCCGCCGAGTACGCCGACGACCGCTCGTACATCGTCCAGGCCGAGGCCGAGAAGGCCGCTGGCGTCTGATCATAGCGGATCCAGTCGGTTTCCCTCGTCGGTGAGCAGGTCCTCGATGCGCTCGCGGCGCTGTGCCTCGTGTTCCTCGATCGAGGACTGCGCGTCCACTCCCTGTTCCTGGAGGGCTTTGATCCGGTCGACCGTCGTCACGTTCGAGAGGACGACCACCGCCGCGACGTGATCGAGGTCCTCCCGCGGGTCGTCGCCGGCCAGCACCTCCGAACTCCCGGTCTCGGTCTCGACCCACTCGCGGGCCCGCTGGAGGCCCTTCCGCGAGAGTTCGGCCGGCGGACCCGAGACGACGATACAGGAGCGCTCGGTCGAGGAGACGTCCGCGGGGCAGGTCAGCCGGGAGCGCACCGCCTTGCGGACCAGCCCGTACACCTTCGTCGCGTGGTCGGCGTCGGCCTCGCCGTCGACCCGGAACCGGTCGAGCAGACCCCGCCGGGTCCCCGGTTCGAGGTCGGCCGTGGCGTAGGCGACGGTGCTGACGCCGCCGGTGTCGAGCGTTCGACGGATGTCACTGGAATCGACGGCGGCCTCCGAGATGACCGAGCCGTCGAGTTCGCCCGCCGAGAACAGCGTCGCGAACCGCCGGACGAGTTCGCTGTTGGTGCGCTCGTAGCCCCCCTCGACCGTGTCGCCCGCACCCTGCCAGGCCTCGTTGTCGAACAGGAGGAGGTTGTCGGTCGCGTCCGCGAGCGACCGCAGCGAGCGGGCGGCGTTGAGCGCCGGGCGCCCCCCCTCGTCTTCGCCCGGGAGGACGCCGATGCCGTAGACCGGTTCGGCGTAGGTCTCGCGGAGGCGGCGGCTCAACACAGGTGCGCCGCCGCTCCCGGTGCCGCCGCCGAGGCCGGCGATCACCAGGAACGCGTCCACGTCGTGGATCGGCAGGTCGTCCAGCGCGCGCTCGATCTCGGCCCGGTCCTGGCGGGTGACGGTCGCGCCGAGGTCGGGGTCGGCGCCCACGCCCCGCCCTTTCACCCGTTCGTTGGTCTGGCCGACCAGCAGGCGGTTCGACTCCGGGATGCGCTCGAGTTTCGCCAGGTCGATCTTGGCCGTGTTGACCGCGAGCACGAACCGGCACAGCGACCGCGCGGTCTCGGCCTCGTACCGGAGGAACCGATCGGCGATCTTCCCGCCCGCGTTCCCGAATCCGACGATAGCGACGTTCATACCTGGCCCCTGCCGGTCGACCGTGTTTAGTATGAGCGCCGTTACGAAGTGGGCGTTCGATAACACGAGCTTACGGTCCCCAACCGACGCGTGCCCGCAGCAGACGGCCGGGCGCGCGGGAGCCAACTCGACCCAACTGGCAGCAATCCCGACGCGGGGATCCGCCGGTTCCGTCGGAATGGCCCGCTCAATTCCCCGCGGTGGGCCGGCGCGTGGCTCGCGTGCAGCGGGTACGGAGTATTGCGAGGCCGTCCCGTCTCGACCACACGAGGTCGTGCGGTCGGACCGGGGCACAGTCACGATAATCAGTATGACACCGCGGACCCGCCGATCCGGGGGTTTAGGTAGGGGGACGAGGCCAGGAATCGCCGATGCGTCCCATCCTTCCCCTCGCGCTGTTGCTGTGTCTCGCGGCCGCCGTCGGACCGTCGGTCGGCCCGGTGGCCGCCGGGAACCGAACGGCGAACCCGGCGGGGGCGTTCGTCGACAGCCGGACGACCAATTCGACAGGGGCGTTCCTCGACACCCAGACGGCCAATCCGACAGGGGCGTTCCTCGACACCCAGACGGCCAATTCGACAGACGCGTCCGCCGGTGGCGCGGCCGGCGTCCGCGTCGTCGCAGCCTACCCGAACCCCGCCGCCGACGGCGACCGCGGGGAGTTCGTCGTCCTCGCGGTCCCGCCGGCGGCGAACCTCTCGGGAGCCACCCTGTCCGACGGCGAGACGACCGTCGCCCTCGACGGCGTCGAAGCACGGGGTCGGGTCGCGCTCGCGGCCGATCCGGCGGCTGCGAACGTCACGAACGCGACGGTGGTGGGGGCGCCCGACCTCGCGCTGGCGAACGGGGGCGAGCGCCTCGTCCTGCGGGCCGGCGGCACAGTCCGGGACCGCGCCGTCTACCGGGACGCCCCGACGGGCGAGGTCGCGACCTGGAACGGCACCCGCGTCCGCTGGCGACCGCTGGGCGCGACCGACCGGCCGGTGATCCGTGCGACCGGGGGCACGATCCGGGCGTTCGTCCTGCCTGACGATCCCGGCCCCGCGGTCGCGCCGATCCGGGATGCCGACGACCGCGTCCTGCTCGCGGGCTACACGCTCACCTCCGAGCGCGTCGCGGACGCGCTCGCGAACGCCAGCCGTCGCGGCGCGAGGGTGCGCGTCCTCCTCGAGGGCGGACCGATCGGCGGTCTGTCGCGCCGCGAGGCCCGCCTGCTCGATCGCCTCGTGACGGCCGGCGTCGAGGTCCGCCTGATCGGCGGACCGCTGGCCCGCTACGACTACCACCACGCCAAGTACCTCGTGGCCGACGACCGCGCGGTCGTGCTGACCGAGAACTGGAAGCCGGCGGGCGTCGGCGGGGCCGACAGCCGCGGCTGGGGCGTCGTCACGAACCAGTCCGCGATCGTCGACGGACTCACCGCCACGTTCCGGGCGGACGCGGGCTGGCGCGACGCGATCCCCTGGCGACGGTTCCGCCGGGGCCGCAGTTTCGAACGGCGCGGGCAGGCCACCGGCTCGTTCCCGACGCGCACCGCGGCGCAACGAGTCCCCGTCGACCGGACGGAGCTCCTGGTCGCGCCCGACAACGCCGGCGACCGACTCGTCGCCCTGCTCGACGGGGCCGAGGAGTCGGTCGACGTCGAGCAGATGAGCCTCCAGTGGGACGGGTCGCTCGCGCGGGCCCTGCGCCGCGCGGCCGCCCGGGGCGTCGCCGTCCGGATCCTCCTCAGCGACGCCTGGTACGTCCGCGAGGACAACCAGCGGGTGGCAGCCCAGTTCCGACAGTGGGCCGACGAGCACGACGCCCCTCTGCAAGTGCGCCTGGCCGACCCCGCCGGCCGCTACGGGAAGATCCACGCGAAGGGTGCGATCGTCGACGACCGGGCGGTCGTGCTGGGGAGTCTCAACTGGAACGACCCCGCGGCGACGAGCAACCGCGAGGTGGTCCTCGTGTTACACGGCGCGCGCGTCGGAGACTACTACGGGTCCGTGTTCGCGGGGGACTGGCGCGGCGGCCACCGCGGCCTCCCGGCGGGGCTGGCGATCGCCGCGGGCGGCGTCCTGCTCGTCGCGGCGCTCGTCGCCCGGCGGATCGAGTTCGACTAGACGTCCTCGACGGTCGGCACCGAACTCCCGAGTTCCTCGTCGATCTCGGCGTCGGCCATCTTCTCGATCAGGGCGTCGAGCACCGCCTCGCGGCGCCCCTTGACGAACTTGATCGAACCGACGACGAGGTGGCCGCCGCCAGAGACGCCGCCGCCGGGGATCTCCGCGGTGAGTTCGGCGACCATCTCGGGGATGTCGAGTCGAACGCCGTCCGAGCGGAGCACGGCGAAGTCGGGGCCGTAGCCGATGGTGATGACGGGGTCGCCCGTCTCGGCGACCTTCCGGTCGTGGAGCTTGCCGGTCGTCTTGCCGGGCGCGGGGTAGGTAAAGCGATGGGCGGCGTTCTCCACGTCCAGCCGGTAGAGGTGCGCGCCGTTGTCGAGGCGCTCGTGCTCGACGTGGGACATGGCGGCGTCGAGTTGCTCGTCCACGTCGCGCTCGGCGCGGGTCGAGAGGAAGTCGACGACGGCCTCGTGGCGGTCGGGGTCGTCACAGTCCACGTCGAGCGCGTCCTCGATCAGCTGGCGGCCGTCGTCGTACTTCAGCCAGAAGGTGGCGTAGTCGAGCGCCTCGCCGATGTCGCGCAGGTCGCTCTCGTCGTACCCCGCCTGGGCGGCCAGTTCGAGGTAGTCGGGCATCGCCTCGCCCTCCGAGCGGTCGGCCAGCCCCGCGACCGCCGGGACGTGTTCGACGTCGTCGGTCAGCGACGGATCGATCATCCGGGCGAGTTCCACACAGAGCATCCCGGTCGTGATGCGGTAGTCCTCGCCGTGGAGGTAAGGGTTGACGTGTGTCTCCACGAGGTCCTCGACGGCGTCGGGGTCGGGGTGGTGGTGGTCGATCACCGCGACGGGGATGTCGTAGTGCCGGAGGTTCCGGTAGGCGGGCGTGTCCTCCTCGGTACTGCCGTTGTCGAGCATCACGAGGAGCGGGAGCTTCTGTCCGCGGCGGTCCCGGTTCTCGAGCGCGAAGTTCAGATCGCGGGTCACGTCCTCGAGTTCGTAGAAGGGAGCCTTGCTCGGCAGTCGCTTGAGCAGGTGTCGCGAGGCGTCGGCGTCGCGGTGGTGCTCGTCGACGAACCGCTCGAGCGCGAGTTCGAGCGGGACGCTCGCACAGATGCCGTCGCCGTCGGCGTGGTGTCGCATCCGGATGGGCCGGCCCTCCAGCGCGGTCCGCCGGAGGAGGCGGGCCACCTCCCGGAGGTCGTCCCACAGTTTCTCGAGGGCGGGCCACTCGACCAGCGGGTCGACGTCGTTCGGCTCGGCGGCCGCCGCGACCGCCTCCTCGAGGTCGGCGCGGACCTCGTCGGCGGCCGCGTCCTCGAGGGGCGACAGCGACTCCACCTCGATCTGCAGGCCGCCGTCGCGGGACTCGACGCGCCCGGACAGCCGAACCAGATCGCCCACCGCGAGCCCGGGGTAGGCCCTGACGCCGGCCTCCTCGAAGGCCGCACACGGGACGATGCCCGTCTCGTCGCGGACCGAGATCACGGTCGGGCCGCCGGTCTGGTTGATCTGGACGACCTCGCCGGTCAGCGAGACGGTGTCGCCGGTCGCCCCGTCGAGGTCGGCGACCGACACGGCCTCGCCCCGACCGACCGGCCGCAGGTCGTACTCGGGGAGGTCGACCTCGGCGAAGCTCAGGTCGCCGTTCTCCCGGACCGCGCCGAGTTCGACGATCAGTTCGTCGCCGACGTCGTAGTCGCCGAGCAGTTCCGACTCGTGGACCAGCCCGGAGACGGCGTCCGAGAGGTCGACGAAGACGCCGTACTCGACGACGCCGTTGACCGTCGCGCGATACCGCTTGCCTTCCTCGATGTCCTCGACCGTACACGCTGCCGCGAGATCGTAGACGACGGGCCCCCCATCGGGGACCGCGGCACCCGAACCGGTGCCAGGGGACTGAGACATGCCCCGCTGTTCGGGACTGTCGCGTTTCTAAGCTTCGGTCTCGCCCGGCGAAGCGGACGGGCGCTGTAGCCACGTCCCGCACCCCGGTGGGACTCCACGCACCGGTACGCCGACCCTACCGGAAGCCATCGAATCAATCGACTATCACGTGTAACGTTCGGATATAGAAGTGGACGTTTATTCACAATAAGGTCGCAGTGTCTGATAATCCGGGCAATAATTATTACGATCGACCGAGAACATCCGAATGCTATGTATCGAGTCCTGTTACCAATTGACAATGACGAGGATCGCGCCAGAACGCAGGCACAGGCGGTGCGACGCCTCCCGGGAGGGACCGACGAGATCGAAGTGACGGTCCTGCACGTCTTCGACGACGAGGACCGCGAGGAGACCACGTCGCTGCGGCAACTCCCGTCCGGGAAGGTCGTCGTCGACGAACTCCAGGGCAACGGCATCTCGGTGACGACCGAGAGCCGCGTGGGCGATGCCGCCGAGCAGATCCTGGCCGTCGGCGACGAGATCGAGGCCGAACTGATCGTGATGGGCGGGCGCAAGCGCTCGCCGCTCGGGGCGCTGCTGTTCGGCAGCGTCTCGCAGGCCGTGATCACCGACGCGACGCGTCCCGTGACCATCACCGGCGACGTGATCGAACAGGAGCCCAGCCACCGGTGTGAGTCCTGCGGCGAGACCTACTACACCGATCCGGACGCCGAGATCGAGACCTGTCGGAACTGCGGCGGCAACAAGGTCCGACCGATCGGCCGCGAGGAGGCGACGGCCTGATCGGCGTCCCTGCCGCGCATCGTACGGTGGGATACACACGAGCGTTGTGACCGAACGCACTGTCGGAACATTCGTCACTCACGGGACGGGCCGGATTCTCCCGCTGTATCGAGGTAGCGCGCCAGTTCCTCCCGTGCGAAGCGGTCGCCGTACAGCGCGATCAGTCGCTCGACCGTCCGCCCGAGTTCGCGCATGCACTCGGCCGTCGAGACGAATCCCAGTTCGTCGGCCACCGCGTCCCAGGCGTGGCCCTGCAGCGCCTTCCGGACCAGCAGGCGCTCGCGGTCCGGCGTCACCTCGCCCGCCGGGTCAAGCAGGTGCCTGAGAGCAAGCCGCCGGACCGGGCCGGGGTCCGTGTCGAACGTCGCCGCGCCGCCCGGTATGCCCGCGACGTGTCGCCACTCGTGTTCCGAGAGCGCCAGCGTTGGCGCGGCGTCGGCCGCCCGGAGCGCCGCGCGAGCCACGTCCGGGTCCAGGCCGTCGAGCGGGTCCGAGAGGACGGCCCCGATCCGGTCGCAGAACCACTCCCCGTGGCGCTCACACAGGCGCTCGCCCGCCGGCGAGAGGGGGTCGAGCAGCACCGCCGAGTACTCCCCGCTGGCGTCGTTGCGCGTCGTCGAGAGGTGGACCGTCCGGTAGCCGTTCGCGTCCCAGAATCCCAGCAGGGCCGGCGTCGCGCCGAACCCGACGCCGAGCCAGTCCAGGTCGGTCGCCTCGGCGCGCACCGCGGACAGCAGTCGCGACCCCAGGCCCCGCGAGCGGACGGCGGGGTGAGTGGCGATCCGCAGGACGCGCCACCCGACGGGGACGCCCGCGGCCTCGTCGCGCAACTGCGTGGTCAGCACGTCCGGGATCATGTTCCCCCGGACGCGGCCGCCCTCGTACATCTCGGCCCGCAGGTCCGCGGGCAGTTCGCCCTCCCGGGCCAGCAGCGCCACCGAGACGACGTGTCCCCCGTGAATCAGCGCCCGGGCGGCGACGTTGGGGGCGTCAAGCAGACGCGCCAGGTCGTCCGGTTCGGTCCGGTAGTGGGCCAGGACCAGCAGGCCGAACGCCTCCCGGAGCAGGTGCTCGTCGGCCAGCAGCTCGGCCGTCGGGAGGCGCCGGTAGGTCGCCGTCGCCGGGTCGGCGTCGGCGACGAGGGGGTCCACGGCCGGCCGCGCGTCGAGCAACAGCGCCCGGAAGGCCCACGACTCGACGGGGTCGCCCGCCGCGTAGCGGATGGGCTCGATCATCGTCACCTCGGTCACCTCGCGCTCGCTCTCGGCCAGTCGGTCCCGGAAGCGCACCGAAAAGCCCCGGCCTGCGCCCTCGTAGCCGTGGACCGTCGTGGTGAACGCGACGGCGGGGGCCGCCAGGAACCGCTCGAGGGCGCGCACGGGCAGGGCCGCGGCCTCGTCGACGAGAACGGCGTCTGGCGGGTCCGGGCCCGCGATCCGGTCGGCCGCCGCGTCGGGGTCGGCGTACGCGACCCGCCCCCCGGCAGTCGAGGCCAGCAGGTGGGGATCGGTCTCGCTGTCCCGCGACGCCAGCCCGCCCTCGCCGGCGAGGAGTTCGTCGGCCCGCGCGAACACCTCGCGGGCGCTCCGGTACCCGGGCGCGGTCACGAGCACGTCCCGCCCCTCGAGCGCGAGGCTCCCGGCCGCCAGGCCCGCGGCGCTCGACTTCCCGCGACCGCGGTCGGCCTCGATGACGACGGCCCGGTCGCGCTCCCGCAGCGTCTCAAGCGCGTGGACGGCCGCGACCTGGTCGTCGGTCAGGCAGGCCGCGTACGCCCCGTCGGGGAAGGCGGACTCGGCGGGCGGCGTCGGCGGCCCGCGCTCGATGCGGGGCGCGGGGTCGGTCAGCCCGTCGCGCTCGATTGACCCGTCCGGGGCGACGACGGCGATACCGGGATGGGCGCGCAGCGTCGCCGCCAGTCGCTCGCGGAACGCGCCACCCACGTCCGCGACGCCGAACGGCGGTACCGCCAGCGCCTCGTCGAAGTCGTCGCGGCGGTCGGGCCACTCCTCGAGCGGGGGGACGAGCAAGAGGAGGAGGCCGCCGCCGTCCACCGCGCCGACCGCACGGCCGAGGGCGTTGGGGCGACACTCCGCCAGGCAATCGAGGACGACGGCTGTCCGGGTGCGCCCGAGCAGATCGCCCGCGCGGACGGGGTCGAGGCGCTCGCAGTCAAGCGCGTCCGCCGGGCCGACGAGCGTCGTCTCGACCCGCGGAACGCCCGCCGCGTCGAGCGCGACTGCGGCCCGCCCGCGGATCGTCTCGGCGTCCCCCTGGAGGACGAGGACGCGCCGCTCGTCCGACCCGCGGGCCTCGGCGCGGAGCGCTCGTGCGAGCGCGGACAGGTCCATGCCCCTCTCTGGGCGGGCCGGCGGCTTGTGCGTGACGGACGAGTCAGCCGGGACGCCGACGGCCGGTGGCCGTTCCGCGCTCGCGTGGCGTGTCGCGGCGTGACACGCCGTCGGGCGTTTGAAAGCGCTTTTATGGGGCGGCACGCAACGGGACGGTACAGCCTGCGCCGGGTTGATGATGCTCCCAGCCTTCTCAGGACCACGCCGCCCAGACGGCGGCCGCGGGGTGACCCGCGACGGCGGGGGAGCCTGAGCCCGTGCGCGGGAGGTGATCCACACATGCCAGTGTACGTAGACTTCGACGTGCCCGCGGACCTCGAGGACGACGCCCTCGAGGCCCTCGAGGTCGCGCGAGACACGGGAACAGTGAAGAAAGGAACGAACGAGACGACCAAGGCCATCGAGCGCGGCAGCGCCGAACTCGTGTTCGTCGCGGAGGACGTCCAGCCCGAGGAGATCGTGATGCATCTCCCGGAACTGGCAGACGAGAAGGGCGTCCCCTTCGTCTTCGTCGGCGCCCAGGACGACGTCGGGCGCGCGGCCGGCCTCGAGGTCGGCAGCGCCGCCGCGGCGATCGTCGACGCCGGCGAGGCGAGCGACGACGTCGAGGACATCGCTGGCAAGGTCGAGGAACTCCGGGGCTGATAGCCCATGTCCGCTGAGGAATCCGAAGAGGGCGGTTCCACGCCCGCGGAGGTCATCGAACTCGTCGGCCGGACGGGGATGCACGGCGAGGCCATGCAGGTCAAGTGCCGCATCCGCGAGGGCGAGAACCAGGGCCGCATCATCACCCGGAACGTCCTCGGGCCGGTCCGCGAGGGCGACGTGCTCCAGCTGCGCGAGACGGCCCGCGAGGCCGACCAGATCGGAGGTCAATGATGCCCCGAACGCGAGAGTGTGACTACTGTGGCGACGACATCGAACCCGGCACGGGGACGATGTTCGTCCACACGGACGGTACGACAGTCCACTTCTGCTCCTCGAAGTGTGAGAACAACGCCGACCTCGGTCGCGAGGCCCGCAACCTCGAGTGGACCGAGGCCGGGCGCGAGGCCGCCGCCGAACAGGCGGGCTCGACCGCCGAGGCCGAACCCGAGGAGACGGCGGCGACCGCGCCCGACCGCGAGGAGGCCGAACCGGAGAGCGATACGTCCGAATCCGAGGTCGCCGACGACGAGGAGGAGACTGACGACGAGACAACGGACGACGAGACCGCCGCGGAGACGGCGGCCGACGACGACGAGGAGACCGACGACGAGGCCGAGGAGGCCGAGGCATGAGCGAGCGGGAGCGCACGTTCGTGATGGTCAAGCCCGACGGCGTCCAGCGCGGTCTGATCGGCGACGTCGTGAGCCGATTCGAGGACCGCGGGCTGAAGCTCGTCGGCGCGAAGTTCATGCAGATCGACGAGGAACTGGCCCACGAGCACTACGCCGAGCACGAGGACGAGCCGTTCTTCGACGGCCTCGTGAGCTTCATCACCGCCGGCCCGGTGCTGGCGATGGTCTGGGAGGGCCAGGACGCCACCCGGCAGGTCCGCAAGATGATGGGCGAGACCGACCCCGCCGAGTCCGACCCCGGCACCATCCGCGGTGACTTCGGGCTGGACCTGGGCCGCAACGTCATCCACGGCTCGGACCACGAGGACCCCGGCGCCAACGAGCGCGAGATCGACCTGTTCTTCGACGAGGACGAACTCGTCGACTGGGAGCGGGCCGACGAGACCTGGCTGTACGAGTAGTCACTCGGAGCCGTATATCAGCCACTCCCCTTCGTAGCGGTGCAGGATGACGTGCAGCGCCCGGTCCCCCTCCAGGGACACGTCCACCGTCACGCTGTTCTCGGACCGGCTGATGACCGCCATCCCCTGAATCGATAGCACGTCGACGCCCTCGACGTCGATGTTCGAGTCGGGGTGGACGAGTGCCCGCGCCCGCACATGTGACGGCACGGTGGTAGTTCGTTCGGTCATCGCGGATATTGCCGATGGCTCGCGTAGGAGCGTGCGACCGACGGGAAGTCAACAGTACATTGATGTGTCCCGCCCGCGACGAAGCTGTCCATGTCCCCGAATCACACGCGGCGGGCGCTGCTCGGCGCGCTCCTGGCGGGCGGGACGGGCGCGGCGGCGCTCTCGCCCGCCGACTCCTTTCTGCGGCGGCTGGCCCCGCTCTCGGGACGAACGTGGCGCGAGGCGCGGGTCACGCCCGGCGCGACCGAGAGCCCCTACGGCCCGGCGACGGTGACCTACGACGACCGTCACGTCCCCCACGTCGCGGCCGACGACGAGGCGGCGGCCTACTACGCGGCGGGGTTCGTGCAGGCGGCCGACCGCCTCCTCCAGATGGACCTCTTTCGCCGCCGCGCCCGGGGGACGCTCGCGGCCGCGGTGGGCGAGGCCGGCGTCGAGAGCGACGTGTTCCACGCCAAGATGGACTTCGAGGGGGCCGCCGAGGCCACCCGCGAGCGCGTCGAGGGCACCGAGGCCGGCCACCTCGCGCAGGCCTTCGCCGACGGGGTCACCGCCTACATCGAGGATCACCCGCCGGGCGTGGGGTTCGGGCTGCTCGAGTACGAACCCGACCGCTGGCGGGTGACGGACTCCGCGCTGATCGCGACCGAGATGTCCTGGCTGCTCACGGGGTCCTTCGAGACGCTCCGCAGGGCCGTCGCGCGGCGGGCACTCGACGAGGACCTCTACCGGACGCTGTACCCCTACCGACTCGACCACGACGCCCCGATCATCCGTCCGGGGAAGACCGGCGGCGAGATCAGGGGGATGGCCGGGCGAACGGCGAACAAGGTCAGCACGCCGCCGGCCGGGGACACGCTCCGCGGTGCCGCCGACCCCGACTTCGTCGGCTGGCTCTCGCAGTTCGAGTCCCGCCGGGACGTCGGGTCCAACGCCTGGGTCGTCTCGGGGGAGTACACCGACAGCGGCGCGCCCGTCGTCTGCAACGACCCGCACCTCCCGCTGAGCGCGCCGCCCATCTGGTACCAGATCCACTACGAGATCGGCGACCGGCGGGTCGCGGGCGCGACGCTGCCCGGGTCGCCGTTCGTCGTCATCGGCGAGAACGACCACGGCGCGTGGGGCGTCACCAACGTCGGCGCGGACGTGCTCGACCTCTACACCTACGAGACCGACGGCGATCGCTACCGCTACCGCGGCGAGTGGCGCGCGTTCGAGGCCGAGACCCGGACCGTCGCAGTCGCCGGCGGCGAGGACCGCGAGGTCGCGGTCCGCAAGACCGTCCACGGCCCGTTCCTCGACCGCGAGGTGAACGGCCAGCGCCGCCACGTCGGCGTCGCCTGGACGGGCCTGACCGGCACCGGGATCTTCGAGGCGCTGCTGGGCTGGAACCGCTCGACCGGTCGCGAGTCGTTCCGCGCGGCCACCCGCTCGTTCGACGCGCCCACCCAGAACGTCCACTACGCGGACGCCGACGGGCACACGCTGTATCAACTCGCGGGTAAGATCCCGATCCGGCGGATCGACGGCGAGGTGGTACGGGGCGACCGCGTGTTCGACGGCTCCGCCGGCGAGGCCGAGTGGGAGGGATACGAGCCCTACGGCCAGTCCTCCTGGGACGGGTTCGTCCCCTTCGAGGAGAAGCCGGCGGTGATCGACCCCGACTACGTCGCGAGCGCGAACCAGCGGACGCTCGACGACCCGGCCTACCCCATCGCGCAGTCGTTCTCCGCGGGCCTTCGCGGCTCGCGCATCTACGAGCGCCTCGATCGAGCGGCCGACCGGGGGACGACGATGGACCGGGCGTTCCTGCGATCGATCCAACTAGATACGGTAGATCTCCGCGCACGAGCGCTCGTCCCGGGGATCCTCGCGGCCCGCGACCGGATGCCCGACCGTGCGGACCCGTGGCTCGACGCGCTGGCCGACTGGGACTACCGGATGGACCGGGACGCGGAGGCGGCGCTGGCGTTCGATCGCTGCTACCGGCACTTCCACGAGCGCACCTGGCGGCCGTTCCTCGAGGCGCACGGCATCGGCGGACTGGCCCCGCCGGGCGACCGGGTGACCGTCTCGCTCCCGGCCGACAGCCCGGTGTTCGACGGCGACCGCGCGGCCGTCCTCGCGGCGGCGATGGGCGACGCGGTCGACGAGATCGAGAGCGAGGGCTGGGAGACCTACGGCGACTACAACGTCACCGCCATCGACCACAGCCTCGGGAGCGTCGTCACCGGGCTGAACTACCCGCGCTACCCGACCGACGGCTCGGGGAAGACCGTGCGCGCGTTCTCCCCGGCGGGGTTCGGCGCCAGCTACCGCCTCCTGGGCGATCTCGGCGGCGAGTCCCGCGACGTGATCCCGGGGGGCAACGACGGCCGCCCGTTCGGCGACTCCTACGCCGATCAGCTCCGGTCCTACGCCGACGGGGAGTACCGACGGCTCGGGGGCGGGCCCGCCGGTGAGCCCGACGTGACAGTCCGGGGGACACGTGATGAGTGACGACGACGCGGCCGGGGATGCCAGGGGTGTCGGGGGTGCCGAGGGTGCCGGGGGTGCCGGCGGTAACGGAGAGGCCGGTGACGCCGGCACAGCCGGCCGTTCCGAGAGGGGTCGTCTGACGCGTCTCGACGCGTGGCTCGCGGCCCTCCGGGCCGACGACGCGCGGCGGCGAGGCGCGCTGGTCGTCGCGCTCGCGCTGGGCCTCGGGCTCGCGTGGCTCCACTGGATCGGCCTGATCGTCGCGGGGGCGCTGGTCGGGCTCACTCGCCGGAGCCTCCCGCGGGCGCTCCTCGCGGGCCTCGGTGTCGGCGTCCTGTCGCTGGCGGCGCTGATCGCACTGACGCCGGGACTCGCCCCCGCCGAACTGCTCGCCCTCGCGCCCGCGAGCTACGTCACCGTGGCGGCGGCCGTCCTCGCGCCAATGTGGGGCGCGCTGGCGCGCGGCGTCGCGTAGCCGAAAGCGGCTTGCCCCCGGCGTCCCTGTCCCCGCCCATGGGGATCACGCTGTACCAGCTCGACGGCTGTCCGTACTGCGAGAAGGTGGCCGACCGCCTGGACGAACTCGACGTCGACTACGACACGGAATGGGTCGAGGCGCTGCACTCACAGCGCAACGAGGTCAAGCGCGTCTCCGGCCAGCGGGCCGTCCCCGTCCTGATCGACGAGGACCGCGGCGTGACGATGGCAGAGTCCGACCGCATCCTCGAGTTCGTCGAACGTAGCTACGCCTGACGGCCCGTCGACTACGACCGACCGCGACCGAGGATGGCCCCCACGTATCCGCCGACGGTGCCGAGCACCAGCGGATAGGCGATCCCGAACAGCAGAACGCCGAGGACGTCCGGTCGCGCTACGTGTCCGCGAAGCGTCGGATAGGAGAACAGACCGACGCCGATCAGTCCGAGGAGGAGATAGCCCGGAACGAGCGAGACGCCCGTCCGTGCGGCCGTCTCGGGAAGGGGAACCCGGTCGTCGTGCTGTCGGCGGGCCAGCAGGACCCCGGCGACCAGCAACACCACGACGGGCACGGCGTAGTAGACGACCGGCGGAACAGCCATCGATCCGCGAGCGACGTTGTCGGCCAGGAAGTTGTACGTGTGCGCGTCGAGTGCCCAGGGAGCGAAGTGGTTCGTCGTCCGGAGCGCGATGTGTTGGGCGTTGTAAAACACCATCGCAATCAGAGTCAGTTGTCCGACGATGGTCCCCGTCGAACCACCGCCGGGAACCTCGATTACGAGGATTACCAGGAGATACCCCCCGAGAAAAGCACCGGCACCGCCCGCCAGCCCCGCCCACCAGGGGACGTCCGCGAACCAGCGTCTGAGTTCGGTACCCACACCGGACGGGCGCTCGTGTGTACTCACGTCTTCTCAAGGACGAGAAAGCGACAAAAACCTTCGGCTCGCCGGTGGGCCCCGCGCCCGAGACCTGCACCGCCGTTGCTGTCCCCGACGACCGGCGTTGGCTCTCCTACTCGTCGGGCTCGAAGTCGAGCGCCGCGCCGTTGATACAGTAGCGCTTGCCAGTCGGTTCGGGACCGTCGTCGAAGACGTGGCCGAGGTGGCCCCCGCAGTTGGCACAGACGACCTCGGTGCGCTCCATCCCGTGGCTGGTGTCCAGTCGCGTCTCGATGGCGCCGGCCTCGTGGGCGTCCCAGAAGCTCGGCCATCCCGTGCCGGACTCGAACTTCTCGTCGCTGTCGAACAGTTCCGCGCCACAGCCGGCACACCGGAACACGCCGTCGTCGGACACCTCAAGCAGGCCGCTGCTGAACTTCGGTTCGGTCCCGCGCTCCCGGAGGATGCGGTACTCCTCCTCGGTCAGGATCTCGCGCCACTCCGCGTCGTTCTCGGGCAGGTCGCGCTCGGTCTCGCTCATGGGAGCGTGTACGTGTTCTGCCTGTATATACCCGGCGTCCCCTGCCAGTCTCGACTCGTCCGGCGAGCCGGCGAGCGTCGCGGGCGAATCGCCCGGCTCTCACACTGCCGCAGGCGTGGAGTGGCGACGTACCCGCTCCATAACTAACGCTGTTCCCCCGCTGGTGGAGGACACCCGCATGCTGGGCGATTTCACCTACGACGCGTATCGTGATCTGATCGATGCCGCGCTGGCCGCAGACTACGAGTTTCTCACGGTCCGGGAGTATCTCGCCCGCGAGGACCTCCCCGAGCGGTTCGTCGTGATGCGCCACGACGTGGACCGCAAGCCCGACAACGCGCTCGACATGGCGCTGATCGAGTCCGCGGCCGGCGTCAGCACGAGCTACTACTTTCGATCGATCGACAAGACGTTCGACCCGGGGCTCCTGCGCGCTATCGAGGCCGAAGGGCACGAGGTAGGCTATCACTACGAGGACCTGGACCGGGCCGACGGCGATTCCGCGGCCGCCCACGAGTCCTTTGCGGAGACCCTCGATCGCTTCCGCGAGGCCGTCACCGTCGACACGGTCGCCATGCACGGCAACCCCCTCACGCCCCACGACAACCGTGACATGTGGGCAGACCGGTCCTTCGACGAGTACGACCTCCTGGGCGAGGTGTACCTCTCGGTCGATTTCACGGACGTGACCTACTTCTCCGACACGAACCGGACCTGGTACGACGAGCGGACCGTCGTCAACGACTGGCCGGTCGGCGAGAGCGACAAGCCCGTGCAGGTCGCGTCCACCGGCGACCTGATCGACCTGATCGAGGCGCGGCGATTCGACCGGCTCTACCTGCTCGCTCACCCGAACCGGTGGGCCGACTCCTACCCGGAACTGCTCGCGGAACTGGCAAAGGACGCGGCGATCAACCTCGGCAAGTGGGGACTGTGGAACGTCCGGCGGCTCAGGGGCGAGACCCCCCGCGAGCGCCACGCGTGAGCGGGACGACGCCGGAGCGACCGACACGCCGCTCCCGACACAACAGTTTTGGTCGCCCCGGTTTCGAGTTTCAGGCATGGGCTGGAGTCGCACGCGCAAGGACCTTCGGCTGTTTTTCGTCGGGCAGAACCCGCGCCCGGTCGCCGTCGGCGCCGCGGTCGTCGTCCTGTACACGCTCGGAATGTTCCTGCTGGCACAGCTCTCGATCGACCTCGGTAACGCCAGGTACATCGGGGGCCTGATCGGCGGCCTCGTGGCCGGTCTCTCCGGCGGACGCGGCTGGATGCATGGCGCGACCGTCGGCGGCCGGGCCGGCTCGGTCGGGATGCTCTCGTTTTCCGTGCTGCTGACCCTGCTCGCCCTGGCCTTCTGGTCTGCGGTCACCGGGTCGATCTACGTGATCTCGACGGGGTACATCGGCCTGCTCGGCGTCCTCTTTTTCGTCCCGGCGTTCGGCCTCCTCGGGATGATCGGCGGCGTCGTCGGCGCCATCGTCCGACAGCACGTCATCGGCGACAAGACCCGACTGCGACCGAGCGCAAGCGAGTGAGAATGCAGAGTGGTTCCCGTATCGAGTCCCGGGATCAGAGGATAGCCAGGGGTGGGATTCGAACCCGGTGCCTCTCCTCGCGTCCGCTCGGCGCGGCGTGCTTCGGATCCCACGCCGGTCGGTCCCTGCTCACGTCCGTTCGCAGGAGACGAGCCAGGGGTGGGATTCGAACCCACGAATTCTCGATTACAAGTCGAGTGCTTGA
>JBDGUH010000063.1:0-8068 GCA_042216055.1 Haloarculaceae archaeon
GAATTGACCGATTCACTGGCCGTTCGTACCACTGAGGGGTCAATTTAAGGGCATCGGACGCGATAGTACACAATTGGGGTCCGATAACATGGCTCAAATGCACCGGTGGCTCAGTGGTATCAGTGCACTGTTCGGCGCGTGGGTATTCGTCTCGGTGTTCGCACTCGGGGCGAGCGGGTCCCACTACTGGAACGACCTCGTCGTCGGCGCGGCGATCTTCATCCTCGCCGGCTACAGCTTCCTCCAGGAGGCCTCGGAGCCGTCGGTCGTCTGGACCTCGGCACTCGCGGCGCTGCTCGGCCTGTGGATGATCGCGACGCCGTTCGTCTACAGCGGCGTCTCCTCCACGATGATGTGGAGCGGGGTCATCAGCGGCGTCGTCGTCGCGATCCTGTCGGGGTACGACGCCTACGACGCCAACCGGTCCGGGCGCACCGCGGCCGCCGAGCGCAGCGGCGCGTAAGCCACCGAACGAACTGAACGGACCGCCGGTCGCGCCCTCTATGGGCGCGTGACTCGGTCGGCCACGACGACCCCGGTCGTCGCCGGCGATCACAACTGATTTGAACCGGAACACTGAGCACTACGTACAGCCGATGTCGACCGAGTTGTCAACTCTCTGTGCGATGTTTCGTGCCCAGCCCGGGCGCCTGTCCGTCGTCCTGTTTCTCCCGCTGGCTCTCGCCGGCGCCCAGGGCCTGAACGCCGTCGTCTACGGCCTCGCTTCCCCCTTGCACCTGGGGTTCGTCCTCGTCATGCTGGGGTTCGCCGTCGGCGCGACGCGCCACTCGCTTGCCGCCTTCCGCGCGGAGACGCTCGAGGCGAGCCACCTCGAGGGAGCGCCCTGACGCGAGAAACACGGGCTGACGCCCACGCTTTTTGTATCGCGGGCTCGACACCGCGTCCATCGTGACTGTTTCACCCGGCAACGA
Source organism: Haloarculaceae archaeon (assembly GCA_042216055.1). Taxonomy (GTDB): domain Archaea; phylum Halobacteriota; class Halobacteria; order Halobacteriales; family Haloarculaceae; genus CAZMWG01. Next base: position 933 of record JBDGUH010000063.1, read on the forward strand.
CGGATCACAGCCCCTTCGTCCCCGGCGATACGAACCGCTGTCGCCCGACGCGATCGAACCACGCGGATGGGTACGGCGCCAGCTCGAGATCCAGGCCGCGGTCACCGGCCGCCTCGACGAGGTCTGGTACGCGCTCGCGGACAACCAGTGGCTCGGCGGCGAACACGACGGGTGGGAACGTGGCCCCTACTACGCGGACGGACTCGTACCGCTCGCACACCTCCTCGACGACGAGGGGCTGCTCGCGACCGCCGAGCGGTGGCTCGAGGGCTTTCTCGACTGGCAGGACGACGACGGATGGATTGGTCCCCGCGAACCGGCCGAGGGCGATGCGAACGACGTCTGGCCGCAGGCGATCCTGCTGAAAGTCTTCCGGCAGCACTACCGGGTCACGGGCGAGGAGCGCGCCCTCGACGCAGCGCTCGCGCTGTGTGCGCACCTGCAGGAGACGGTACTCGAGGAGCGCTCCCTCGAGGAGTGGGCCCGCTTCCGCTGGCAGGAGCTCGCACTCGGCGTGCAGTGGCTCCACGACGAGACGGGCGAGGCGTGGCTGCTCGACCTCGTGGACACCGTCGCCGAGCAGGGATTCGACTGGCAGTCGCAGTTCGCCGGCTCGCCCCGGACGTTTGCCTTTCCCCATCCCGACCCCGCGTCCGAGTGGAGCCTCGAGACCCACGTGGTGAACAACGTGATGGCGCTCAAGGAACCCGCGGTCACCTACCGACGGTCGGGCGGGCCCACAGATCGGGATCGGGCGGCCGACGCCGTCGACACCCTGGACGCGTTCCACGGCCAAGTGACGGGAGTGTGCTCCGGCGACGAGAACCTCGCCGGGCGCGATCCGACGCGCGGAACCGAGCTGTGTGCGGTCGTCGAGTACATGTACTCGCTGGAGGAACTGGTAGCGACGTTCGGCGACGTCCGCTTCGCCGATCGGCTCGAGCGGATCGCGTTCAACGCCCTGCCGGCGGCGTTCACGCGGGACATGTGGGCCCACCAGTACGACCAGCAGGCAAACCAGGTGCTGTGTGCCGTCGGGGAGTACCCGTGGACGAACGCGCCCGACGCGAACTGTTTCGGGCTGGAGCCCAACTTCGGCTGCTGTACGGCCAACTTCCACCAGGGCTGGCCGAAGCTCGTGGCGGGCTCGTGGCTGCGGGGCGACGACGCGCTGGCTGCCGCAGTGTATCTCCCCTCGACCGTGCGGACCACGATCGACGGGACCGCGGTCACGATCAGGGAGGAGACGGACTACCCCTTCGAGGACGACGTTCGGTTCACCGTCGAGCCCGAGACGCCAGCGACGTTCCCGCTCGAGTTCAGGATCCCGGAGTGGGCCGGGAACGTGACCCTGAAGCTTCCCGACGGGACCACCCGATCACCCGCGGCCGGCCAGTTCCACGCCGTCGAACGCACGTGGGAGGAGGGAGACGAGGTGACGCTGTCCCTCTCGCCGGCGGTCGAGGTCGAGCGGCGCTACCAGGGCGGCGTCGCACTCCGTCGCGGCCCCCTCGTGTTCTCGTTGCCGATCGACAGCGAGGCCAGGCGCCTCCCGGGCGAAGACGACGTACCACACGCACACCGGGAGTATCACCCCACCGAGGCGTGGAACTACGGGCTCGCGGTCGACACGGACGACCCCGACCACACACTCAGGCGCCGCCGCCCGGGCGAGACGCCATTCGACCCGGACGCGCCCCCGGTCGAACTCGACGTTCAGGGCGCACGCGTCGAGAACTGGACGCTGGCGGGGAGTCGAGCCGGGGACCTGCCCGCCAGCCCGGCGGCGGCCGGCGGGCGCGAGCAGCTGACGCTCGTGCCGTACGGCTGTACGACACTCCGGGTGACCGAATTCCCGCTGGTCGAATCCGTTACGGACCGGATACGGTGATGCCGTCAGCGGCGATGTCCTCCTGGGTGGCCTTCCACCCGCCGACGGTCTGTTCGCCCTCGTCCGTGTCGACGATCAGGGACGCGGTCGTCGGCGCGACCGCCTCGAAACTGTTCTCGACGGCGCCGCTCATGTCGTAGTCGACGATCTCGCCGGCCCAGGTGCCCGGTTTCCGGCTGTGTGTCCGGCGCCCCTCCACCTCGGCGATCAGCGTGGCGCCCGCGTCGAGGTCGTCCCGCAGATCCACGATCGCGCGCCACGGGTCGAGGTACCGCTTCGGCAGACCGGTATCGGCCTGGATCGTCGCCGATCCGGTCCACACCTGCTCGGCGTAGATCTGGAACAGCAAGACGAGGTTGCTCTCCTGGGAGATGATGTACGGCTGGGTCTCTTCCTGGGGATGGACGCTGTTGAAGATGCCGTAGCTCCGGTCGGCGAACGCGAAGGTGTCGAGCGTCGGCCGGTGACGGACAGCCATCGCCTCGGGGAAGGTGGGACCCATCCGGCCCGGCCGCGGATCGGCCTGTCGGGCCTCCTCGCCGTCGACGATCAACCGGACGGTGACGCCCCGGTCGACGGCGTCGGCGACGTTCTCCGCGACGGCCTCGTACAGTTCGACCGGCAGCGCCATCGTCAGCCACCACTCGACCTCGTCGATGGCCTGCCGGATGTGCCTGATCGCCGACTCCTCCAGCGAGACCATCGTCACGAACCCCTCCGAGGGGCGCTGGTAGTCGTGGTGCTGTTCCAGCGCCGAGGTGATCCCGTCCATCCGCGAAGAGAACGACTGGATACGCCGCTTCCGGAACTCGTCGAGCACGATCTCCGGCGGCGGTGCGCGCACCACCTTGCCCGATTCCGTCTCCGGGACCTCCACCAGGCCCATCTCCTGCAGGTCGTCGATGATGTCGTAGATCCGCGCCTGCGGGACCTCAGACGCCTCCACCAGCTCCGTCGGCGTAGCCGAACCGAGGCTGACGGCGGCGACGTACGCGCTGGACTGATACTTCGTGAGGCCGACTTCCTGAAGTTCGTCCTCGAGTTCCCGTTTCTCCATCGATTCGCACCTACTTCGACGCCGTTCCGCCGTATCCATTTCGATTCGAGGAGACGCGTTGGCGTCGCAGCTCGAAGGCGCCGTCGTCGCGTGCGACCTCGGCGAACACGATCCAGTCGTCCCCGCGGGGCAGGACTTCCAGATACCGGCAGGTCGCGAAGGTATCGACGCCCGTCGCCCGTTCGGCCGTCGGCGCCGCGTACGCGGGTGCGTGCGGTGCCGTATCCACGACCCGTTCGAGATCCGGCGAGACCGCCGTTCCGGTTCGGAGGTTCCACGTCCGTCCCTCGTCGGTCAGGCCGCTGCCGTCGTAGAAGACGAGCCACGCGGGCGCGTCGGGCGCGGGGACGACACAGCTGATCCGGGTGTGGTGATCGTGCCAGTACTGCCGTTCGAGGAGCGGGTTCCCCGGGTGACGCTCCCAGATCTCGCCGTCGACGCTGGTCGCGAGGTGGGCCTGTTCCGAACGCCCGTCGCTTCCCGAGTAGAACATGTAGTATCGGCCGCCGACGGTGACGACGTACGGGTCTTTCACCGTCGAACAGTCGCTCCCGCCCGCGGCGGGGCGGAGCACGTCCCGGGCCGTCGACGGATCGAAGTCGGCGGGCGTCTCCGCGTCGGCGAGCTTTCGGATGACCCACTCGTTCGCGCCGGTGTCGACCGGCAGATACAGTTTGGCGGCGCCGGTCCGCGGATCGGTCACGAGTGCGGGCCGCTCGACACTCACGACGCCCAGGTCGTCGGCGGTGATGCGAGCGATCTCCTCGTAACTAGTATCATCTATCTCATATATCCTGACGGCGCGGCCGCGCTCGTCGGGCGTCCGTTCCCGGACCGCGAGGTACGTTTCGGTTCCGTGATCCAACGCACAGGGGGCACCGAACCAGTTGCCCTCTCCGGATCCCGGTGGCTCGAACACTGTCTCGGCCGTTCCCGGATCGAAACCGGGCGGCTGCGAGTAGGCTGTCATCGTCGCTCTGTCACTCTCTTGAACCGTGTAGTACTTACAACTACTGGTAGTGGTTGCTATACCAAAAACTTAAGTAATATACACTATATTTAGGGTCTATGTCGCCAGACAACCAGCGACATGGCGGATCCGTAGACCCACAGCGGCGGGACCTGATGCGGCGATTCGGTGTCGGCGGTGCGGCGGCGATCCTGTCGGGACTCGCAGGCTGTGGTGGCAACGGTGGCAGTACAGAGACACCAACCGACTCGGGCGGCGGCGGGAGCGACGGTGGCGGCGGCGACGGGAGCGACGGTGGTGGCGGGGGCGGCGAAGAGACCGAGACGCCGACGCAGGCCGGCGAGCCGGTCGACGGCACGATCAACACGCCGACGACGGCCGCGCCCAACTCCCTCCACTGGAACAACTACAATCCGACGAACCGGGCCGGCGCGACCCGGAACTGGGTTCAGGAGTACGTGATCGGCTACCGGCAGTCCGACCAGACCTTCGTCCCCTCCCCGGTGTTCGAGGACATCTCGATCGACGGGACGACGATGACGATCACCGTTCGCGACGGCGTCACCTGGCACTCGGGGGACCCGATCACGGCCGACGACGTCGTGACCCAGGTCAAGATGGACGTGTACATGAACCAGCCGCCGGCCGACGTCATCGACGACGCGCAGGCGACCAGCGACCGGGAGGCCGAGGTCACCCTGACGACCCAGAACAGCCAGATCGCGATGGGCACCTACGCCGGTCGCTACTTCAACACCCCGACCAGCATGTACGGGGACTTCGTGTCGAGCTTCGAGGAGGCCTCGAGCGACGACGAGCGCCAGAGCGTGCGCTCTGACGTCGTCGATTTCGAGGCCGAGGAGAACGGCTGTGGGCCGATCAAGATCACCGAAGCGACGTCGCGGCGCTTCCACGGCGAACCCCACGAGGGCCACCCCGCCTACGACGCGATCCAGGGGATCAGTTTCGAGGCGACCCAGACATCGGGCAACCAGGGCATCCTCCAGATGGGGATCGCCGAGGAGATCGACTACATCGGCCCGATCGTCCTCTCGGAGTCGGCGCTCAACCAGCTCCCCGACTCCTTCCAGATCAATCCCACCTCGAACCTCAACGGACAAGGGCTATTCTGGAACCACGAGAACGAGCACATCGGCCGACCGAACTTCCGGAAGGCAATCGCCCACGTCGCCAACCGGCGGCGGATCGCGATCAACGCCGCCGGACTGAACTTCAAGACGCCGGTGGGCACGCCGACCGGTATCGCCGGGGTGGGCCAGGGGATTCCGCGAAGCTGGGTCGGCGACGCGCTCGACAGCTTCACGGCCTACGAGACCAGCACGGACCGTGCCGGCCAACTGCTGCGCGACGCCGGCTACTCGAAGTCCGGCGGCAACTGGATGGGGCCCAACGGCGATCCGGTCCAGCTCGAGCTGGTGTACCCGGGCGGCTGGACCGACTGGGTCAACGCCGGGCAGACGCTGAACTCCGAGCTCCAGCAGTTCGGCATTCAGACGGAGCTGCGGACCGTCGACGCCCCGACCTGGAACGGCCAGACGTTCCCCAACGGCGAGTTCGACATCACGCCTCGGTTCTGGGGCGGCGGCCGTCCCCACCCGTTCTTCGGGTTCCGTGCGATCGCTAACAGCACCGACCAGCAGAACGCGAACATCCCCCAGTCCTTCGAGGTGCCGTCCGAGATCGGCAACCCGGACTCCTCGACGACAGAGGTGAACCTCGCGGACAAGACCGCACAGATCCCGGAGACGTCCGGGGACGGGGCCCGCCAGTTGATAAAGGAACTGGCGTGGGCCGTCAACCAGGCGTTGCCGGTCCTGCCGGTCATGGAGAAGATCGGCGCAGTCTGGTGGTCCACCGACGACTGGAACGTGCCGCCCCAGGACAACAAGTGGATGAGCGTCAATCCGCCGACCCACCTGACCTGGCCGTTCCACGAAGGCGAGATCTCGCCCAAGCGGGAGTGACCACCGCCCATGGCGAGAGTCGTATCGGTTACAACCATGGTCCATCCGTTCGATCGCACCACGTTCGAAACACCTGACTCACACACTCGTCCACCGGACCCATGCACTCGTACACCTGACTCATGCACTGGTTAATCAAACGCGTCGGACGCGCAATCCTCACGATCGTCGCGACAGTGACACTGTCGTTTTTCATGATCCGCCTGATCCCGGGGGGCCCCATGGATTACCTGCGCGCGCAGATCCGGCAGTCGAACTCGGGGATGTCGACCGCGGCGATCGACTCGCTAGTCAAGTCCTACACCAGCGTCCAGCCCCACCAGCCGATCTGGCAGCAGTACGTCGACTACGTCACGTCGATCTTCCAGGGGCACCTGGGAACCTCGACGTGGTACGGGGACCCGGTGTCGAAGATTATCCTCGGCGCGCTCCCCTGGACGCTGTTCGTCATGTCCCTGGCGATCGCGCTGACCTTCGCCCTTGGCATCGGCCTGGGCGCCGTGATGGCCTACAAGGAGGGGAGCCGGTTCGACTACGTGTTCTCGACGATCACCATCGTCTTCAATTCGATCCCCTACTACGTGCTGGCGGTCCTGTTCGTGTTCCTGCTGGGCTTCCAGTGGAAGCTGTTCCCCACGGGCGGACGGCTGGGAGAGGACGTCAAGATCGGGTTCTCGCTGACGTTTCTCGGTGACGCCCTGTACCACGCGGCCCTCCCTGTCCTCTCCTTTGTCCTGACTCGCTTTGGGTTCCAGGCGCTCGCGATGCGGGGCAACAGCATCAACGTCCTCGGGGAGAACTACCTCCGGGTCGCCTCGATCCGGGGACTGCGTGACCGCCGCATCGCACTCCAGTACGTCGGCCGAAACGCCGTCCTTCCGCTGTACACGACGCTGATGATCTCGATCGGCACGATGTTCGGGGGCGCGGTCATCCTCGAGCAGATCTTCACCTACAAGGGGGTCGGCTACTACATGTTCAAGGCCATCGACGCCCGGGACTACCCACTGATGATGGGGGCCTTCCTCGTCATCACCGTCGCCATCGTGGCGGCCATTCTCTTTGCCGACCTGACCTACGGCTGGATCGACCCGCGCGTACAGGGAGGTGAATCGCGTGAAACCTACTGACGACGGGCACGGGAGCCGACGGGAACGGACCGGCGACAGCGGGGAAGGGGACGACCCGCGACCCGACGGCGGCGAAGTGGACGACCCGCGACCCGACGGCGGT
>JBDGUH010000063.1:8168-49232 GCA_042216055.1 Haloarculaceae archaeon
GGACGACCCGCGACCCGACGGCGGCGAAGTGGACGACCCGCGACCCGACGGCGGTCACGAGGAGGACGACTCCCCGTTCCGGACGCCCGACACCGCCGGCCGGTCGCGAACGGAGCGGATCGCACAGCGATACGACATCTACGTCCGGTCCCCGATCAGGGTGATCTGGAGCGACTGGCGGACCCGGATCGGCGTCCTGATCCTGCTGTTTTACGCCCTGATCGGGACTGCGGGCGTGGTCTTCGTCGCGCCCCCCAGCACCAGCCAGGGCATGATCCACGTCCGTCCGTTCCAGACCTGGGCCCACCCCCTCGGGACCGACGGACTGGGACAGGACATGGTGAGCCTGCTGGTCCACGCGACCCCGCCGATGCTCGAGATGATGGTTTCAGGCGGCGTGTTCGCCACCGGCGTCGCGACCGTCCTGGGCACCGTCGCCGGCTACCGCGCCGGGCGCATCGACGCCGTCCTCACCACGGTGATGGACATGGCGACGGCCATCCCCGGCCTGCCGCTGGCCATCGTCGTCGCCACGATCATCCAGCCCGAGCAGCCCTGGGTCGTCGGCATCGTGCTGACGATCAACGTCTGGGCCGGGCTCGCGCGCTCGATCCGCTCGCAGGTACTGACGCTGCGCGAGGCCGACTACGTCGAGGCCTCCCGGACGATGTACCTCCGGTTGCACACGATCCTGAGCAGGGACATCCTGCCGAACATCATGCCGTACGTCGCCATCAACTTCGTCAACGCCGGTCGTATCGTCGTGTTCAGCAGCGTCGCCCTGTACTTCCTTGGCATCCTGCCGTTCACAAACACCCACTGGGGCGTGACGATGAATCGGGCGTACCGCAACTCCGGGGCGCTGTACTCCTGGGATCTGGCGTACACGCTCATCGAGCCGATGGTGGCGATCGTCCTCCTCTCGCTGGGACTGGTGCTCCTCTCGCAGGGCGCCGACCGGATTTTCAATCCGCGCGTTCGGGCGCGTAGTTCCGAGACGATCGAGACCGAGGGGGCCGATCCCGAATGACCGACGATCCCGTCCTCGAGATCGAGGGTGCCACGGTCCAGTTCGACATGGATCGCGGGGTCGCCCGCGTACTGGACGACGTGGACCTGACGATCCGGCGCCAGGAGATCTTCGGGATCGTCGGCGAGTCCGGGTCGGGCAAGTCGATGCTCGCCGGATCGATCCTCGACGCGGTCGAGGATCCCGGCGTCCTCTCGGGGGAGGTCACCTACTACCCGGACGCCGATCACGACGGCGTCTCGATCCTCGATCTCTCCCCGGAGCAACTGCGCCGCGTCCGCTGGGAGGAGATCGCGATGGTGTTCCAGGGCGCGCTCGACTCGTTCAACCCCACGTTGAACGTCCGCCAGCACTTCCAGGAGACGCTGTCGGCCCACGACGCCGACCGGCGTGAGGGGATGGAGCGGGCCCGGGAGCTGCTCTCGGAACTGTACCTCGATCCCGACAACGTCCTGGACAGCTACCCCCACGAGCTCTCGGGCGGGATGAAACAGCGCGCGCTGATCGCGCTGGCGCTGTTGCTCGAACCGGAGGTGCTCGTGATGGACGAGCCGACCGCCGCCCTGGACCTGCTGATGCAGCGGTCGATCCTCAGCCTCATCAAGAAGCTCCAGCGCCGCCACGACCTGACGATCGTGTTCATCTCCCACGACCTGCCGCTGGTCGCCAACCTCTCGGATCGCGTCGGGGTGATGTACGCGTTCGACGCCGTCGAGGTCGGCACCGCCGACGACGTCATCGGGAACCCGCGCCACCCCTACACCCGGGCGCTCCTGAAGGCGGTCCCGAACCTGCAGACGCCGCTCGAGGAGATGCAGACGATCGGCGGGGAGTCGCCCGACCCGGTGAACGTGCCGGAGGGTTGTTCGTACGCCCCGCGGTGTCCGCTGGCGGACGATCGCTGTCGCTGGGAGGAACCCGGCTTCCACCGGCTGTCGGACGAGCACCGCGCGAAGTGCATCTACACGGACGTCTCGCCCGACGCAGTCCCGCTCGAGTTCGGACGGCACGGAGCGGACGGCACGACACCCGCCGGAGAGCCGACCCGCACCGAGGAGGAGTCTCGATGAGCGTCGACGGCGATCCCGTCGTCTCCCTGTCGGACGTGTCCGTCGAGTTCGAGAACCGGCGCAGCCTCCTGAACCTGCGGGGCGACCCCGAGACGGTCCGGGCCGTCGACGGCGTCTCGCTCGAGATCCCAGAAAACGACGTCGTCGCGGTCATCGGCGAGAGCGGCTGTGGCAAGACGACGCTCGGCAAGACCGCGATCGGGCTGCAGCGTCCCACGGACGGGACGGTGTCGTTCCGCGGGCAGGACGTCTGGGCGGCCAAGGACCGGGCCGGCGACGTGAAGCGCCCCTACGACGAGATCCGGCGCTCGCTCCAGATCATCCACCAGGACCCCGGGAGTTCGCTCAACCCCAACCAGACGATCATGGCGACGCTGTTGCGCCCGCTCAAGCGCTGGAAGCCGAACCTCTCGCGCGAGGAGATAGAAGCAACCTGCCTCGGCATGCTCGAGGAGGTCGGCATGACGCCCGCGAACGACTACGCCTACCGGTATCCCCATCAACTCTCCGGGGGCGAGCAACAGCGGACGGCGCTCGTCCGGGCACTGCTGATGGAACCGGACCTCATCCTGGCCGACGAGGCCGTCTCGGCGCTGGACGTCTCGCTGCGGGTGGACATGATGGACCTGATGCTCGAACTGCAAGACCAGTTCGACACGTCCTTCCTGTTCATCTCGCACAACCTCTCGAACGCCCGGTATCTCACCGGACGCGCCGACGGCCGCCTCGCCATCATGTATCTCGGAGAGATCGTCGAGGTGGGACCGTACGACGAGGTGCTGGAAGACCCCCGTCACCCCTACACGCAGGTGCTGAAGTGGGCGACGCCGGACCTCGAGGTCAGGCACGGCGAGATCGAGGACCCGCCGGTCCGGGGCATCGACATCCCCGATCCGTCGAACCCGCCGTCGGGGTGTCGGTTCCACACCCGCTGTCCGGAGGCCCGGGAACACTGTGTCGGGAACGCGCCCGCCAAGCCCAGTCCGGGCGGCGGTCACGCCGCAGCCTGTTTCCGTGTCCACGAGGACCACCCCTACTGGGACAGCGATCCGCTCGGCGACCCGATGGACAGGGGGCGGGAGCCGCTCGACGAGCCGACGAAGGGAGGGCGGGAATCGTGACGCCGGCGACGCCCCGTCCCCATCTGTCACTCGCCGCGGCGGAGCCGGTTGCACGCCCTGAGCGTGCCGAACGTGGCGACGACCAGCACGCCCGTGATGACGGCGTCGGCGACCGCGATGACGCTCGATCCCCGGGGGATGTCGGCGAACAGGACGAGGGCCACGGCGGTCACGAACATCAGCCCGGAGAGCACAAACCCGACGGTGAGAGCCGCCCGCCGCGCGCACACAAGTTCGAGAAAGCGCCGTCGAGGATCGCTCCCGGATCGGTCCTCGAGGAAATCCAGGCGATCGTCTGCGTCGGCGTCTTCCCCGGCGTCGGCCATGACAGTTCGTCCTGTGGTACCGTCCCCCGGCAGTATAAACGCCGGGGGGACGGCCGCCACAGCGTCTCGGTTCGGGTCGCGCCAGGACGCCCCCCAACAGAGGACGACAGATGACGGAACACAGCACACCCGAGAGCGAGGACGGACCGTTCGTCGAGTACTGCGTCAACAGCGTCACCGGCGCCGAGCGGACGACGCTGGAGGAACTGCCCTGCCGGACGCACGCCCGGCCGTGCCTGGAGCGGTGTGGCACCTGCCGGACCGAACTGTTCGCCGTCGTCGACGGGACGCTGGTGACCGTCCCCGGGGACGTCGCGCTGTGGGAGGCCGTGGGAGGTGCGTCGCGATGAACGTCCTGTTCGTCTCGCTGGACAGCCTGCGGCGGGACTTTCTGGGTGCCTATCGCGACCGGCCGCGTCCCCTCGAGTACGACGTGGCGACGCCGAACCTGGACCGGTTCGCCGAGCGGGCGACGGCGTTCGACACCCACTACGCCGGCAGCCTGTTTTGCATGCCGACCCGGCGGGAGTGGCTGACCGGCGTCCAGGAGTTCCCGTGGCGCGGCTGGGGGCCGATCGAGCCGTTCGACACGACGCTGCCCCTGGCCGCACGCGAGACCGGCACGTTCACCCAGCTGATCACCGACCACTACCACTACTTCCAGCACGGCGCCGACGGCTACTACGAGGACTTCAACGCCTTCGAGTTCGTCCGCGGTCACGAGTTCGACGCCTGGCGGGCGAGTCCGCGCACGCCCGACGAGCGCCTGCTGGCCCAGGCCGGCGCCGAGAGCGCCGACGGCGTCGATTTCATGGACCGCGCCCAGTACGCCCGCAACGTCTCGGATTTCGACGAGAGCGACGAACGGACGTTCTTCGCCCCGAAGGTGTTCTCCTCGGCCGTCGAGTTCGTCCGCGAGACCGAGTGGGACGAGTGGTTCTGCTACGTGGACAGCTTCGACGTCCACCAGCCGTTTCACTGTCCCGAGCCGTACGCCTCGATGTACACGGACGAGGACCCCCGCGATCCGGCCCTCTCGTTCTGGCCGCGGTGGGGCACCGTCGAGGAGGGGCAGGGCGACGTCTCCGAGCGCGAACTGGCGTTCGCCCGCGCCCAGTTCGCCGGCAAGGTGACGATGGTCGACGAGTGGGTCGGTCGCCTGCTCGACGCCCTCGACGAACGGGACCTCTGGGAGGAGACTGCAGTGGTGATCACCTCCGACCACGGCTACTCCCTGGGCGATCACGGCTACATCGGCAAGATACACCAGCCGTTCTACGACGTGCTCGCCCGGACGCCGCTGTTGATCCACCACCCCGAGGGAGACGGGGGCCGGGTCGAGGACCTGACGGCGGCGGTCGATCTCCACCCGACGCTGCTCGAACTGCTCGACGCGACGGCGGCCGGCGACCACCCCCACGGTCGGAGTCTCCTGGGGCTGGTCACCGGCGACGGCGAGTACGACCGAGAGTGGGCGCTGTACGGCGAGTGGGGGTCCGGCGCCTGCGTGACCGACGGCCGGTACACCTACATGGTGCCGTGCGATCCGAGCGAACCCGCTCCCGCTCACTCGACGACGATGCTCAATCCGCGCGGGATCTTTCTGCCGCCGGAGCCGTCGCCCGACGCCGAGGCCGGACCGTTCCTGCCCTACACGGACACGCCGGTCTGGCGCCTCGAGGGCGAGGCGATCCAGCGCCACGAGTCGCCGCTCCTGTTCGACACGGAGCGCGATCCCGGCCAGACCGAGGACATCCACGGGACGGCGCCGGAGACGGCCGAGCGGATGCGAGCGCTCCTGGAGCGTGCGCTCGGAACGCTCGACGCGACGGCCCTCGCGGATCGGCTGGAGGTGCGTGCCCGTGCCGAGTGATACCGGCCGGCGTGGGGTCGTCACGGCTGCATCCGGCCGCCGGAGGTCTCGATGACCGTCGACATCCTCGTGGACGGCCGGACGCTGCTGGTGGGGTCCCCTGACAGTCCCGGCGTCGATTCCGACGGCGACGGCGGGCTCTACCATCTCGACACCCGCCACCTCTCGTCTCTCTCGACGGGGATCGAGGGGACCGACCTGACCGCCGTCGGCCGTGATCTGCGCTCGGCCGACCGGCGGACGGTGATCGCGGCTTCCGCGGAGTCGGCGGTCAACCGCGTCGACGACGACGGGCACAAACACACGGACCTCGTCGTCCGCGAAACGCAGTCCGTCGAGGAGGGGGCGGGGCTGACCGGGCGCCTCGTCGTCGCGAACCACTCGCCGTCGACGTTCACTGGCCGTCTCACGGTCGAGTTCGGGACGGACTTCGCCGACGTGTTCGAGGTGCGTGGTTTCTCGACGACGTTCGAGCGGGAGATCCAGACGACGGTGGCTGAGGACCGGGTCCGCTACGAGTACGAGTACGAGAGCGCGGACGACACGCCGGTGTCGCTCACCACGACGGTGTCGTTCGACCGGACGCCCGCGACGCTCGAACCGGGCACGGCGGCCTTCGACCTCGAGGTCCCCTCTCAGGAGACGACGGCCGTGACCTATCGCGTCCGGCCGAACGTGACGCCCGTCGAGGCGTCCGCCGCCGGCGTCGCGGACCCGGAACGCGACGGCGGAGCGCCGCTGGATCTCCCGTCGGTCACGACCGGTCGCCGGGACCGCGACCGCGTGTTCGATCGCGCGCGCCAGGACCTCGCCGCGCTGACGACCGTCACCGAGCACGGCCCGGTGCCGCTGGCAGGCACGCCGTGGTTCGCGACCGTGTTCGGGCGGGACTCGCTGATCGCCGCCTACCAGACGCTGCCGGTCGCCCCCGCGCTCGCGGCCGGGACCCTGCGCTATCTCGCCGCCTACAGGGGAACCACGACGAACGAGGCGACCGAGGAGGGCCCCGGGAAAGTGTTCCACGAGATGCGCCACGGCGAACTGGCCCGCCGGGGCGAGGTGCCACACACGCCCTACTACGGGTCGGTCGACGCGACCCCGCTGTGGGTGGCGCTGCTGGCCGAGACGTACCGCTGGACGGGCGACGCCGACCTCGTCACGTCGCTCTCGGCGCCCCTGGAGGACGCGCTGTCCTGGATCGACCGGACTCGCGACGGCGAGGACCCGTTCCTCTACTACGAGCAGTCCCCGGGCGTCGGCCTGCTCCACAAGGCCTGGCGGGACACGCCGGGCGCGGTGCAGTTCCCGGACGGCGAACTGGCCGAATCGCCCATCGCGAGCGTCGAGGTCCAGGGGTACGTGTACCGCGCGCTCCGCGACGCGGCGATGCTGTACGAGGAAGTGTTCGGCGACGGCGACAGGGCGACCGCTCTCCGGGCGCAGGCCGACACGTTCGCCGCGGCCTTCGAGTCGGCGTTCTGGGTGCCCGAGCGCGAGTTTTACGCCGTCGCCAAGGTCGGCGAGGGACGCACGGTGCCCACCCGGACCTCGAACGTCGCACACTGTCTGTGGAGCGGGATCGTCCCCGAGGAGCGGGCGGACGCGGTCGCCCGGACGCTCCGCTCGTCGGAGCTGTACTCGGGGTGGGGGCTGCGGACCATGGCGGCGAGCGCCGCCGGGTACAGTCCCGTCTCCTACCACCTCGGGAGCGTCTGGCCCCACGACACGTCGCTGGCCGCGCTCGGCCTGGCCCGGTACGGCTTCCACGACGACGCCGAGCGCCTGGCCGAGGGGGTACTCGACGCCGCCACGCAGTTCGAGGACGACCGCATCCCGGAGCTGTTCTGCGGGTTCGATGACGAGGTGTCCCCCAAGCCCTACCCGTCCTCCTGTGTCCCGCAGGCCTGGAGCGCTGGGGCGCCGTACGCCCTCCTCCGCGCGTCGTTCGCCCTCGAACCGACTGGGGACGGCGTCCGGACCGCGTCGGACTCCGCGCTGTTCCCCGCCGACGCGATCGAAGGGATTCGAGAACAATGGTAACAGAACACAGACACACCGTCGACCGACAGCACAGCCATGATACCGACCGTGGGTACGCCCCCCGGGGATCGTCCGTGGCCGATCCGGAGCGGGTCACGACGAATCCGTGGCCGGTCCGGAGAGGATTCTGATGCCGTGTCCCCACGCGGGCGGGAGCCAGGACGACCCGCGGTCAGGGCCGTCCGACGACGCGCTCTCGCGCCGTCAGATGATCCGTGCCGCCGTCGCGATCGGCGGGACGAGCGCGCTGTCGGCCTGTCTGGATCGAGAGAGAGACGGGACGGCGACGCCGACCGAACGGTCGTTCCCCCAGGGACCCGACGACCTCTCGACGCTCCCCGAGCGCCAGCACGCCTGGACGGACTACCTCGTGCGCGACCGGTTCGGCAACACGGTGTTGCCACAGCACCACGCGATCCTCCTGCTGCGGTACACCGGGCCCGAACCCCCGACCCAGTCAGACCGGGAGTCCGTCGAGAGCGCCTTCCGGACGCTCGAACGGGCCTATCAGCGGGGCACCGGCGGCGAACCCAGCGTCGTCCAGAACGAGGGGCTGCTGTTCGTCGTCGGGTACGCGCCCCGTTACTTCGATCGGTTCGACGCGGCCCTGCCGGCCAGCGTCGATCTCCCCCCGTCCGACGAACTCCTGGGGACGATCGGCGAATCGGAGCCCACCGCCGACGACTACGACGCCGCCGTCCACCTCGCCAGCGATCGCGGCTCGGTCCTGCTCGCCGTCGAGCAGGCGCTGTTCGGGGAACTCGAGACGCTCAACGGGGTTTCGGTCGCCGGCTCGCTCGACCCCGTGTTCGAGGTCGCCGAGCGCCGCACCGGGTTCGTCGGCCGCGATCAGCCCGCACAGCGGTACGAAAACGACGATATCCCCGACAGCGCGCCGCTGTCGATGGGGTTCAAGAGCGCCTACCGCGACACCTTACCGAGCGAGGACCGGATCACCATCCGCGACGGCCCGTTCGCCGGCGGGACGACGATGCAGGTCTCGCGGCTGGAACACGACCTCGAGGCCTGGTACGACCACGATCACGGCGAGCGGACCCGGCGCATGTTCAGCCCGGAACACACGAGCGAGGACGTCGGAGAGGTGGGGGAGGATCTCGCCAGTTCGAGCGGTATCACCGAGGCGATCGCCGAGCGGGCAGAGCGAGACGCCCGCGAGGAGGGCGTGCTCGGCCACGGACAGAAGATCGCCCGAGCGCGTGACGAGGAGTTCAATCAGCGGATCCTGCGCCGCGATTTCGACATCGCCGACACGCCGGGCCTGCACTTCGACGCGTGGCAGCGGACGATGGACGACTTCGTGCAGGTCCGGCGGGCGATGAACGGCGACGGTATCGACGCCGAGGTCGACGAGGCCGACGACGGGATCCTGTCGGTTATCACGGTGACCAACCGCGCAACGTACCTGATGCCGCCCCGATCGCTCCGGGCACTCCCGAGGCCCAGACCCTGACATGACACCGACACTCAGCCGCCGGTTCTGGTACGTGTTCGCCGCGGTCGTCGTGATCGTCTCGGCCTCCGTCGGCGCGGCGCTGGCGCTCGGCGGCGGCCAGGCCGTCGCCGGGCAGGACCACGTCCGCTTCGAGGAGACGTCCCGGGAGTGTGGGCTCACCTACCGGACCAGCGGCGACGCCACCGGCAGCGACGACGGCGCCGTCGCAGTCGCCGACTACGACCGGGACGGCTGGCCCGACCTCGTGACGGCCGGGGGAGGTCCCGTCCTGTTTCACAACACCGGCAGCGGCTTCGATCGATCGGGGGCGCTCCCGGACGGCGACTACCCCGAACTGAAGTCCGTGCTCTTCCTGGACGCAAACGGGAACGGCTGGCAGGACCTGCTGTTGGTGCCTCGACAGGGGACCCCGATCCTGCTGGCAAACGATCGGGGGACGTTCCATCGCGTCCCGGGCGCGTTCAATCGCTCCCTCCAGTGGGGGACGGGCGCGAGCGCGGCCGACTTCAACGGCGACGGACGCGTCGACGTGTACGTCACGCAGAACGGCGACTGGCGCGACCAGACGCCCCGCCGCGGCGCAAGCGGCGAGGCCACCGACGGCTATCCGAACATCCTGTTCGAGAACACCGGCGACGGGTTCGAGGCCGTCGACGGCGCGGCCGCGAGCACTCACTGGAGCCTGGCGACGAGCTTCGTCGACCTGACGGGCGACGGCCGTCCGGACATCCACGTCGCCAACGACTACGGGTACGATCAGCTGTACGTCAACCGGGGCAACGGCTCCTTCGACGTGCGGCGGATCAACGGGACCAACCGCCACGGGATGGCCTCCGTCGTCCGCGACGTGAACGGCGACGGCCACCTCGACCTGTTCGTCACCAACATCGAGTTCCCGGACCCGTCGAACGTCTGGGAACTCAACAGCGGGCTCAACGTGCGCAATCGCGGGAACACGCTCCTCCTCAATCGCGGGAACGGGACCTTCTCCGAGGTGGGTCAGGAACGCGGCGTCCGTCAGGGCGGCTGGGGCTGGTCGGCCGCCATCGAGGACTTCGACAACGACGGGACGCTCGATCTGATCCACGCCACCAAGGCCTATCTCCAGCGCGCCGCCGACGGCGGGTTCGAGGGGGTCCACACCCGCCCGGCGCTGTGGGAAGCCCGGCCGAACGGGACCTTCGAGCGCCGCAACGCGAGCGAGGCGGGACTGCTGACCTCGAACGGGCGCGGCCTGGCGACGCTCGATTACGACCGGGACGGCCGCCGGGACGTCGTCGTCGCCGACACCTCGGGTCGGTTCCGCCTGTATCACAGCGTCGCCGGGAACGGGAACTGGCTCGAGGTCCGCGTCCGGGGCCACGGCGCGCTCGGAGCGCGCGTCACGGTCGAGACGAGTCGTGGGACCCGACTCCGCGTCGAGAGCAGCCGCTCGGGGCTGTTCTCACAGTCCTCGCGTGCGCTGCACTTCGGCCTCGGTCCCGCGACCGTCGACCGCGTGCGGATCGTCCGTGCGGACGGGACCGAACAGGTCCTCCGGAACGTCACGGCGAATCACCGCCTCGCCGTCGCGGGGAACGGGTCGGTCCGCCGCGCCGACGTCGAAGCGGGGGGCTGCTGAGACCGATCGGCCCCGTCCCCGCTCCGACCCGAATCAGCCGAGATCCAGACGAATCGTCCGGATGTCGAACGCGTCGAGTGAGAGGTCCACACTCCCGTCCGACACCGTCAGGTCGCGCTCGTGGTCCTCGATCAGGTTGGTTTCGGCGGCGCCGACCACCGGTAGGTCGAAGGTCAGCGTCGCGTCGGTCGCGCGGCCGTAGGCCTCGTAGAGACGGACCACGAGGGCGTCAGCGCCGTCCTCGGCCCGCTTGATCGACTCGACGACGACGCCTTCGGCGTCGACCGCGAACGGTTCGAGCGAGACGGAGTCTTCGACCGGCACGGCGTGGGCCGGGACGTTGAACTCGTAGCCCTCCTCGACGACGCCGCCGGCCTGCAGGTCTCCCTCGTGGGGGTAGACGGCGTAGG
Source organism: Haloarculaceae archaeon (assembly GCA_042216055.1). Lineage (GTDB taxonomy): Archaea > Halobacteriota > Halobacteria > Halobacteriales > Haloarculaceae > CAZMWG01. The sequence continues at coordinate 19,134 of JBDGUH010000063.1, forward strand.
CGAACTCGTGGCGGCCCCGATCGGCCTCGGGGTCGGGCGAGGCCGGCGCCCGCAGCAGCGAGAGGCTCACGTCCGTCCCGTCGACGTGGACGCCGTACTTGCAGTCGTTGAGCACGGCCACGCCGTAGTCGTACTCGCTCACGTCGACCCACTGCTGGTGGGGCTCCTCGAAGCGGGCGGCGTCCCAGGAGGTGTTGTCGTGGGTATCCCGCTCGACGTGGCCGAACTGGACGTCGTAGGCGGCCGACGAGGCGTGGACGGCCGTCGGGAAGTGGGCCTTGAGGAGCCGTTCGTCCTCGTGCCAGTCGACGGTCGTCCGGAAGTCGATGCGGGCGCTGTCCCGGGTCAGCGAGACGTCCTGTACGAGCGTCGAGTCGCCGAACCGCCGGGTCTGGCGGACCGTCGCGCGGATCGGACCGGACTCGACGACCTCGACCTCGTCGGGCGCGGGCAGGTCCTCGCCGACGGCGTACACGTCGCCGTCGATGTCCCAGGCGTCCCACTCGTCGGGGTGGTCGCGGTAGCTGACCAGGCGATTGCCCGCCCCGTCGAACAGGTCCCGACCGGTCGCCGCGTCGCGGGCCCTGATGGTCCCGTCGTCCGCGAACTCGACGCGGAGCCGGTCGTTCTCGAGGTGGGACTCGGACACTGAGAGCGGCGAGTCGGTCTCGGCGGCTTCGTCGGCCACCGCTTCGTCGGCGGGCGCGAATTCCAAGCTCGTCGCGCCAAGCGCCGGGACCGAGGCGGGGCGGACGAGGTAGTCGCCGTCGTCGCCCGCGGCGGCCTGGACCGGCAGGCGGTCGCCGTCCTCGGCGATCGCGACCATCTCCTCGGCGGCAGGCGCCGGTGGGTCGTTGACGGGGACGGCGTCGTCGCCTCCGATCGCCAGGTCCTCGCTGTCGACGGCCACGACGGGCCGGCGCTCCCAGGGCAGGGAGTTGGTGACACACACCGTACCTGCGGCGTCGGTCGCACCGAACAGCGCCTCGCGGGCCCGCTCCGTGACGGCCTCGGCCGTCTCGAACACCTGCTCGTAGTCCCGGTCGGCGTCGGCGTACACCTCCGTCACCGAGGACCCGGGGAGGATGTCGTGGAACTGGTGAAAGAGGAGCGCTTTCCAGGCCCGCTCGAGGTCGTCGTGGGGGTACTCGAAGTCGGCGTCGGCGGCCGCGAGCGCGAGCGCGGACCACAGTTCGGCCTCCCGGAGCGCGAACTCGCCCTTCCGGTTGTTGCGCTTGGTCCGGGCCTGCGTCGTGAGGGTGCCGCGGTGGATCTCGAGGTACAGTTCGCCCACCCACGTCGGGAGGTCAGCGTCGGCAGCGGCGACGCGGTCGAAGAACTCGCGCAGCGAGCCAAAGGAGACGTCCGGCAGCGAGCCCACGTCGTCGACGACGGACGCGCGCTCGAGCATCTCGCGGGTCGGCCCGCCGCCGCCGTCGCCCCACCCGAACAGGTAGGCGCTCTCCTCGAGGCGGTCGTTCTGGTCGTTGTTGGTGACCGAGCGCCGGACCTGCTCGACGGAGAAATCGCCGTTGTAGGTGTCGGCCGGCGGGAAGTGTGCCAGCACCGAGGACCCGCCCAGCCCCTCCCACTCGAAGGTGGTGTGGGGGAAGTCGTTGATCTCGTTCCAGCTCATCTTCTGGGTGAGAAAGTACGGGCAGTCGGCCGCGTCGGCGATGGCCGGCAGCGCCGCGCTGTAGCCGAACACGTCGGGGATGAACGTGATCCGTGGGTCGACGTCGAACTCCTCGCGGAAGTAGCGCTTGCCGAGCAGGAACTGCCGGGCCAGCGCCTCGCCGCCGGCGAGGTTGACGTCGGACTCCACCCACAGCGCGCCCGTGGGCTGCCAGTCGCCGGTCTCGACGCGGTCGGCGATCCGCTCGTGGACATCGGGGTAGCGGTTGCGCAGGAACTCGTAGAGGTGGGGCTGGGACTGGATGAAGGTGAACGCCGGGTACTCCTCCATCAGTTTCAGGACGTTCGAGAACGACCGCGCTCCCTTCCGGACCGTCTCGGACCACGGCCACAGCCACGCCAGGTCGATGTGGGCGTGGCCGACGGCCGTGAGTTCGTAGCCGGTCAGGTCGGAGGAGAGGCCGTTCTCGAGGTCGCGCAGGCGGTCGAGTGCGGCCCGAGCGGTGCGGTCGTACTCGGCCTCGTCGTCGGCGTCGAAGGCGAACGCGTGGCTCGCCTCGACCAGCGCGCGCGTGACCTTCCCCCAGTTGGGCGACTCGGGATCGATGTCCCGCCGGAGTTCGTCGAGGACGGTGTAGTGGGTCGCCAGTTCCCGCACGGGTTCGCGGGCGGCCGAGAGGTGGGCCGCCTCGAGGCGGAAGCGGTCGACGTCGAGCAGCCCCCACAGCGTGGTCGTGCCGGCCTCGATCAGGAGGTCGAACGTCTCGCCGCCGTCGGCCTCGTCGGTCAGGCGGAGCTCCCGGTGGCCGTCGTCGAACGCCTGCCAGGGCTCGCCGTCGCGGTAGCAGAGACACTCAACGCGGGGCGGACCCATCGCGCCCTCGTCGGCGCCCACGGGATCGACGGCGAACTGCAGGGACACGGGTCGGCCGGCCATCGACTCCGGGATCGAAAACCGGAGGCGAAACCAGACGTTCTCGCCGACGGCGAGCGCCTCCGGGAGCGCGTCGCCGCGGGTCACGTCGACGGCGGCGTCGCGGCGGTCGTCCGGTACGTTCTCGCGGTTGCGGTCCCAGGCAAACCCCACCTCGCAGGGCTCGAACGCCGAGAGCGGGAGCTCCTCGGGGTCGGCGAACGACCGGGTGCGGTAGTACGAGAGCTCCTCGATGGGAGCGGTGTCGAACACCGATAGATCCTCGAGTCGGTCGACGGACTCGTCTAGCCGTTTGGCTCGGGTCTCGTCTAGCACTGCCGGACCGAACGCGGGGACACCAATAAAGTTTCAGATCTCATCTCATACGGATCGCCACGAGTCACTCCCGTTCCGACCGCGGGACGGCGTGCGGTCGAACCGCCGTCCGGTCGCGATAGTCCCCCGCAAATAGTGAGATAGATTTCACTTCCTGGGACGGACTGGGTCGTTGCGGCGATCCGACGGCGTCCTGCGGGGCGTGGGACGGGACGGATTCGCGTGGGTCAGTCGCTTCGGGCGTACACGCAGTGCTCGAGGTAGCGATCGAGTTCCACACGGACCGCCTCAGCGAGGTCCTCGTCGGTCGTGACGCGCTGGGTCATCGCGCCGATGATGAGCGCGTGGATCATCGCGGCCGTCCGCCGGGGGTCCACCTCGCGGAACACGTCCTGCTCGATTCCCTCCCTGACGATCCGGGCGATCTGCTTGCGGAAGAACTGGTCGCTCCGGGTGAAGTAGGAACGGAACTCCGCGTCGTGGGCCGCCTGGGCCCGGAGTTCCACTATCGCGCGCGCGAAGTCGCGGGACTCCTCGGGGAACGGGGCGACAAGCACCCGCTCGAGGACGGCGTCGAGGTGATCGGTGACGCTCTCGTCGCCCGCGTAGGGGATGCGCTCCTCGAACCGCTCCAGCATGAAATCCAGGAAGTCGAGGAGCAGTTCGTCCTTGCTGTCGTAGTGGTAGTACAGGAGCGTCTTGCTCTTCTCGAACTCGTCGGCGATGTGCTGGATCGTCAGGTTCGCGTACCCGTGCCGGCAGAGCGCGTGGTAGGTCGCGTTCATGATCGCCTCCCGCGTGTTCGAGGGATCCGCGAGGAACTCGGGCGTCCCGGTCATGGCGATCGAGTGGATCGGCCGCGGTCTCTCTCTTGCGATCCGTCGTGGACGAACGGCCGCGGTCGCGGTCCGATCACACCGCATCACTCCCCTCGAACGCGTACGCGCCGACGAGGACGAACAGGAGGGCGAACCCGACCATCGCGGCGAAGTCGAGGACCGGGGAAAACGTCGAGACGCCGGCGAGGACGCCCCGGAGGCCGTCGATGCCGTAGGTCAGCGGATTGAGATAGGTGACATACTGCAGCGGGGCGGGGAAGTTCGAGACGGGGTAGATCGCCCCCGAGAGAAAGAGGAGGGGAAAGAGCAGGAAGTTAAACAGGAGGTTGAACGCCTGGAAGTCGTCGATCCGGGAGGCAAACGCGAGGCCGACGCCGATGAACGTCGCGCCGATCAGCACCATAAAGCCGACGGCCGGGACGAGGCCGAGCCACGAGACGGGGCGAAAGCCGATGGCGACCGCGACGACCAGCAGGAGCACGCCCTGGATCACGGCGGTCGTCGTGCTGCCGACGACGCGGCCGAGCGCGATGGAGACGCGGTCGACCGGCGTGACCAGGATCTCCTTCAGGAAGCCGAACTGGCGGTCGAACAGCACCGAGATGCCCCCGAACGAGGCCGAGAACAGCATCGTCATGCCCACGATGCCGGGGACCAGGTACTGCAGGTAGTCGACGCCGCCGGCCCCCGGGAGCTGGATCGACCGGAAGCCGAACCAGAACCCGACGAGAAAGAGAAAGGGAAGCGCCAGGGTGCTGGCGACGCGGGACTTCGAGCGGACGAACCGCTTCATCTCGCGCAGCCAGAGGACGTAAATCGCCGCGACGTTGGTCCCCCGCATCAGTTCCCCCTCCGGATCCGCAGCATGCGTTCGGTGCGGCTCTCGGCCGCCTCCTCGCGGATCGCGTGGCCCGTCAGATCGAGGAACACGTCCTCGAGGCTCGGCTCGCGCATCTCCACGCTCTCGATGGTACACGCGCTGTCCGTGGTGTCCCGGAACAGCGTCGGGATGCGCTCGCTGCCGTCGTCCACGGTGAGACGGACGGTTCCGTCCCGCTCCTCGACATCGATGACCCACTCGTAGTTCCCGAGGAGTGCCCGGAAGGCGTCCACGTCGCCCCCGACCGACAGCGTCACGAGGTCGCCGCCGATCTGGCGCTTGAGGGCGGCCGGCGAGTCGTCGGCGATCAACGTTCCGTCGTCGATGACCCCGACCCGCTCACAGAGGGCGTCGGCCTCGTCCATGTAGTGGGTCGTCAGGACGACGGTGACGCCCGTTTCGTCGTTCAGGGCCCTGACGTACTCCCAGATGTGGCGGCGGGTCTGGGCGTCAAGCCCCAGCGTCGGCTCGTCGAGAAAGAGGACCTCGGGGCGGTGGACCAGCCCCCTGGCGATTTCCAGGCGGCGCTTCATGCCGCCGGAGTAGGTCTTCACGAGGTCGTCGGCCCGGTCTCCCAGTTCCACGAGATCGAGGACGGCCCCGATGCGATCGGCGCGCGCCGAGCGCTCCATCCCGTACATCACGCCGTGGAAGTCGAGGTTCTCGCGGGCGGTCAGTTCCTCGTCCAGCGCCGGCTCCTGGAAGACGACGCCGATGCTCGAGCGGACGCCGTCCCGGTCTGTCCGCACGTCGTGACCGGCGACCGTCGCCGCGCCATCGGTCGGCTGGAGGAGCGTCGAGAGGACGTGGATCAGCGTCGACTTCCCCGCGCCGTTCGGCCCGAGGAGACCGAACAGCTCTCCCTCCGCGATCGCCACGCTCACGTCGTCGAGCGCGACCACGTCGCCGAACCGCTTCGTGATCCCGTCGACCGCGATGGCGCTAGCCATCGGGACACTCCGCCGGACGGTCTCTGTCCATGCTCCGTTCGAGGGGGCCGAACGACATATACTTACTGAACGTTCAGTCACCCGTTTCCCGCCTCGAGTGGACCACTGTCCGGACAGGACTCGCTCACGGGTCCGGACAGGACTCGCTCACGGGTCCGGACCAGCCAGCTCATGGGTCCGAACCGAGCCCGCTCACGAGTCCGAACCAGCCCGTTCACGATCGGGCGCTCGGATCGCGTCAGCGGGGCACACGCCGCCACGGCGGCCCGTTTTCCCGCCACTCGACGGGCGATAGCGACAGCGTTAAATGCGACCCTGTAGAAGGAGGGGGTGTGCTTACTGAATGTTTAGTCAGTGCCTCTCGCTCGCGGGGTGACCCGCAGTGAGCGAGACGGCGGACGGGTTCTTCGGGGACCTCGGTCGGGAGCGAGCGATCGTCCTCGGCGGGCTGATGCTGGGGATGTTGCTCGGTTCGATCGACCAGTCGATCGTCTCCACGGCGCTGCCCCACATCGTCGGCGAACTGGGCGACCCGAGCAAGCTCTCCTGGATCGTCACGGCCTATCTGGTGACGGTGACGGCGACGACGCCGCTGTACGGGAAGCTGAGCGACCTGTACGGGCGCTCGATCGTCTACGAGTTCGCCATCGCCGTGTTCCTGATCGGGAGCGCGCTCTCGGGCGTGGCCGGCGACATCCCGGTGGTCAACGCCTACGTCGGCGGGATGACTCAGCTCGCGGTGTTTCGCGCGCTCCAGGGAATCGGGGCCGGCGGGCTCATCGCCATGGCGACCACCATCCTCGGGGACATCTTCAGCCCCCGCGAGCGTGGCAAGTACATGAGCTACATGATGGTCATCTTCGGGGTGGCGACGATCGGCGGCCCGATCCTGGGCGGGTGGCTCACTGACAACTACACCTGGCGGTACATCTTCTACATCAACATCCCGATCGGCCTCGCCGCCATCGCGGTGATCCACACGCAACTGGACCTCCCGGTGCCGAACACGAGTCACACCATCGACTACCTCGGGTCGGCCCTGCTCGTCGTGGCGGTCAGCGCGCTGACGCTGCTGACGACCTGGGGCGGGACCAGGTACGCCTGGGGCTCGACGGCTATCCTCGCCCTCGGGGCGGTGACCCTGGTGAGCGCGGCGCTGTTTTTCCTCCAGGAGATCCGCGTCGAGGAGCCGGTGTTCCCGGTCCACCTCGTCGAACACCGGACGTTCGTCGGCGTGATCGTCCTGTCGCTGTGTCTCGGCGCGGGGATGTTCGGCGCGACGATCTACCTGCCGGTGTTCCTCCAGACGGTGATCGGCGTGAGCGCGACCAACTCCGGGCTGCTCCTGTTGCCGCTGGTCGGCGGGCTCATCGTGACCAGCGCCCTCACGGGACAGTTGATGACTCGCTTCGGCCGCTACAAGGAGTTCACTGTCCTCGGCGGGTTCGTGGGCTCGATCGGCTTCTGGCTCCTGCACACCATGGGGCCCGAGACGACGAACCTGTTCACCCTGACCGCGCTGGACTGGAGCTTTACGCTGAACGCCTCGACCGCGTACATGTTCGTCACCGGGCTCGGTCTCGGCTTCATCATGCCGACGCTCACCATCGCGGTCCAGAACATCGTCGACCGGGCGGATCTCGGTGCGGCGACGACCTCCGTCACCTTCAGCCGGAGCCTGGGAAGCGCCGTCGGGACCGCCGTCCTCGGGGCGTTGCTCACCAGCCAACTCTCCTCGCGGCTCTCGGACCTCGGCGGCGCGAGCGGGGGCGGCGCGGGTGGCATGTCAAGCGGCGGGAGCATCGACCCGTCGGTCATCAACAACCTGCCCCCGCAGATCCACGACACCGTCGTGACCGCCATCGCCAACAGCATCGACACGGTGTTTCTCGCGGGGACCGGGCTGCTGGTCGTCGCCTTCCTCGTCGCGCTGGCCCTGCCCGGCGACTCCCTCGACGACGAGATCAACGTCCAGATGGGCGAGGGCGGCGCGGAACCGATGGACGAGCCCGCGCCGTCGGGCGAGGGCGAAACGACCGTCAACGATTAATCCCGATACGCCGGTCGTCGACTCCTCTTGTTCGCCGTTCCCGAGTTCCTGACTCCCCGTACTCGCCGTTCCCGACTCACCCCGAGGGCCTCGCTCGCGCCTGCGCGTCTCCGGCGAGCAGGTCCCGCGCCCACTCGTCGCCGGCGTCGACCTCGGGCCGGTTCTCGAGCAGCACCGTCTCGCTGTCGAACAGGTGCTCGCCGACCAGCAGGCCGTACTCCCGCGCGGTCGACCCGGTGACGGTGAGATACACCCCGAGGCCGGTGTCGGCGATGGCCGCCTCCTCCTCGCGCCCCTCGTCGGGGTAGGCGAACGCGACGCCCTCGAGCGCGTCGGTCCCGAGGACGGCCTCGACAAGTCGCTCGAGGCGGGGCGCGATACACAGCGGCCCCTCGTAGGCGTCGACGAACGAGCGGTCGAGGGAGCCACCGATCCGCTCGGCGACCGCGGGCGTCGCGAGCAGGGTGTGATGGACGGTGTCGCCCAGTCCCCCGACGACGCGGACGTCGGTGTCCAGCGGGTCGATCCGGTCGTTGATCGCCGCGAGCCCCGTTAGCGGGTCCTCGTCGAGGCGGACGACCTCCTCGAGCACGAGGTCGGCGCTGTCGAACCCGAGGCCGAACTCGTGCTTGCGGAGCGCGCGGAACGGCTCTTCCCGGCCAACGAGACGGATACGCCGCCCGTCGATTGGGACGGTCACGCTGTCGAAGACTATCCGGCGGGGCATCCCCTCTCGGTCGTCACGCAGCAGCGTGTACTCCGGGACGGTCGGGTCGTCCGTGTCGCTGTAGGCCGCCAGCCTGTCGTAGAGATCCCGATCGGGCGTCGTCTCGCCCTTCGCGACGGCCTTCTCGTAGCGCAGCGTCGAGACGACGTCGTCGGCGACGGCCGCGGCGTCGGCCCGCGTCGCCAGCCGTTCGAGCACCGCCTCGAGCGGTCGGCCCTTGCGTGGAACGGCCACGCTGATGGTCGTCATTACCGGCCGAAACACGGCCGCGCGTAAAACGAGCGCGATTTCCCGCCCCCGGGATCAGTTGCCGCCGCCGATGACCGAGGAGAGCTGTTCGCGCCACTCGTTGAGTTCCTCGATCTCCGACTCGATCGCCGAGAGGCGCTCGTCGACGTCACCGTCGCCGATCTCCTCGCGGACGTCCTCGACCTCGGTCTCGAGATCCGCGATCCGGTCGTCCAGTTCGTCCTGCAGGTCCTCGACTTCCGCTTCGACGCCGTCGAGTTGCTCGTCGACCGCCTCGACGGTCGAGGAGACCTCGGTCAGTTCCTCGTCGTTTTGCTCGACCGTCGACTGGACGGACTCGAGTTCCTCCTGGAAGCTCTCGGCGCGCGTCCTGAACTCGTCGATCTCGGACTGGAACTCCTCGAGCATCTGCTGGCCCGTCCCGTTCTCGTCGAGGAACTCCTCGAGCGCGTCGGCGTAGGCGATCACCTCGCTCACGTCGGACTGGAGCTTGTCGACCCGAGCGACGACGCTGCCGTCCTCGCTCGCCAGGTCGAACGCCCGCCGAAGCAACTGTACGTCGTCCTTGGAGACGTCGTTTTGTCTGAGTTCGTTCGCCATCGCCGTGATGAGACTGTCACCGGACACCGCGACCGACGTCTCGCCCGCGCTCCCGTCGTCACCGTCCTCCGCGCTCCCGTCGTCACTGTCCTCCGCGCTCCCGTCGTCACCGCCCTCCGTACGTCCCTCACCCGTCGACGCCGGGTTCGTTCCATCACCGTTGGGATCTTTCAGATCGAGCGTCTCGATCTCCTCGTCGCCGTCGTCCTCGAGGCCGGGCACGCTGTCGGAGTCGCCGGAGATCACGTCCCTGACAGCGTCGGAGCCCTCGCCGACGAGGGCACCCTCGTCGTCTTCGAGCGGCGGGTCGACCTCGGCGAGGGTCGGTTCGGTCAGGAACTGCTCGACGTTGTCCGTCCCGGTCGCCCGGATACCGTACACCGTCGTGTACTCGGTGTCGGGTTCGATCTCTCGCTCGAAGGTGATCCGGTCGTCGTCGATGGTCCAGTACTCGCTGCCGTACTCCGGATGAAACCCCAGGTCCTCCACCGCAACGCCCTCCGGCACCTCGTCGGTCAGCGTCACCGATACCGGTTCGCTCCGTTCGGACGCGAAGTTGAACGCGATGGCCGGGACCGGAAACTCGTCCGCCTCGTACCGTTTGGTGACCGTCACCCCGTCGGAGGCGACGGTAATCTCCTCGTACGCCTGAGAGTCGCTCATGTGTTTGTTTGGAACGGGGCGCGGTATTAAAGATACTTACTATCGGTAAGCAAACACTTATCGAGGGGCCGTCGCGCGTCGCGCCGCTCGCCGCTCAGCAGTCCACGCGGTCCCCGATCTCGGCGATCTCCAAACGCTCGGGGTAGGGGAAACTGCTGGCGTGGTTGTGCAGCACCGTCGGCTCGGTGGTCATCCCCTTCCACATGTCCCAGTGGGTCGGCAACAGCGTGTCCAGCTGGAGTTCGTTCGCGGCCTCGATGATCATGTTCTCGTCGTTGTACCAGCGCGTGCGCTCGCCGCCGATCATCCCGACGGTGCCGAACGCGAGAACGCCCAGGTCGATGTCATAGGCCTCGCCGACCGCCGCGAACTCGCCGGGGCGCGCGTCGCCGCCGTGGAAGAACGTCGTGTCGCCGTGCTCGAAGACGTACGACACCGGGTGTTCGGCGTCGGGATCGTTGGCCGGTTCGACGTGGATCGTCAGGTCGCCGATCGCGACGGTGTCGCCCTCGGCGACGACGTTGAGCTGCTCGTCGGTGACGCTCCAGTTGTCCGTCCAGCCCTCCTCGCGGATCACGTCGTGGCCGCTGTCGGTCGTGTAGTAGTCCGCGCCCGTGCCGGCGAGGATCGGTGCCTGACTGGGCCCGTGGACGTGATCTGTGTGTTCGTGGGTCCCCAGGACGGCGTCGGCCTCGCGCACGTCCTCCGGGTCGAAGGGAACCGGGACCATCCGGACCGTCCGCGGCGGATCGCCGGCCCCGAGGTACGGGTCGATCAGGACGGTGGTGCCGCCGCTGGACTTGACGAAAAAGCCGTTACAACCGAGATACCACAGCGCTAGTCCGTCCGGGTCGGCGGCCTCGACCTCGCGGGGCAGCCAGTCGCCCCAGTCGCTTCCTGCAGACATACGGGGACGTGCTGTCCCCGGGGGCTAATCGCTTTCGACTGCGTCACTCGGCACAGCAGCCGCCGGCCTTCTCGCCGAAGTCGACGGCGAGGTCCTGCGAGACGAGTTCATTGAGTTCCTGCAGGCGCAGTTCGAGTTCGCTCTGGGCCTCGAGGTACTCGCTCATCACCGGGATGTCGTGGAGTTCCTCCTGGGCGCGCTGGAGTTCGCGCAGGTCCTCCTGGGTGGCCTGCCCGGTCTGGCGGGCCATCATGAACTCCTCGCGGATCTGCTCGAACTCGGAGATCTTCTCCTGGGCCTCCTCGTGGCTCTCGACGGCCTCCTTGGCCTCCGCGAACCGCTGGTAGACGGGCATCGTCGTGATGGCCTCCCCCAGCTCACGGGCCAGGTCCTCGACGCGCTCGCCGTCGGTCGCCGCGCTCTCGATGTCGGTGCTCATCGATTCGGGGTTGGGACCCGCGTGGTTTCAACCTGCCGGACCAGCCGCGAAACGCGGCTGTTATACGCGCCGAGTCGCTACGCCGGGTAATGAGTGAGGACCGCACCGAGGGCGACCTCCGCAACACCGGCCTCGCGCTGAAACACGACCGGGAGTGGGACTACGAACTCGACCGGATCCTCGAGGCGGTCGCGGAGCGCGACGCCGACACCGTGGGCCTGCAGTTCCCCGAGGGGCTGAAGCGACGCGGGCCCCGCGTCGCCGACGACCTGCGGGCGGAACTGCCAGACGGCGTGACGGTGCTGCTCTCGGGCCAGCCCTGTTATGGCGCCTGTGACCTCGACACCTACCTCATGCGCCGGACGGACGTGTTCGTCCACTTCGGACACTCGCCGATGAAGGAGTCCGAGAAGATCATCTACGTCCCGCTGTTCTCGAACGTCGCGGTGACGCCGATCATGGAGCGGGCCCTCGAGGAAGAACTGGCGCCGGTCGCCGAAGACCCCGACGTGGGCCTGGTGACGACCGCCCAGCACATGAACAAGTTCGACGAGATGCGCGCCTGGCTCGAGGACCGCGGCTACGAGGTCCACACCCGCCGGGGCGACGACCGCCTGACCCACGAGGGGCAGGTGCTTGGCTGTAACTACGCCTCGGCCGACGTGGACGCAGACCAGGTGCTGTACGTCGGGGGCGGGAAGTTCCACCCGCTCGGCCTGGCGATGGAACACCCCGAGAAACACGTCGTCATCGCCGACCCGGTGAACAACGCCGTCTCCGTCGCCGACGCAGAGCAGTTCATGAAACAGCGCTACGCGGCCGTCCACAAGGCGATGGACGCCGAGGAGTGGGGCGTGATCTTCTGCACCAAGATCGGGCAGGGCCGCTGGGACGCCGCCCAGGAGATCGTCGACTCGAACGACGACGCCTACCTCGTGACGATGGACGAGGTGACCCCCGACCGCCTGCGCAACTTCGGGTTCGACGCCTACGTCAACACGGGGTGTCCCCGCATCACCACCGACGACGGCCCGCAGTTCCACCGCCCGATGCTCACCCCCGGCGAGTACGAGATCGCCGTCGGCGAGAAACCCCTCGAGGACCTCTCGTTCGACACGTTCCACGGCACCTGGTGAGCGAGGTTTCGACGGTCGACGTCGTCGCCGACAGCCGATTTCGTCACTGCATTCCGACGTTCTCATCGAAAGTCGAGTTCGTCGCCGAAAGCCGACTTCGTCACCGAAGGGGTGGCCGGTAGTTCCTTGGTCCTGCGGGAACGTGTATGTCGCATGTCACCACCGCACACGAGCGAGGGCGTCGCCGAGGCGGTCCTGCAGGCGACCGACGCCCCGGCGCTCGTCCTCGACCCGGACACCGGCGAGGTGCTGTCGGCGAACCCGCCGGCCGCGAGGCTGTTCGGTGCCGACCGCGAGACGCTCGAGGGGGACCGGGTGACCGACCAGTTCGAGGGGACCGACGAGCGCCGGACGGTCCGCGGCTCGGTGCGTGCGGCCGCCCGGGACGGGCCGGTGACGGTCGAGTGGCCGGTCGGTGATCGCGCCACGGCGATGCGACTCCGGGCGGCGCCGGGGGAGGCGGTCGTCGCCGTCGGGACGACGCCAGGAGACGAAGCCGACGTCGGGACGGCCTCGAGCGGCGACGGGACGACACCTGACGGGACGCCCTCAAGCGGGGGCGGGAACGACGACGTCCCGCCCGCCCGCTTCGACGCCCTGTTCGACTCCCCGGACCTGTTCGTCGGCTTTCTCGACACCGACGGACGACTGCTCGAGGCCAACGAGACGGCGCTCGAGTTCGCGGGCCTCGAGGCAGGCGAAGTCGCCGGCGAGTACTTCCCCGAGACGCCGTGGTGGTCCGACCCGTCCGACCGGGCGACGCTCGCGGCGGCCATCGCGGGCGCTCGGTCCGGCGAGGCCTCGACGTTCACGGCCGAACACGTCTCGCCCGGCGGGCGCCGCGTCTTCGTCTCCGTCTCCGTTCGGCCGGTGTTCGACGGGGACGACGTGTGCTGTCTCGTCGTCGAGGGGCGGGACGTGACCGAACAGGTCGAGGCGCGTCGCGAGATGCGCCAGCGGACCGAGCACCTCCGGACCGTGGTCGAGAACCTCCCGGTCGTGGTGTTCACGCTGGACGCGACCGGGGAGTTCGCGGAGTCGTACGGTGCGGGCCTCGAACCGCTGGGCCTCGAAGACGGCGATCTCGTCGGCCGCTCGATCGTCGAGGCCTACGGGGACTACGAGGGTGTCGTCGAGGACACCGAGCGGGCGCTGGACGGTGAGGCCAGCCGATCCGAACTCGAGATCGAAGGCGTCGTGTACGACACCTGGTTCGAACCGGTGCTCGACGGGGACGGCGCGGTCGATCACGTCGTCGGCCTCGCGTGGGACGTGACCGAGATGAAGCGCCGGCAGGAGCGCCTGACCGAGCAGCGCGAGCGGATGGCGTTTTTCAACGGCATCCTCCGGCACGACGTGCTCAACGGCATGAACGTCATCCACAGCCGCGCCACCCTCCTGGACGAGGAACTCGAGGGGGAACACGCCGAGTACGCCGAGACGATCCGCGAGTGGAGCGACGACATCGTCGACCTGACGCGGAAGGTCCGCGCGATCATCCGTTCGATCACCGAGGCCGACTCGCTCGACCTCGAACCGATCGACGTCGAACCGACCCTCGAGCACGCGGCCGAGCGCGCACGCTCGATGGACCCGGAGGCGACCGCCCGGGTCGACGCTCCGGCGGACCTGACAGTGACGGCCGACGACTTCCTCCGGGACGTGTTCGTCAACCTCACGACGAACGCCGTCGAACACGGGGGCGAGGCGCCGACCGTCAGAATCACCGCGCGGCGAACCGGGGATCGCGTCGCGGTGACCGTCGCGGACGACGGGCCGGGCGTAGACGAGGGGGTCGAGTCCATCTTCGAGCGGGGCGAACCCGTCGAGACGGGGAGCGGACCGGGCTTCGGTCTCTACTTCGTCCAGCAGATGGTCGAGGCCTACGGCGGCGGCGTTACCGTCCGGGACAGCGACCTCGGCGGCGCGGCGTTCGTCGTCGAACTCCCGGCGGCCGAATAACCTTCGGACATACGCAAACTCTTTTGAATGCGCCCGGAGAATTATCTGCCATGGCAACGAAGCGCGCGCTGGTCCAGCAACTGGGCGTCGTGGCCGGGTTCGACGATCCGAGCGCGCCCCTCGAACAGTACCGGACGCCGCCGGAACTGGCCGGCCATCTCGTCCACCTGGCGGACCTGCGGGGCGACGTCGAGGATCGGACGGTAATCGACCTGGGCTGTGGGACGGGAATGCTGGCGCTGGCGGCGGCGCTGCGGTCCCCCGAGCGCGTCGTCGGCCTCGACATCGACGCGTCGCCGCTCGCCATCGCCCACGAGAACGAGCGCCGGGTCGGTTCGTCGGCCTCGGTCTCGTGGGTCAGGGGCGACGCGACGGCGGCCCCGCTTGCCCCCCCTCGCGAGGAGACGACGGTCGTGATGAACCCTCCCTTCGGCGCCCAGTCCGGCAACGAGCACGCCGACCGCGACTTTCTCGAGACGGCCGCCGACATCGCGTCGGTGTCCTACTCGATTCACAACGCGGGCAGCCAGGAGTTCCTCGACTCGTTCGTCGCGGACCGCGGCGGCACGATCACCGACAGCTACCGGACGGAGTTCGAACTTCCGCGGCAGTTCGAGTTCCACGAGGCCGACTCGCAGACGGTCACGGCCGAAGTGTACCGCGTGGAGTGGCCCTAGGGCTCCCGGTGTACCGCGTGGAGTGGCCCTAGGGCTCCCGGCGGGCGATCGCGATGCGCGTGACACCGCCCCGCGTCCCCCTGACGGCGAACAGCAACTGCTGGCGGCGCTTGAAGGTCAGCCCGCCGACCCTCACAGAGGCGTTCCGCCCCGGGGCCAGCGCGCGGCCCAGCACGCTTCCGTTCCGTGAGACGACGATCTGGAACCGGGGGTCGTGGGGAGCGATGCTCACGTTGCGCCCCGCGATGGTCGCCGCCGCGCGCGAGGGGTCGGAGGTGAACGACAGCGTCCGATTGTTCCCCTCGGGCCGGAGATACACCTGGTAGACGCTGCGATTGCCCTGGACGGCCCAGCCGGTCCGGTTGACGAACACGCGACGGCGCCAGCCGACGCCGCCCAGGAGGATGCGCGAGTTGCCCTGGTTCGCCACTTTCGCGGCGGTCAGTTGCGTATACCAGATGTTCCGCCGGGCGCTGGTGACGATCACCCCGCTGGTCCGCACGTTCGTCAGGTGGACGAACGGCACGTCGATGGCGCCGACGAAGCGGTCGGTCACGTTCTCGGCGTACGTGACGGTGTAATCCCGAACCTGGACGCTCTCGCCCGGCGGGGCCTGTTGCCCGAACCGGCTCACGTTGTACGGGACCGCCACCAGCGAGAAGGCCAGCAGGGCCGCGACGAGAACGCCCGTCGCCGCCTCCCGCCGCCCGAGGTCGATCCGCGGTAACAGGGTGCGATCGCTGCGGGCGGTCGCGGCGACCACGAGCGTCACCAGCGCGAACACGAGCGCGATGCCGGCCCAGCGGAACAGCCGGTACCGGCCGCCGTCGAGCGGAACGTACACCGCCCACAGCCCCTGGAACGCGGCGAACGACAGCACCGCGAACCAGAGACGTGCCGGCCGGGGCCACTCGTCGCGCCGCCAGACGAGCAGCGCCGCCACTAGCACCCCGATCATCAGGCCCATGGCGTGGTCGTGGACCGCGACCTGTGCCCACCACGGCCGCGTGACCCGCGGTTTCGGCGTGTACACCGTGCTCGGATCGAGCAGGCCGTCGACGAGCAGGTGGACGATCTGTCCCCCGACCAGCGCCAGCACCGTCGTGATGGGACGGGTGACGAGCGCGAACCCGGCGAACGCGAAGACGACGCCCGAGAACCCGACGACCGCCCCCAGGGAGAACAGCGCCGTGAACAGGCCCACGAGGATGGCCGCTCCCGGGACGGCCAGGATCCGCGCGTACGGGTTCGTCCGGAGGGAGGTGAACGTCTGGGTGCCGCGCTCGCGCGGGTAGTGGCTCCAGGCGTACTCCGCGACGGTCCCGAACGCGACGGTCCCCACGAGGTTCCCGAGGATGTGTGCGCGACCGGCGTGTGAGAACGCCGCCGTCAGCATCCCCAGCGGGTAGTAGTACGACCACGTCCGGAAAGCGATCACGACGGGGTTGCGTGGGTGGGCGAACCCGCCCTGTACGAACAGGTACACGAACAGCACGAACAACACCGTCAGGACGGTGCCCCAGGGGACGCCGAGCACGAACCGCGACCGCGCCGCCTCGCGGAGCGACCCGGACCGATCGAACCGGCGGAGGACGAGGAGTGAGCCGACCGCGGCCAGCACGACTACCAGCGGACGCCAGGGGAATCCTGGCGGGATCGTCGCCATGTAGTTGCCGTCGGCCTCGCGGGGCTTAGACGTGACGGCGCCGTCGACAACGCAAGGATTTTCGGTTCGCCGGGTCACGCACCTGTAATGGGAGTCCGGCCACCCGCTGACGACACCGACGAACCCGAGGTGATCGAGTTCGGCATCGCCGCGCTGGACGAACAGCTCGAGTCGGTCGACGTGACGTTCCCGACTGACACCGCCACACTCCGGGAGCGTGCCGGCCACCTGCAGGTACCCTACGACGCCAGTGGTAACACGGTAGGGCTGGACTCGCTGCTCGCGGAGGTCGGCCCCCGGGAGTTCGAACACGAACAGGAGCTCCTGAACGCGCTCCACCCCGTCCTCGAGGGAAAGCGCGAGGCGGCCGGCCGGAGCCTGCTCGCACAGCTCCGGTCGCTGGTGCCCTTCTAGTCGGGGTCGTCCCCGCCGTCTGCCGCCGGTGCGACGCCGTCCTGGGCCTCGGCGTCGCGGTCTTCGCCGCCGCGTTCCTCGACGCCTCGCGCCCCAGTGGGGGGACGATCGTCGCTCAGGCGTCGCTCGATGCGCTGGAGCTGCCGGCTCTGCTCGCGGTTGACCGCGACGATCATATCAGAGAGCACGCCGAACATCAGCAACTGGACGCCAAAGAGGATCCCGGAGGCCGCGAGCACCGCGATCACCTCGTGTGAGACGCCGTTGGCGAACCACTCGTAGGCCACGAAGCCGGCCAGCCCCACCCCGGCGAGCGTGCTCAGAGTGCCGACGCTGCCGAAGTAAAACAGCGGGTTGGTCGTCTTCGCCATCCGGTACAGCGTCAGGAAGATCGTCGCGCCGTCCCTGACCGGCCGGAGTTTGGTCTCCGAGTCGTCCGGCCGGGGCTCGTAGGTGATCGGCACCACGGCCGTCTCGATCCCGTGTTTCACGCACTCGACGGACATCTCGGTCTCGATGCCGAACCCCTCAGCCGAGAGGTCGAACCGGCGGGCAGACGCCAGCGTGAACGCCCGGTACCCCGAGAGGATGTCGACCAGGTCCCGCCCGTGGACGAACCGGAACGCGCGGTTGACGATGCGGTTGCCGGTCTGGTTCAGCCGCGGCATCGCGCCCGACTGGAGGTTCGCGAAGCGGTTCCCGACGACGTGTTCGGCGGCGCCGGAAAACAGCGGTTCGAGCAGCCGATCCGCCTCCGAGGGACGGTAGGTCCCGTCCCCGTCCAGCATCAGGACGTAGGGTTGGTCGACGTGGCGCTCCAGGGCCTCCCGGACGGCCTGTCCTTTCCCGCCGTCCCCCGCCTGCATGACGATCCGGGCCCCCGCGTCCCGGGCGATATCGCGAGTCCCGTCTGTCGACCCGCCGTCGATCACCAGGACGTGCTCGAAACCCCGCGACCGGAACTCCGAGACGACCTCGCCGATAGTCTCGGCCTCGTTCAGCGTCGGGACGAGCACGCAGACGTCCTCGCGGTCGGCCATCGACACCACCTCCACGTCCCGCGCGCAAAAAGTTGCTGGGTCGGCGCTCTAGTCGCTGGGTCGGCGCTCTCGTGGAAAGGGCCGCTCCCGTCCCCGTCAGCGAGTCACGCCTTTGCCTCTCGGCGAGTCACGCCTTTGCCTCTCGGCGAGTCGCGTTTTCGCCCCGCCGACAATCAGTCCTCGGCCCGGCGCTCGCTCAGGTGTTCCCACACTTCGGCGCAGCCACAACCGTCCTCGAGGTCGTTGAGGTGGTCGGTCACGTCTGTCTCTACCATGGTTACTCGCCCTCCGAGTAACTTCTTTGTCTTGCATCAAGTACTTTCCGGCTCGCTTTAGTAGGCCCCGGTCGCAAGGACAAACATGAGCGACCGGGCCGAGGCCGTCTTCGACCTGCTGGGGCTGACCGAGTACGAGGAGACGGCGCTGCGAGAGCTCGTCACGCTCGGGCGGACCACGGCGCCGAACCTGGCCGAAGCGACGGGCGTCCCGAAGGCCCGCATCTACGGCGTCCTCGACGCGCTGTCGGATCGGGGATTCATCAAGGTGATCCCCGGCCGCCCCAAGGAGTACCAGCCCAAATCGCCGGCCGAAATTCTCGACCGGGCCGTCGAGAACCGGCGGCAGGACTACGAGACCTTCGCCGAGGACCTCGAGGACCACCGGGAGGCGTTCCTCGCGGAGTACGGGCCGCGCTACGAGAGCGCCAGCGAGGAGATCACGCCCGCCGCGGAGCTGTTTCACGTCGTCGACGTGGGCGAACCGAGCGAGCGCGAGACCCGGCGCATCTACGAGGGGGCACAGCGCGAGGTGAACGTCCTGACGAAGGGGTTCGAGTACTTCGACGCGGTCCGCCCCGCGGTCGCGTCGGCGGTCGACCGGGGCGTGGACGTGTCGGTCCTCTTTCTCCACCCCGACCACCTCTCGCCCGAGAACCGCGAGACACAGTCCGGGGTCGTCGAGCGCCTCCGGACCGAGTACCCGAACGTCGGCGTCCGGTTCAGCGAGCGAGCTCTCCCCTGGCGGGGCACCTTCGCCGACCCGAGCCCCGACTACGCGACGGGGACCGCCATCCTGCTTGTCCAGGAGGACGAGGTGCCCAACTACATGCGCCAGGCCGCCATCACCGAGAACGGGTCGTTCGTGGCCGGCCTGAAGCGGTTTTTCGACCTCGTCTGGGAGTACGAGAGCGTCGGCGATCCCTGATACGGACTGCTGTACGTGTGACGAACCGGCTACTCAAGGTAGCCCAGGTCGCGCAGGCGCTGTTCGGTCTCGGCGTCCATCGACACGTCGGGCAGTTCCTCGTTCGTGGCCGCCAGTTCCTGCAGGTGCTCGCGGAGGCGTTCCTCCATCTCCCCGGCGATCGCGTCCTCGCTCTCGGCGAGGTCCTCGGTCTCGCCTGGGTCGTCTGCGAGATCGTACAGTTCGCGCTCGCCGGACTCGCGGTTCCAGATGAACTTCCACTCGCGGGTCCGGAGCGCGAGTTTGTACTCCTCGTCGCGCCAGGTCTCACAGATCACCTCGGCGTCCTCTCCCGACCCGGCGGCAGACAGCACCGACCGGCCGCGGTACTCGTCGGGCACCGGCGCGCCCGCGAGGTCACAGCAGGTCGGCGCCACGTCCAGCAACTCGACGAGATCGGCCTGACTGCCGGGCGTCACGTCTCCCGGATCGGTGACGACGAGCGGGACGTGCATCACCTCGTCGTACATCCCCGCGTTGTGGCTGTACCCACCGTGTTCACCGAACTCCTCGCCGTGATCCGCAGTGACGAGAAACGCCGTCTCGCCGTCGAACGAGGATCGAACGTGATCTCGCAGGCGGCCGATCTCGGCGTCGGTGTACCGGATCTCGGTATCGTAGAGATCCACCAGCGTCCTGAACTCCTCGTCCGTTAGATCGCCGGGTTCTTCGAGCATCTTCCGCCTGAGTTTGATCGCCTCTCGCTCGCTCACGTCCAGATCGAGCCCCAGCGCGTCCGCGGCGGCGTCGTGGGGGACGTACGGATGGTGGACGTCCATGTAGTGGATCCAGCAGAAGAACGGCTCCTCGACCCCGTCGAGCCAGTCGATCGCCTCGTCCGTGATGGTCTCGGCGTCCTTGTAGGTCTGGCCCACGTCCACGCCGGCTTTCTCCTCTGTCGTGTCGTAGAGTCGCTGGAGCGTGCGGTACACGAGGCCGTCGTGATCGAGATTGAGTTTCAACCACGCCCGTGCCCGGGCCAGAAGCGACGGATCGGATTTCGAGTCGTAGAAGTGATCGAAGCCGCGGTCGTAGTTGTAGTCCCGCGAGAGCCAGAGGTTCGAGTGAAACGCCGCCGTCGCGTGGCCGGCCGCACCGACCGCCGTGCCGACGGTGGTGCGCTCGTCGCTGAGGTACTCGAAGCCGCCGTACTCCAGCGGGTACGTCGAGGTGATGATCGAGGGAAAGGAGGCACGGGTCCAGTGGGAGTTGGCGTAGGCGTCGAAGGACAGGCCGTCCTCGGCCATCTCGTCGATCTCGGGCGTCGTCGGCCGGTCGTAGCCGTAACAGCCCACGTGATCGGCGCGCAGCGAGTCGATGGTCACGAGGACGACGTTCCGCATGGGTGAGTCGATCCTCGCGGTCTACTTGGGGGTTTCGCACTACGCCGGCAGGCTGACGGGCACGTACTGGTCGATGACGCCGTGAATCTCCCGATCCTGGACGACCAGCAGGCCGTAGACGACGGCTCCGAGGCCCACGAGCGCGAACAGTTCTGGGAGCGAGTCCGGCGTGACGATCGCCGCGGCCCCGTAGACTACGGCCCCCATCGTCGCGGCGCTGAACAGTTCCCAGAGCAGGCTCCTGACCGGCAGATCCACGTCGAGAATTCGGAACAGCGCGACCCACTGGACGGCGGTGTCGATCCCCTTCGAGGCGAGCGTGGCGACGGCGGCACCGACGAGGCCGAACGGCGGGATCAACGCCACGTTCAGCGCGACGGCGATCGCGACGCCCAGGAGCCGGCTCTTGAACGGAACGTCCGGGCGGTCGATTCCGGTGAGGATGGGGTTGCTCACGCGCTGGACGGCCTCGACCGCCATGTAGCCCGCCAGCAGGGCCATCGGCAGTACCGCGTCGAGATACGCCGGCGTGTAGACGAGACGAAGCACGTCCGGGCCGAGCACGACAAGCCCCACCAGGCCGGGTAGCGGGAAGAAGAGAGTGAACAGCACCGTCCCGGGGATGACCCGCTCGATCTCGTCGTACCGGTCATCGGCGGCCCAGCGGGGGATCTTCGGGAAGATGGTCGTGCTGATCGCCGTCGTCGCGATGATGAGCACCCGCGTCGTCTGCCAGCCCACCTCGTAGGAACTGACGGCTGCCTGACCCATCAGCAGGCCGATCATGTAGGTGTCGAGCCAGAAGTACGCGAAGTTCGTCGGCCCGTACACCATCGTGTACCGCGAGACGGAGAAGATGCGCCGGAAGTCCTCGCGCCGGGGCAGGACGACAGACAGGCCCGTCGCGAGGTGTCCGAGCAGGACCGCCCCGACAAAGCCGGCGACGACGCCGATCATCAGCCCACGCGGGCCCCAGCCGAGGGTGATCAGCGCGGCGCCGACGCCGACCCTGAGTACGTCCTCGGACAACTGGAGCAGGCCCGAGGCCAGCACGCGGTCCTCGGCCTGCAGGCCGTTCTTGTAGATGTCGGCCAGCAGCCACGCGGCCGTGGCCGCGGCGACGAGGCCCGGGACGTCCGCCCCCACGTAGTTCGCGAGCGGCGTCCGTCCGAGGTAGACGAGTCCGGTGACCGCCAGCGCAACGAGCGTGATGACGGCCAGCGCCGCGCTGAACGCCGCGTCGGGCCGCTCGCCCTCGCCGATCTTGGTCACGAGCGCCTGGCGCATCCCCAGGTTCGAGACCAGCGAGGCCACCTGGACGACCAGGAAAAACAGGAAGTAGACGCCGAGCAGGTCCTTCGCGAGGACGCGAGTGAAATACACCAGCCCCAGGAAGCCGACGACTCTGGCGGTGACGTAGATGCCGAACAGCTTGATGCTCGTGCCGCCGGCGTCGCCGTCACTCATTGTTCGGTTCCGCGGCGCCGGGGGTTAACTAGGTGACGGGTCGAGGTCGCACAGCAGGTCGGCGTAGGCCTCGACCTTTCGGTCCCTGGTGAACCGCTCGAACGTCGACTGGGGCGGGTCGTACTCGTACTCGCCCTCGTACATGCGCTCGAGCGCGTCTGCGATCTCCGTCGGGTTCCGCGGGTCGACCACGAGACCCAGGTCGTGTTGGTGGATCAGGTCCGCGACCCGGAACGCGGGATCGACCACGGCGAGGATGGGCGTCCGCGCGCCGACGTAGTCCCAGATCTTCGAGGGGACGTTCCGGCGATTCTGCGGGTCGGTCCCCCCGACGTACAGTACGGCGTCGGACCCCTTCAGGACGGGCACGACCTCCTCGTGGGGGACGAACTCGTGCGTTTCGACGATGTCCTCGATGCCCGCGTCCTCGACGGCGCGCTGGTAGTCCTCGTTCCAGTCGCCGTAGAACTGCACGCGGAGGTCTCGCCCCTCGTCGACGAACCGCTCCAGCCCCTCGATGAAGGCGTAGGGTTCGATCCAGCCGTCGTAGAACGACCCGGCGTAGGTGACCGTGAACTGGTCGTACTCCACGGGGTCGACGCCCTCGAACGCCGCGGGATCGTAGCCGTGGAACGGAAGCTTGTGTACGCGCTTCTCGTCGACATCGTAACGGTCGACGTAGTACCCGTCTGGGATCTGGCTGCCGTCGCCCCAGACGACCAGGGCCGAGTGCGTCACGGCGAGTCGCTCGACGGCCGCCGCCACTTTCGTCAGGAGGGCGTCGGGGTCGCGGTCCGGGCTCGCGACCATCGGGTCGCGGAACTCGACGACCCAGGGCACGCCGACGAGGCGGCTGACGGCGTAGCCCACCAGCTGGAGATGGAAGGGGTTGCTCACCGACACAACTGCGTCCACGTCCTCGCGGCGGCCCCGCCGGGCGAGTGTCAGGATGCGCGGCAGGAACGTCCGCACGTACGGCTCGGGCACCGTCCCGAACACCGTCTCGACGCCGCGTTCGGCCATCAGATCCGCTCGTGAGGTCAGTTTCTCCGCCCGCCCGCCGGGGTCGCCCGGCCCGACGTTGGAGACGAGCAGCACTCGCATCACAGATAGCCCAGGTCCTCGAGATGCGAACGTGTCTCCTCGTCCACCTGCTCGGCCGTGGCGTAGGGCTGGTCGTCGTCGCCGACCCACTCGAGGAGACGCTCGAGCAGCGTTTCGACCGTCTCCGGTTCCTCGTCGAGCAGGTTCCGGGACTCGGACGGGTCCTGGGCGAGGTGATACAGCTCCGCCGGCTTGATCTCGCCGTTGGCCGTGCAGATGAGTTTCCATTCGTCGCTGCGAATCGATACCAGCGAGTCCAGGTCGTTCCAGCCGAAGTCGTACTGCTGGTCCATCCGGTAGGTGAGTTTGTTCTCGCTGGTCAGTTGCCCGTGGTAGGTCTCGGAATAGGCGTACTCCGGGCGCTCCCCATCGAGCAGGGAGACGCCGTCGACGCCCTCCGGTATCGGCAGGTCGAGCACGTCGAGCAGGGTGGGCGCGATGTCGATGCTCCTGACTTGTTCGCGTACCCGCTGACGGGGCACTCCCTCGCCGCGGACGATCAGGGGCACCCGCAGGAGGTTGTCGTACAGCTCGACCGCGCGGAACTGCGAGCCGACCCGGTTGCCCTCGCTGTCGTACACCCAGGGGTAGCCGTGTTCGCCGGGCATCTTCGAGCCGTGATCGCCGGTCAGCACCGACACGTCGACGTCGATGAGGTCGTGGAGCAACTCGAGTTGCCGACCCACGAAGTCGGCCTCCTCGTAGTAGCGCCGTTCCTGGCGACCGATGTACTGCTCGACGTTCTCGTAGACGTGGTTCTCGTCGAAGTCCGGGCGCTCGCCGTTGCCGAACTCCGAGCGCAGCGTGAAGTGCAAATCGAAGCAGTGCAGGAAGACGAAGTTGTCCTCGCCCTCGTGGTCGTCGAGCCAGTTGACGGCGCGGTTGACCAGCAGGTTCGCCGGACCGTACTCCTGGCGGCCCTCCATGCGGTCCTCGAGTTCGGCGTGGTGCTCGAAGACGTCGAACCCCTCGTCGAGGTTCCCGGTGGGCAGCGGATACCCGCCCGTGAAGCCGGCGGTGTTGAACCCCGCCTCCGAGAGCACCTGCGGAAGCGTCGTCGCGTCCGTCTCGTAGTCGATGAGCCACCGCACGCCGTGGTTGAACGGGTGCTGGCCGCTGAGCATCGACGTGTGGGAGGGGCTGGTGAACGGCGCCTGCACGACGCAGGTGTCGAAGTAGCTCCCGGCCGCCTTCTGGCGCTCGTAGAAGCGGTGCGTGAAGGCGTCGGGCCGGGCGCAATCGACCGATGCGAGGACGACGTTCATCGGCCGCTTCTATTCCGCTGGCGCGCTTATAGCTGGCGGAACGCCGACGTGTCTCGCGGTCCGAGATGCCCTAGTTGCTCTGTTCGACCCGGTAGGCCGGGAAGTACTCGGAGTCCGTGTCGATCCCCTGCTCCGCGGCGGCGTCGACCAATCGCTCGTAGGCCGCCTCGTCGTGGACGCGTCGGCCGAGGTGAAACTCCCCCCGCTCCGGCGAGAACCCCTTCTTGAACTTGAACACGCCTGGACGCCCACCCTGGAAGTCGAACACGTCCCGGCCGGTGTCGTGCATGTGCATCACCACCTCGTGATAGAGGAGGTTGTTCACCCGCATGTCCCAGTAGTCGGGGTTCGAGGAGCTGAGGTAGTGATAGCCCCGACGCTCGTCGTGCGCGGCGATGAACCCGCCGACCACCTCGTCGCCGTGCCTGGCGACCAACAGCGTGAACAGTTCGCTGGCGACCAGTTCCTCGAAGAAGGACTGCTCGAATCGGTAATGTGGAGCGGCGTCGCGAGCGTCCATCGCGTTCGTGTAGATGTCGTGGAACCGCGCCACGTCTTCGGGGTCGTCGCTCACCGCTATTGCGAGGTCGGTGTCGCGGGCCTGCCTGATAGCGCGTTGGTTGCGATCTTCGTAGCCGGCCCAGATGTCGTCCTCACTCCCGGTGAGATCGACCGGGACCGTCTCCCGATTGAACGACGGGTCCAGTGTGTCGAACTGCCGGTGGTTCTCCTCGTTGGGGTCGAAACGGACGAACTCGGCGACGATGCCCGTTTCTCGGCAATACTCGTCGAAGGCGTCGACAAACCCATCGACGAGTGCCTCGTCGTCCACCGACGCGAACGGGCCGCCGTAGTACCACGAGGAGACGATGTCCGAGTACCCCTCCACCGACACGTCGGCGTCGGCGACCCGGGCGGTCGACAGCGGCCGCCGAAGGTAGGGGTAGTACACCACCTCGCCGTCGGCCTCGTAGACGAACGCCTCCGGGCGCTCCGCGTCGAACTCGTAGTTGCCCGCGAGCATTGCGAGGTAATCAGGGTGGTGGTAGACGCCCGGACGGCCCACCTGGCGGTAGACCTCGACCCACTCGTCTCGCTCCGACGACGTGAGAACCCTGCCCCGACTCATCTCACATGTAGGGGTACTCGGAGTTGCGGTATTCGTCTGCCTGGTACTCCGTGACGTCGTTTTCGAGCATCCACTCGCGAATCTCCTCGACGCCGTCGGCGATGTCGTACTCGGTCTCCCAGCCGAGGTTGTAGTTGATCTTGTCGAAACTGACGCGGTAGGTCCGCTCGTCTTCCTTGTGTTCGACGAACCGAACCTCGGCGTCGGGGACGTGGTCCTCGACGATGCGGCCGACCGCCTTGATCTGGTAGTTGAGGTCGTTGTCGCCGACGTTGAAGATCTCGTGGTCGACGTCCTCTTCGGGAGCCTCGAGCACGTGTGCGAACGCGCGTGCGGCGTCGTGAACGTGGACCAGCGGGCGGTACTGTTCGCCGCCGTACACCGGGATGTCGTCCTCGAGAGTGGCCTTCGCGGTCAGGATGTTGACCACGAGGTCGAACCGGGGGCGCCGTGACCACCCGAAGATAGTACCCAGTCGCAGGATGGTCGGCGTGATCTCGTTGGGGTCCGAGAAGCGATCGTGGGTGGCGTGGAGGATGATGTCCTCGGAGTCGATCTTGGACTCGGCGTACAGCGAGAGGGGGTTCAGCGACGACCCCTCGTTGAGTTCCATCAGTTCGCTGGCGCCGTAGACGCTACAGGTCGAGGCGAACACGAGCCGCTGGATGTCGTGGAGTTTACACACCTCGACCAGCGTCTTGGTCGCCTCGATGTTGACAGACTGGGTGGCCTGTTCGTTGACCGAGCAGGCCGGGTCGCCGACGATGCCCGCGAGATGGACGACCGCCTCCATGTCCTCCAGCGCGTAGGACAGATCCTCGATGTGGCGAATGTCGCCCTGCTGGAGTTCGAATCGCTCGCGGTCCTTGAACGGGTCCAGCGCCTCGTCGCCGAACAGGAGCGAGTCGAGCACCCGAACGTCGTGTCCCCGCTCGAGGAGTTCCTCCACGACGTAGTTGCCGATGTAGCCGGCGCCACCCGTGACGAGTACGCGCATTGCTGGTGCTGACTCCGGTGAGTCGGGGGAAAAATCTTCTGTTCGGATTGATACGCGGATCCCCGTTCGGACGGAAAATGTACTACTGTTTTATTCGAGTGACGAGTAGCGATCCGCGTGAACGTCGGGTACGCCCTTTCCGAGATCCGCGAACACGGGCTCGATCGGTTTTGGTGGCGCAAGCGATTCCTGACTCGCGTCGTCAGCAGATACTACGAGTGGCGCGGGACCCCTGGAACGCCGCTCGTCGATCGTGAGTGGGACAACGTCATCGTACTCGATGCCTGCCGCTATGACCTCTTCGAGGCGGTACTCGAGGATGCCCCCCTTCCGGGCACTTTGGACTGCCGGTATTCGGCTGAAACCGGTACGCCGGGATACCTGGCCGAGAACTTCGACGGCGAGACGTTCCACGACGTGGTCTACGTCACGGCTAACCCGTACGTGAACACGGAACTCGACGACGATACGTTCCACGCGGTCGATCCTGTATGGCGCGACGGGTGGGAGGAGGAGACGGCGACCGTGCTCCCGGAGGCCGTGTTAGAACGGGCCCTCGAGGCAGTCGATATGTATCCCGACAAACGACTGATCGTCCACTTCAATCAGCCTCACGCACCGTTCGTCGGCGACGTCAGACTCGGCGAACGCGAGGTGAGCGCGATCCGCGAATCGGCGCTGGGGAACGAACGTCCAGAGCCCGGCGAGCGCAAGCCGACGCCGTTCGAGTTACTCGAGGCGGGGACGGTGACCCGGGAGGCGGTGTGGGAGGCCTATGGGAGCAACCTCGAACGTGCTCTCCCGGCAGTCCGGGAGTTACTGAAAGCGTTGCCTGGATTGACCGCCGTCACGTCGGATCACGGAAACGCGCTGGGTGAGTGGGCCACTCCGTTCCCGATCCGGGTGTACGGTCACCCGCTGGGGATCCACATTCCAGCGTTGACGCGGGTTCCGTGGCACACACACGAGAACGGGGACCGCAAGACGGTCGTCGCGGAACCACCGGAATCCAGCGTGGTGTCGGGTGATGCAGAGACTCGCGAGCGTCTCAGGATGCTCGGATACGCCGAGTGATCGGTCGAGTCACGGGAACGAGCGCACGGTATCGACGACGTACTCGACGTCTTCCTCGGTGAGGTTCGGGTGGTTGGGTAGGCCGATCATCCGCCCGACGACCGACTCGACGGTGGGCAGCGACAGCGACGCGTAGTCGTGCTCGCGGGGGTTTGCCGACCAGGGGAACGCGCCGTTGAAACCCCGGTGTTCGGCGAACACCGGCTGTTCGTACAGCGGTCTGTTGTACCGGTGGCGGGTCTCGACGCCCCGTTCCTTGAGGCGGCGCCACACCTCCTTGCCGGACATCCCGACGGCGTCGGTCTGAATCTCGAACGGCGCCCAGAAGTAGGCGTGGTCGACGTACTCCCGGACGGTGGCGGGTTCGAGCCAGTCGAGGTCCGCGAGTTCGGCCGCCAGGCGCTCGCTGATCTCCGTCCGACGCTCGTTAAACGCCGCGAGGCGGTCGACCTGCTCGGTTCCGATGGCCGCCTGGAGTTCGCTCATCCGGTAGTTGTATCCCAGATCCGCGTGGGTGTCCCGGTCGACGAGACCGTGGTTGCGCAGGCGGCGCACCGTCGCGGCCACCTCGTCGTCGTCGGTGGTGATCATCCCGCCCTCGCCGGCGGTGATGTTCTTGGTGGCGTAGAAGGAGAAACAGCCCACGTCGCCGATACTGCCGACGACGTCCCCGCGGTAGCGGGCGCCGTGGGCCTGGGCGGCGTCCTCGACGACGGCGAGGTCGTGCTCGTCGGCAAAGGTGCAAATCTCGTCCATCTCGGCGGGGTGACCGTAGAGGTGGACCGGAAGGACGGCCACGGTGTGCTCCGAGAGACACCGCTCGAGGTCGCGGTGATCGAGCGTGTAGAGGTCCCGGTCGATGTCCGCGAAGACCGGGACGCCTGCCTGGTGGACGACAGCGGTGGCCGTCGATCCGAAGGTCAGAGAGGGGACGATCACCTCGTCGCCCGGTTCGAGGCCGAGTGCGTTCAGCGCGAGCTGGATAGCCGTCGTGCCGGAGGAGACGGCGACGGCGTGGTCGGTGCCGACGAGATCGGCCCACTTCTCTTCGAACTCCTCGACGTAGGCGCCCTGGACGAAGTGGCCGCTGTCGAGGACCTCCTCGACGTTGTCGTACTCGGCCCGACCGAGAATGGGCTCGGCGACGCTGACCTGGCGGTCCATGTGCGGTCACCGGGGCTCGCGGTATTCAAACCAACGGTGCGGTTCGCAGTATTCAAACCAACAGTACGGTTCGCGAGCGGTTCCGATCTGCATCAGGGGCCCGTCACTCCCCCGGCCCGCCGGTGAGGGCGTTGTACTTCAACAGCCCGTACCCGTACCCGAACCCGACGGCGGCCGTGAACACGACGAGCATCACGGCCTTCGCGACGCGCTCGCGGGAGGGACGCCGCACCGCCGAGGCCACCCGGTCGGGGAAGAACTCCACGAGGAGCCGTTTCAGGAACGCCGACTCCTCGCCCGTCGAGTCCGGGACGAGCAGTTCCATGCCACGCTTGGAGTAGCCCTGCCAGAACGCCCGGTCGAGGAGCCACCGGAGGTCAGTCCGGTACTCGAACACCTTGTGTCCGACCGTCGCGTCGGGGACGTAGTAGACGCCGTGGCCGGACGCCGCCCGGAGGCGGGCACACAGTTCCGTCTCGCCGCCCTGGAGGTTGCTGTCGCCGGTACGGCCGCCGATGTCGGTGTCGAAGCCCCCGAGGTCGAGAAACACCTCGCGGCGAAAGGAGAGGTTCGAGCCGTTCGTGTTGCGGACCTCGCCGGCCGCGTCCGGGTCGCCGCCGGGGCCGAACCCGCGGTGGGTGACGCCGACGAGGAAGTAAAACTCCGCGGGGAGAAACACGGGCCGGCCGGCGACCCACTCGCCGACGATGCGGCCGCCGACGGCGGGCACGTCGCGCTCCTCGTAGACCGCGACGAGGCGCTCGAGCCACCGTTCGTCGGCGACGGCGTCGTCGTCGAGGAACGCGACCACGTCGCCGCTCGCGGCGCGGGCGCCGTTGTTTCGGCTCTCGAGCAGGCCGACGTTCGAATCGTTGCAGTGGATCACCACGTCCTCGCGGTCGCCGTAGCCCTCGCGAAAGCGCTCACACACCACCGCGTTCCCGTCGGAGACGAGGACCAGTTCCACGTCGTCGTGAGTCTGCCCGAGGACGCTCTCGGCCGCCTCCCGAACGTCGGCGTAGCGGTCGAGCGAGTGTTCACAGACGACGACCGAGACGCGCATGTTCGGGCGGTGTGGCAGCGATCTGAATAGCTCTTTTCATCGGCGCTCGACCGACCTGCATCCCGCTTCTCGTCGTCGATCGACCGGTCCGGAGGCCCCTCATCATCGCCAGAGATCGACCGGTCCGGAGGCCCCTCATCATCGCCAGAGATCGACCGGTCCGGAGGC
>JBDGUH010000032.1:0-7457 GCA_042216055.1 Haloarculaceae archaeon
CGGGGCCTCTCCCATGCCAAGGGAGTGATCTACCACTGATCTACGAGCCCGCACCCCCTGCTATCCGACGGGCTTTGATAAAGCCATCGAACCCGCGGGCCGAACGGCCACAACGGCTAAGAGATTCGGGCGTGACCCTACGTAAAGAATTGGACGCGAGGACGGGCGTCGACAATGATCGGACAGGGTCACAGCGCGCGAAGGGGGCAGCGAGCGACCGTGACCGGGAGGACCTGATGCGGGCCCAGACGACACTCGATTTCGCAGTCGGCATCAGCGTCTTCCTCGCGGTCATCCTGTTCGTGTTCCTGTTCGTGCCGGGATTGCTCTCCCCGTTTACGGGCGGGACGAGCGAGGAGACGGTCCTCTCGAACCGGGTCGCGGACCAGCTCGTCGAGGAGACGCTGGGCACCCCGCGGGAGCCGTTCGTCCTCGAGCGGACGTGTACGCTCGACTTCTTCGGCGGCGCGGCGCCGGGGACGGACGGGTGTCGTTACGCGACCGGCGGGACACTCGAACAGCGGGTCGGCGTGGGCGACCGCCAGCACCTGAACGTGACCGTCGAGCGGAACCTCTCGACGGCGGCGGGCGAGCAGTTGTGCTGGGACAGTGCGAACGAACGACTGGTCGAGCGGACGGCGGGCGCGTGCAACCCGGGGGCGGGCGACGTGGAACTGCGCGCCGGCGACAGTCCGCCGTCGGCCAACGACCGCGTGGTGGTCGCCCGGCGGGTCGTCTCGCTGGACGGGCGCGACGTGACGCTGTACGTGAGGGCGTGGTAACCGTGGAGCGAGGACAGGCACACACGCTGGAGGCCATCGTGGCGGGCCTGGTGTTGCTGTCGAGCCTCGTGTTCGCCCTGCAGATGACCGCCGTCACGCCGCTGTCGGCGAGCACGTCGAGCCAGCACATCGAGAACCAGCAGCGGGCGGCCGCCAGCGGCGTCCTCGCGGCCGCGGCCGAGAACGGGACGCTCCGGGACGCCGCGCTGTACTGGAACGAGTCGGCGGGGCGGTTTCACAACGTCTCGCGGCTGGGCTATTACACGGACGAGACGCCGGACGGCCTGGCGCTGGCGCGGATGCTCGACCGGACGTACGCGGACAGCGTGGCGTTCAACGTCTACCTGGTGTACGGCCTCCCGGACGGGGGGGCAAACCGGGTGCGCCTGATCTATCGGGGCGTCCCCAGCGACAACGCGGTGACGGCCGCGCGTAACGTCGTCCTGACCGACAACGCGACGCTGATCGCCGAGGACGGCACCGAGACGACCGTGCCGGTGTCGAACAGTTCGACGTTCTACGCGCCGGAACTGCACGACGGGTCGCCGGTGTACAACGTGATCCGCGTGGAGGTGGTCGCGTGGCGGATCTGAGTCCACCCGTCGGGAAAGCGTCGCGCGACCGCGCCCAGATCGTCCTCCTCGGGGCGGTCGTGCTGGGCGTCGTGTTCGTGTCGCTTGCGGTGATCGCGAACGCCGCCATCTACACGGGCAACATCGCGAGTCGCGCCGAGACCGCCGGGAGCGGCGACGCGCTGATCGTCCGGAGCGAGGTGTTAGACAACGTCGGGGCGGTGATCGAGCAGGTGAACGTGTACAACACGAGCGACCGGGACGCGGCGCTCCGGCGGGGCGTGCGCAACGCCAGCAACCAGACGGGCTACTTCGGCGCGGACAACGGCCGGATCACCGCGATCGAGTACGGCGGCTTCGACGGCGGGACTCGCATCGCCGACAACGCCTCGGGCGGATCGGGCTTCGGGCAGGCCGCGGGGACCGGACCGAACTGGGACGTGGCGGCCAACGCCAACGGAATCAGGGCCTTCGAGATCGAGTTCGACCGCGCGAGCGTCGTCGACGACCAGGTCGATCAGTCGCCACAGAACTACGGCGACGAGTTCATCGCGAACCTGACGGGGTCCGGTGACCCCTGGGAGATCCACGTCGGCGACGACGGCAGCGGCGCCACCGTCTGGATCGTCCGCGGCGGGACGACGCTGGGGCGGTGCCACGTCCCCGGATCGCCGCGCAACTTCACGGTCGACGTGACGGGCGGGACGGTGGCGGGCCGGCCGTGTCCGAGCCTGACCGCCTGGACGGCGGCCAGCGGGGGCCTGACCCTCCACTACCAGCACGGGGGCGCCGTCAGGGGCAACTACTCGCTGGTCGTCGACGGCGGGACGATCAACACAGGGGGGTCCAAGGCCGACGCCGGCCCCTACGCCACGCCCGCAGTGTACGCCGTGGTCGTGCATCTGGTCCACGACACGCCGGACCTCCACTTCGAGACCGACGTCCGGGTCGCTCCGGGTGAGCCCGATGGATGAGCGCGCCGTCTCGACGACGGTGAGCTACACGCTGACGCTGGCTATCGCCGCCGTCCTGGTGTCGGGGCTGCTGTTCACGGGCGGCCAGTTCGTCTCGGGCCAGCGCGAGCAGGTGGTGCGCTCGGAACTCCGTGTCGTCGGCCAGCAGGTGGCCGCGGACCTCCAGCGGGCCGACCGCCTCGCGACCGCCGGGAGGGGCCCGACGGTCGTCGCGATCGAGCGCGATCACCCGGACGCCGTCGCCGGGACGACCTACGACGTGGCGCTGGAGAGCGGCCCGGCCCGCCTCGTGTTGACCGCGACCGACCCCGAGGTGACGGTGTCGGTCCCGCTGTCGGTCGACCGGAGCGTCCAGGCGGGGGCAGCCGACGGAGGAACGATCGTCGTCCGCTATGACAACGTGACGGGCGCCGGCGCCCTGGTGATCGAGAATGACTGATCGCACGAGGAGGACGCCGGACGGTCGTGTACGCGCCGCGATGGACGACCGGGCCGTCAGCGAGGTGCTGAGCTACGTCCTCGTGTTCACGCTGATCCTGGCGTCCATCGCGGTGGTGTCGGTCAGCGGCCTCGGCACGCTCCGGTCGGCCCGTGACGCGACCCAGATCAACAACGCGGAGCGGGCCTTCGACGTGCTCGCGGACAACATGGCGGACGTGTACGAGCGCGCCGCCCCGAGCAGGGCGACCGAGATCAACGTCGGGAGCGCGTCGCTGTACACCGGGGAGAACGTGACGATCAACGTGACGGCACGGGACGCCGACACGCCAGAGCGGATCGACGCGTCCGTCGAGCGGACGACGCGGCCGCTGATCTTCAGGGGCGAGGGCGGCGCGAAACTCGTGTACGTCGGGGGGATGGTGTTCCGGCAGGACCGGGGCGGCGGCATCGTGTTGAACCGGGCGCCCGTCGTCGCCCGGTCGGACCGCGTGTACGTGCCGGTCCTGGGACTGCGGACCAACGGGACCCGGAGTTTCAGCGGCTCGACGGTGCTCGTGCGGGCCAACGAGCGGCGCTCGAACGTGCCGATCGCGGACACCGCCGGGCGCTACGAGAACGTCACCGTCAACGTCACGTCGCCGCGCGCGTCGCTGTGGCGGTCGGCGCTCAGCGACGCCGGCTTCGACTGCTTCAACGAGCGCACGACCTCGCCGCGGCGGGTGGCCTGCCGTGTCCAGACCGGCGGTGGGATCCCCGCTGTCTACGTTTCGACCCATCGAATCGTCGTCGACGTGGAGGGGTAGCCGAGCACCGGCCGGGACGGATCGGTACATCCGGGTCGCCGGCCAGGACGGATCGGTACAGCCGGGTGTCGGTCCGACTGCCTGCTGGCGTGTGATCCGCCCGGGGGAGACGCCCGACGGGTCGTCTCGGGGTGCAACGGGGCCGTCACATTCCCGCGTTGCTACCGGAACGGTTCGTCATGACGGCCCCGCTGAGCAACATCAGGATCGCGAGCGCGACCATTCCCGGGTCCCAGGCCATCCCGGCGGTCATCGTCGATCCCATCCCGCCCATCCCGCCGTTCATGCCCGACCCCATTCCGCCCATTCCCCAGTTCGCACTCCCGGTGACGCCGACCAGCGCCTGATTGAGCAACATCACGAGCGAGTACCCGATCATCAGGGGCCCGCTCGCGTCGCCGAGTCGGGCGGCGTACGGCGTCAGCAGGACGACGCCGTGGACGACCACCACGACGCCGAGCAGCGCCATGAGGAGGCCGCTGTTCGAGCCCAGCATCCCGCCGGGAGCCGTCGCCGAGATCAGCGAGTACAGCCCCGACACGATGGCGATTGCCGCGCCGTACAGTCGTACCGTCTCCGTCGCGTTCGTCGAATCCATAGCGCCCCGAGCGGAACGTCGTCGGGCATCGTTGAAACTCCTGCTGGCCGTTCGGCGCTAGAGGTCCCGACGCCTGCCCCTGGGCACCTGCGAGCGCAGTTCGCCGTTGAGGTACAGTCCCACCCCGATCGGTTCGCGCTCGCCCGCCAGGTCGTGGGCGGCGATCAGGTAGCCCCAGTCGCCGTCCCACGGGATCTCCTGGTCCTTTCCGGCGAGAAAGCGCCGGGCCTGCTCGGGGCGCAGGTCGACGACGTTCTCGCTGGCGTGGTCGCCGAACCGCTGGACGGCGTCCGTCGTGGGCTTCCAGTGCTCGCCGCGGGTGCGCAGGAACGTGATCCCGAGCGCTTCGATGGCGACCGGCGAGGGGAGGTCGCCACGGAACGCCCAGACTTTCCCCTTGCCTCGCTCCCAGAAGGTGTACTCCTCGAACGCCGCGGGGTCGACGCCGTACCGGTCGTCCCAGAACTCGAGGACGGCCGCGCGGGTGGGGCGGTGGTCGGCCGCGTCGGGGTCCTCGCGGTCGCCCTCGGTCGCGGGGAGGCGGTCGAAGCGCTGGCTCTCGTTCATCCGGTCACCTCCAGTTTCGCGACGAAGAAACCGCCGGTGTCCTCGAAGTGCGGGTAGATCCGGCGGGCCTTCTCGACGGAGGGATCGAAGGACGACCCGTCCCACTCGGTGACGCCCGGCGCGGCAGCGAGCGGGAGGTCGGGTTCGATCAGTCGGCACTCCGTCGCCTCGAGGGCGTGATCCAGGACCGCCTCGTTCTCCTCGGGGGCGAACGTGCAGGTGGAGTAGACGACCGTCCCCCCGGGTCGGGTCACCTGCACCGCCCGTTCGAGGATGCCCCTCTGGACGCCCGCGACGCCGGCGACGTGTTCCATGGCCCACTCGTCGAGCGCGTCGGGGTTCTTGCGGATGGTCCCCTCACACGAGCAGGGCACGTCGGCCAGCACGCGGTCGTACTGCTCGCCGTCGAAGGGCTTGAGCGAGTGGTTGCGGGCGTCTTCGTTGGTGACCGCGAGGTTCGTCACGCCCAGGCGCTCGGCGTTCGAGCGCAGCGCGGAGATGCGCCCGAGATTGGCGTCGGTGCCGACGAGCAGGCCCCGGTCGTCCATCAGCGCCGCGAGTTGCGTCGTCTTGCTGCCGGGCGCGGCGCAGGCGTCCCAGACGCGTTCGCCCGGTTGCGGATCAAGCACTTGCGCCGGGAGCGCCGACACCTCTTCCTGTCCGTGGAGCCACCCGTGGACGTACGGCCAGTTGTCGCCCGGCTGGTCCTCGGGGAGACGGAACATCGTCGGCGCCCACTCGATGGGGTCGTGGGCGACGCCGTCGGCGTCGAGCGCCCGCGCGGCCCGGTCGACGGTGGCCTTGATGGTGTTGACCCGAACGGCGTGAGGTAGCGGGCGCTCGCAGGCCTCGCGGAACGCCTCGTAGTCGTCGATCAGCGGCTCGTAGCGCGCCAGGACGTCCATCGACCGGGGGTTGCCGGTCGCGTGGCTTGTCGGTTTCGGAGCGCCGGCCCCAACGTTATGTCCCGAGATGCCCCACGTATGGGCATGGCACAGGTTTCGCTGCTCCGCGAGGACGTCGAACTGGACGCGCCGGTGCTCGTCGAGGGGCTTCCCGGCGTCGGACTGGTCGGGAAAATCGCGGCCGACCACCTGGTCGAGAGCTACGACATGCCGGCGATGGCGACGATCGACTGCGAGGGCATCCCGGAGGTTGCCGTCTACCGCGAGGGCGAGCGGGCGGTCGAGCACCCGGTCCGAATTCACGTCGACGCCGAGCGCGACCTGCTGGTCCTGCAGAGCGACGTCCCCATCTCCCCCCGGGCGGCCGACGAGTTCGCCGCCCACGTGACCGAGTGGATCGTCGACCGTGACGCCACGCCGATCTACCTGAGCGGCCGTCCCGCCGAGAAGGACGGCGTCCCGGCGCTGTCCGGGATCGCCACGGGCGACGGCGAGGGCCTGCTCGAGGACGCCGACGTGGACCCGCCGGACGACGACGGCGCGGTCAGCGGGCCGACGGGGGCGCTGCTCCACGAGGCCGACCGCGCGGGGCTGGGAGCGGTGGGCCTCATCGTCGAGGCCGACGCCCAGTTCCCCGATCCGGAGTCGGCGCGGATCCTCCTACGGGACGGCATCGCCCCCATCGCCGGGATCGGGATCGACACCGATCGGCTGGTCGAGCAGGCCGAGGAGATCAGCCGCGCGAAGGAGCGGCTGGCCCAGCAGATGCAGCAGGCCGACGAGGCCAGCACCCGGGCGGGCCCGCTCGGCATGTATCAATGACGGTCGCCAGGACGATCGCCAGACTGGCACTCGTGCTGGCCGTGGGCCTCCTCGCGGCGGTGGCGGGTTGGCTGCTGTTCGTCCGCCGGCCGGCCGACCTGGCCGACCTGCTCGGGATCGTGCTCGTGCTCGCGACGGTCGCGACGGCGCTGCGAGTCGGCGGCAACCTCGCCAGCGGTCTCCTGCCCGACTACACCGTCGCCGAGGTCGCCGTCGAGGGGACGATCACGCGGGACGGCGGCGGGTCGTTCGTCAGTTCGCCGGTGGGGACGACCGCCGACGAGGTCGTCGAGCAGATCGAGCGCGCCGACGCGGACCGCAGTGCCGAGGCGCTGCTGGTGAAACTTAACACGCCCGGCGGCGAGATCGTCCCGAGCGAGGATATCCGGCTGGCCGCCGAGCGCTTCGACGGCCCGACGGTCGCCTACGCGACCGACGTGTGCGCCTCGGGCGGCTACGACATCGCCAGCGGCTGTGACGAACTGTGGGCCCGCGAGGGGTCGATCGTCGGGTCGATCGGCGTCGTCGGCTCGCGGATCACCGCGGCCGACCTCGCGGACCGTCTCGGCGTCTCCTACGAGCAGTTCACCGCCGGCGAGTACAAGGACGCCGGGACGCCCCTGCGGGACATCGAGGACGACGAGCGCGAGTACCTCCAGGGGCTGGTCGACGACTACTACGACCAGTTCGTCGAGACCGTGGCGGACGGGCGAGACCTCGATCCGGACGCTGTCCGGGAGACAGAGGCACGGGTCTATCTCGGTGCCGAGGCCGACGAGCGCGGGCTGGTCGACGAGATTGGCACGCGCGAGGCCGTCGAGGAACGCCTCGCGGAACTGATCGGCGGCCGGGTCGAAGTCCGTGAGTTCCGCCCCGAGCGCGGCCTGGCACAGCGGCTTCGCGGCGGTGCCCAGTCCGTCGCGTTCGCGCTCGGGGCCGGCATCGCCAGCGTCAGCCCGGGTGACATCGAGGGCCTGTCGTTCAGGGAGTGAC
>JBDGUH010000032.1:7557-8962 GCA_042216055.1 Haloarculaceae archaeon
GGCATCGCCAGCGTCAGCCCGGGTGACATCGAGGGCCTGTCGTTCAGGGAGTGACGACGGGGGTTCGTCGATCGGCAGGTGGACCACCCGGCAGGATTTTTATCCCGGGACCGTCTCTGGCAACCCGTGAGTACGCTCGTGGTCTGTCTCGACCGGGGAAGCCCCGTGACGCCGGAGCGACAGCTCCCGGTCGCCGGCCGCGAGGCCGTCGAGTCGCTGGTCACCGACCTCGGCATCGAGGACCCGGAGGACAGCCGGATCAACTGTCTCCTGGAGGCGCTGCGGGTGTCCCGCGACCTCGAGGCGGACGGCGAGGAGACGATCGTCGCCGTGGTCGGGGACGCGGGCGACGGGGTCGCCGCCGACCGGGCGGTCGCCGGCCAGACGGACGAACTCGTCGAGGAGTACGACCCCGACTCGGCGGTGGTGGTACTCGACAGCGCCGAGGACGAGCGCCTCGTGCCGATCCTCGAGAGCCGGATGACCGTCGACGCCGTCGACCGCGTGGTCGTCAGGCAGGCCCGCGACCTCGAGTCGACGTACTACCTGCTCAAGCAGTTCCTCGCCGACGAGCAACTCCGCCGGACCGTGCTGGTGCCGATGGGCGTGGCGCTGATCGCGGTGCCCTTCCTGCTGTTGCTGTCCAGCCCCGCGTTCGCGGTGGGTGCCGTCGCGGCCGCGGCGGGGGTCTTTCTCATCTACAAGGGGCTGGGCGTCGACGCCTACCTGGCGCGCCTGCCGGGCCAGATCCGGGAGGCGCTGTACTCCGGTCAGGTGTCGCTTGTCACCTACGTCGTCGCCGGCGGCCTGACGCTCGTGGGGGTGTTCGCGGGGGCGCTGGGCGTGCGCGCGACGGGCGACGCGAGCACCTTCCTCGCGGCGAGTCGCTTCGTCTACGACAGCGCGCCGTGGCTGACGGCGGCCGCGCTCGCGGCCTCGACCGGGCGCCTGCTCGACGAACTCATCCAGCGGGAGGGGATCCGGTCGGCGTACCTGAACCTCCCGTTCGGGGTCGTGGCCGTCGCGCTCCTGGTCCGGGGGTTCTCGGGGTACTTCCTCGAGCGCGGGGGCGTCCTCGGCCCGTTCCGGATCGCCCAGACCGAGATCGGTCCCCTGAAGATCGAGACGCTGGCCCTCGAGGCCGGCACCCGCCTCGCGCTGTTCATCCTCGCGAGCATCGTCGTCAGCCTGGTCGGCGTGCGCTTTGCCACCTACGTCTCGGGCACGAGCGTCGAGGAGGAACTGCCCGAGTGATCCGGCCTGCCGCCCGCCGGGTGCGGGATAGAAAGGACCTTCCCGCTCGACCGCCGAGCGGAGCGCATGGCAGACGACGCGGACCGAACTGCCGGTGACGCGGACCGAACTGCCGGTGACGCGGACCGAACTGCCGGTGACGCGGACCGAA
>JBDGUH010000032.1:9062-48123 GCA_042216055.1 Haloarculaceae archaeon
GACGCGGACCGAACTGCCGGTGACGCGGACCGAACTGCCGGTGACGCGGACCGAACTGCCGGTGACGGGGCCTGGGTGAGCCTCTTCTCCGGCGGGAAAGACTCCTCGTGGGCGCTGTACCGGGCCCTCGAGCGCGGCCTCCCGGTCGAGCGCCTCGTCACCGTCCACCCCGCGGGCGACTCCTACATGTACCACGTGCCGGCGACGCGACTGGCGGCGCTCGCGGCCGAGAGCATCGGCATCCGACTGGTCGAGGTCGAACCCGACGACTTCGAGGCCGAGGCCGCGACCGACGCCGGGGCGCAGGGCGACGCCGAACTCGAACCGCTGGCGGCAGCGCTGGGCGACCTCGACGCGACTCTTTCGGGCGGCGTCGCCGGCGTCACCGCGGGTGCCGTCGAGAGCGAGTACCAGACCTCGCGCATCGAGGGACTGTGCGATCGCCTCGACGCCGAACTGTTCGCGCCGCTCTGGCAGCGCGATCCCTGGGACCTGGCCGACGTGATGCTCGACGCGGGCTTCGAGATCTTGATCGTCCGGGTGGCCGCCGACGGCCTCGACGAGTCCTGGTTGGGTCGCCGCCTCGACGCGGACGCGCTGGCCGACCTCGCGGACCTGCAGGAGCGCCGCGGCGTCCACCCGCTCGGGGAGGGCGGCGAGTTCGAGACGCTGGTCGTCGACGCCCCCCACATGGACCGCCGGATCGACCTGGACTACGAGACGGCGTTCGACGGCACGCGGGGCACCCTGCAGATCACCGACGCGCGCCTCCGGTGAGCGGTCCGGGACCGGACCCTTATGAGGCGTCGCTGCGCACCGGACGGTATGCCCGGCCGCGCCTCGAACTCGCGCCCCCTCCAGTACGTCGGCCTCGCCGTCTTCGCGATCGCCGTCGTCGGGACCGTCGCGCTCGGCTGGGATTTCGGCGAGCGCGACACGGTCCCGCTGGTCCTCGGCGCGCTGGTGGCGGGACTCGCGATCGGCGTCTCTCTCGCCCGGCGGTAGACAGGACGGCCGCTCGGGGGATCAGTGCCCGTTGGCGATGTGGGTGTGGGCGCCGATCATCGCGCCGGCCAGGTCGAGGTTCTCGACGTGGGTCTCGCGGTCGATGATGGAGTCCCGGATGTCACAGTCCCGGATCGTCGCTTCGGGGAAGACGATGGCCCGGTCCAGCGAGGAGTTGACCACCTCGGCGTCCGCGAGGACGTGGACGTTCTCGCCGACGGTGGTGTTCTCGATGGTGGCCGACTCGTCGATCAGGTTCCGACCGTCCAGTTCCCAGGCGACGGCGTCGAGGTAGCTCTCGGGCGTCCCGATGTCGAACCAGGCGCCGTCGAAGGTGAAGGCGTTGACCGGTTCGTCGTCGACGAGCCACTGGACGTACCAGCCCGGTTCGTCGGGGTTGTTCCCCTCGTCGAGATACTCCTCGAAGCGGACGCTGTCGGCGGGGTAGGCGTAGCAGGCGATGGAGACGAGCGTGCTCTTGGGGTCCGCGGGCTTCTCCTGGAAGTCGACGACCTGGTCGCCGTCGAGATCGACCAGCCCGTAGGACTTGGCGAGTTCCCGCGACCCCACGTCGTAGGCGGCGATGGTCGGGGTCCCCTTGCGCTCGAAGAAGTCGACGAACGCCGAAACGTCGAAGCTGATGAGGTTGTCGCCGGCGATCACCAGCAGGTCCTCGTCGGCGATGCCCTCCCGCTCGACGAGCTGGGCGAGCGCGCCGATGACGCCGAACTTCTCCGCTTCCTCGGAGGTCTCCTCGACGGTGAGCTGGGGCTTCTCGAGCCCGGTCTCGGCCACGTGGTCCTCGAAATCCTCGGCGAACCGCTCGTTGGTCGAGACGAACACCTCGTCGATGCGGTCGTCGGACTCGAGTTCGGTGAGGATCCTGTCGATGACTGTCGTCTCGCCGACCGGGAGAAGCATCTTCGGGCGCTGCTTTGTCACGGGCCAGAGCCGCGTCGCGTACCCGCCGGCGAGCACGACTGCCTTCATACTCCCCCCGACCGGTGGGGCGAATAAGTCCTTTTTGCTCTCCCCGCCAGCGAACCGACAGGTCACGCGCCGACGAACTCGAGCAGCACGCCCCCCGTCGAATCCGGGTGGAGGAAGGCGACCTCGTGACCCCACGCGCCCGCCCGGGGGGTCTCGTCGATGGGCTGGACGCCCGCCTCGCGGGCCGCGTCGATCGCCCCCTGGACGTCCGCCGTCGCCAGCGCGACGTGGTGGATGCCCGGTCCCTCGCGCTCGATGTAGCGGGCCACGGTGTCGCTCTCGTCGAGCGGTTCGAGCAACTCGAAGTAACCGTTACCGAGGTCGAGAAACGTGACCGCGAGCGTGTCCAGTCGCTCCTCGTGGACGACCGGCGCGCCCAGCACGGTCCCGTACAGGTCCGCCAGCGCGTCGGCGTCGTCGGTCGCGACGCCGGCGTGGTGAAACTCCATGTCGGCCCTGGGGTCGGCACGTGCTTAACTCCCGGCGACGCACGTCCTGAAGGGCCCCGACGGCGGGCGCTCTCACTGCGACGAGGCGGGCCGGTACTCCCGGACGCCGGCCGCCCTCACAGCGACGAGGCGGGCCGGTACTCCCGGACGGCGGCCCCCTCACAGCGACGAGGCGGGCTGGTACTCCCCGAAGACGTCCCGGAGCACGTCACAGATCTCGCCGGTCGTGGCCTCGGCCTTCACGGCGTCGATCACCGCGGGGACGAGGTTGTCCTCGCCCTCGGCCGTCGCGCGCAACGCCTCGAGGGCGCTCTCGACGGACTCGTCGTCGCGCTCCTCGCGCACGCGCTGGACCGCCTCCCGCTGGCGTCGCTCCTGGGTCTCGTCGACCTCCGCGATGTCGACCGACTCCGCCTCGTCGCTCTCGAAGGCGTTGACGCCGACCACGACGCGCTCGCCGGCCTCCTGTTCCTGCTGGCGCTCGTAGGCCACGTCCTGGATCTGTCGCTGGACCCACTGGGCCTCGATGGCCGCGGTCATCCCGCCGCGCTCCGCGACCGCGTCGAGGATCTCGCGGGCCTCGGCCGCCAGTTCGTCGGTGAGCGACTCGACGGCGTAGGACCCGGCCAGCGGGTCGACGGTGTCGGCCACGCCGGACTCGTGGGCGAGGATCTGCTGGGTCCGCAGCGCGGTGCGCACGGACTGCTCGGTCGGCAGGCCGACCGCCTCGTCCTTCCCGTTGGTGTGGAGGCTCTGGGTACCGCCAAGCACCGCCGCGAGCGCCTGGTAGGCCACGCGGACGACGTTGTTCTCGACCTGCTGGGCGGTCAGGGTGGAGCCGGCGGTCTGGGTGTGGAACTTCAGTTGCTTGGCGGCCGCCGTCTCCGCGCCGAAGCGTTCGTCCATGATGCGGGCCCACAGGCGGCGGGCGGCGCGGAACTTCGCCACCTCCTCCAGGATGTCGTTGTGGGCGGCGAAGAAAAAGGACAGTTGCGGGGCGAACGCGTCCACGTCGAGGCCCGCCTCCAGTGCCGCCTCGACGTACTCGATGCCGTCGCCGAGCGTGAACGCGATCTCCTGGGCGGCGGTGGCGCCGGCCTCGCGGATGTGATAGCCGGAGATGGAGATGGTGTTGAAGTTCGGCGTCTCCTCGGCGCAAAAGTCGAAGATGTCCGTGACGATGCGCATCGAGGGCTCGGGCGGGTAGATGTAGGTGTTGCGCGCCACG
The DNA here is from genome assembly GCA_042216055.1 of Haloarculaceae archaeon. Lineage (GTDB taxonomy): Archaea > Halobacteriota > Halobacteria > Halobacteriales > Haloarculaceae > CAZMWG01. The sequence goes on from JBDGUH010000032.1 coordinate 12,735, forward strand.
TACTCCTTGAGCACGTCGTTCTGGATGGTCCCCCGCAGTTGCTCGCGGTCGACGCCCTGCCGGTCGCCGACGGCGACGTACATCGCCAGCAGGACGACGGCGGGCGCGTTGATCGTCATGCTGGTCGACACCTCGTCCAGCGGGATGCCGTCGAACACCCGCTCCATGTCACGGATGGAGTCGATGGCGACGCCGGTCTTGCCGACCTCCCCGGCGGCCATCGCGTCGTCCGAATCGTACCCCATCTGGGTCGGCAGGTCGAAGGCCATCGAGAGACCGGTCTGGCCCTCCTCCAGCAGGTAGTGAAAGCGCTCGTTGGTCTCGGCGGCGGTGCCCATCCCGGCGTACTGGCGCATCGTCCACAGTTGCCCGCGGTACATCGTCGAGTAGACCCCCCGCGTGAACGGTTCCTCGCCGGGAAAGCCCAGGTCCGCCCCGTACTCGAGGTCGGCCACGTCGGCCGGCGTGTACAGGCGCTCGAGTTCGATCCCCCCGGTGTCGGTCTCGAAGGTCTCCTCGCGCTCGCCGAACCGGTCGAGGGTGGGCCCGAGAGTTTCGGCCTCCCAGCGCTCCTTGCCCTCGCGGATCTCGGCGAGGTCGTCCGGGTCGAACATGCCCCGTGGTTCGGCCGCCCGGACTTTACCTCTGTCCCCGCTCCCGTCGGGCGGCTCCCGGTCAGGACGGTGCTGGTGGCGGATCTTCTCGGCCGCTCGGCGCTCTCGGTGCTCACTCGAGGTCGGAGTCGATCACCATCACCCGCACCCGGCGCACGCCGTCGAAGTCCCGCAGGGCGTAGGTCAGGTCCCTGACCCGCGCGGCCGGTCCCCGGCAGAACAGCGCCTCGAGACACCACTCGCCCTGGTGGGTGTGGCTCGTGCTCTGGATCACGTCCTGGTAGTCGTGCTGGACGCCGTGGAGGGGTTCGATCACCTCGTGGTGGCGGTAGTCGAAGCCGACCAGCGCGACCACCTCGCCGGTGGTGTCCTCGAGGCGGGTGTGGGCCTCGACGAACTCCCGCATCGCCTCGCGGACGGCCCGCGAGCGGTTCTCGATGCCCTCGGCCTTCCAGACCCGGTCGAACGACGCGACGAGGTCGTCCGGAACGTTGAAACTGGTTCGCATATCCGTCGTCTCGGGGGCCACGGGAAAGAACGTCCGGTGTCCCGACCCGGGTCAGGTCGACAGCAGGTAGCGAAACGCCCGCAGGGTGTCGGCCCCGCGGTCGGTCAGCGACACCCGGGTCGTCCGGCCGACCGGATCGAGGGCGACGTACTCCCGTTCCGCGAGGGGGTCGATCACGTGGCTGTCGAGGCGGCGGTACTTGCCCTTGCGCGAGTCGGCGTCGTAGTCGGCGACGAACGGGAGGCCGGCCTCCTCGCCGTGGGCGATGAGGTCACGCTTTGAGGTCGGCCCTTCCGTCGCCAGGTAGTCCATCGCCGCCACCTGCTGGCGGTCGGGGCTGTCCATCGGGTAGGTCGGGAGTTCCGTTATCTCGCGCACGCCCTCGGCGGTGTCGTCGTCGGTCTCGGCGGCGTAGCGCTCCGCGCGCACGTAGTAGGGGGTCGCGCCCGTCGCCATGCAGGCGATCATCCCGCCGATGGCCGTCACCTTCGACCCCGAGGCGAGGTTGACGAACACGTCGTGGTCGGCGAACTCGGTCGCCACCTCGGCGACGGTGCCGATGGAGTCATAGAGGTCGAAGATGTCACACGGGACCGTCTCGTGGGTCACGCCCGCCGCGTCCAGGCGCTCGCGCACCACGTCGGCGTAGGAAGGGTGGTCCGTCTCGTCGGCGTACTGCAACAGGACGACGCGGTCGGCGCGCAACCGCTCTGCCGGCAGGACGATGCGGTCGTTCTCGTAGCCGACGGGCATCAGGTGGACTCGCTCCGGAACGTCCATGCAGGCTCTCCCGGTCCGCGGGGCATAAGTACTGTGACGCATGGACGACACAGTAACGGTTGTGTCGACAGAAATGTCGTAGTTCTTAGGAGCTACCGGGCACCACCTCCGGGCATGCCGACGGACCTGACCCCCGTCGACGAGGAGTTGAGCGCCGCACTCGCGGCCGAGCGCGACCGCCAGCGCGAGACGCTGTCGCTGATCGCCAGCGAGAACCACGCCAGCGACGCCGTCCTGGCCGCGCAGGGGTCGGTCCTGACGAACAAGTACGCGGAGGGAACGCCCGGGGACCGCTACTACGGCGGGTGCGAGCACGCCGACGCGGTGGAGCGACTCGCCGCCGAGCGCGCCCGGGACCTGTTCGGCGCCGATCACGTGAACGTCCAGCTCCACTCGGGGACGAGCGCGAACCTCGCGGCCTACCAGGCACTGCTCGATCCCGGCGACCGCATCCTCTCGCTGAAACTCTCCCACGGCGGCCACCTCAGCCACGGCCAGCCGTACACGCTGGTCGACGACGTGTACGACGTGGCCCACTACGGCGTCGACGAGGAACGCGGCCGCCTCGACTACGAGCGCGTCCGGGAGCGCGCCGCGGCGGTCGACCCGGACCTGCTGGTCTCGGGCTACTCGGCGTACCCCCGGCAGGTCGACTTCCGGGAGATGCAGGCCATCGCCGAGGCCGTCGACGCCTACCACGTCGCGGACATCGCCCACCTGACGGGACTGGTCGCGGCGGGCGTCCACCCCTCGCCGGTCGGCGTCGCCGACGTGGTCACCGGTTCGACGCACAAGACGATCCGCGCGGGCCGCGGCGGGATGGTGCTGTGCGGCGAAGCGCTCGCCGACGCCGTCGACACGGCGGTGATGCCGGGGACGCAGGGCGGCCCGCTGATGCACAATATCGCCGGGAAGGCGGCGGGCTTCGCGGAGGCCCAGACCCCCGAGTTCGACGCCTACGCCGCCCGGATCGTCGAGAACGCCCGCGTCCTCGCCGAGCATCTCGACCGCCGGGGGTTCGATCTGGTGTCGGGCGGCACGGACGTCCACTTCGCGCTCGTGGACTTCCGGGCGACCCACCCCGACCTCACCGGCGCGGAGGCCGAGCGTGCACTCGAGGACGTCGGCCTCGTGGTCAACAAGTCGACGGTGCCGGGCGATCCCCGGGCGGCGACGGTCACGAGCGGCGTCCGCATCGGCACGCCCGCCATCACGACGCGGGGGTTCGACGCCGACGCGACCCGCCGGCTGGCCGACTGCGTCGCCAGCGTCCTCGACGCCCCCGACGACGTCCGCGTCCGCCAGCACGCCCGCGACGTGGTGGCCGAACTCGCCGGCGAGTTCCCGATCTATGAGCCACGACAAGCGCGAGCGTGAGATACGACGCGTCGAGCCCGGCGACGCCGAGCGCGTCCGTGATCTCCACGAGGTCGCGCTCCGGGACGCGGGCGCGTTCGTCGAGGGCGGACCGGACGCGGACCTCCGGGACCCGCTGACCGCCTACGTCGAGGCGGGCGGCGAGTTCCTCGTCGCGGCGTATCACGGCCGGATCGTCGGGATGGGCGCGATTCGCCCCGTCGCCGACCGAACCGCCGGGGCCTTCGCGGACCTGCGGACGCCGGCCGCGGAACTCAAGCGGATGCGCGTCGCCCCCGATCATCAGCGGTCGGGCGTCGGGAGCGCCCTGCTCGACCGACTCGAGACTGCGGCCCGCGAACGGGAGTTCCGCGAACTCGTGCTCGACACCAGCCTCGACCAGGACGGCGCGCGGGCCTTCTACGAGGCCCGGGGGTTCGCCCACGAGCGAGACGTCACCGTCTCCGTCGACGCCGGTACGTTCGGGCTGGCGCTGTACCGGAAACCGCTCGACTGACCGCCGGCCGGCCGCTCCAGCAGACCGATGGCCGGCCGTTCCGACAGGCCGACGGCCGGCCGTTCCGACAGGCCGACGGCCGGCCGCCCCAACGGGTCGACGCGCGCCCAAACGGCTACGGGGGTGCAGTCCTCAGCCCCGGCCGTGTTCCGACGCGCCCGCGCGACACTCGCGTACTACGGCGGCCGCATCGCCAACTCCCTGCTCGGGGTGAGCCTCGCGCTCGTGGCGACGGGGCTGTATCGGGGCGTCCCGGCGATGATCGCCGCGGGCGTCGGCGTCGCCGCCCTCGCGGTGGCGGTGGGCTACCGCGCGCCCGCCGACGGCAGTTGCTCGGCGGGGCTGTGCCAGCTCGGCGGGGCGTGACTACCGCTCCCGGACGGTGCCGCCGGACAGCCCCTCCCACTCGACGCGGTAGCCCAGTGCCGACAGCACCGCGCTGGCCTCCTCGAGGCCGTACTCCCCGAGCAGGTCCTCGAGATCCGCGAGCGCCATCCCCGCCTCGATTCGCTCGCCGAGTGCCGCGAGCACCCGCGGGCGCACGAGCGTCCGGCCGACGCGCTCGTGCTCGGGGAACCGTACGTCGGCGAGGGCGTCCTCGCTCACTCCGCGCGCTGCGGCCAGGTCCGCGAGCGCGACGGCGTCGGCGTCGGGGACCAGTTCGTCGGGCAGGGCGTCCGCGCTCTCGGCCACCAGGTCGGCCTCGTAGCGATCGAGCGCCCGGACCACGTCCTTCAGGCGGACCGACCCCGAGTAGGGAATCGCGCGGTGGTCGCGGGCCTCGATCTCCTCGCCGACCCCGAGGCTCTCGTCGACGGCGACCAGCAGTTCCACGTCCTCGAGGTCCGCGAGTCGCGACAGTTTCTTCTCGACGTACTCGGGCGTCCAGAAGCCCATGATCTCGAAGAACACCCGGAACTCGGGGCCGGCCTCGGGGTCGCCGCCCGGCGCGTAGTCGAACGCGAAGTCCGGGATGACGACGTGGGCGCCCGCGGCCAGCGGTTCGGGCTCGCGGGTCAGCGTCCAGTCCAGATCGAGCCCCTCGAAGCGGGCGGCGAAGTCGGCCTCGATCCCGCTGTCGTAGGAGACGTCGGTGATCGGCTCGACGCCCGGCACCGAGACGTCCGCGTCGGTCAGCACGAGTTCGCGCTCCGTGCCCCGGTCGTCGATGGTGGCCGCGAGCCGCCAGTCGGCCGTGCCGGCGACCGAGCGCAGGAGGCGGGCGAAGCGGGTCCCGTAGCGGCGCGTCCGGCGAAAGAGCGCGTCGGGGCCGGTGACGACCACCTCGCGGCCCGCGTCGGTCCGGCGGACCTCGTACATCAGGCGGAGGCGCTTGACCGCCGAGACGACCCGGCGGGGATCCGAACAGCGCACGCGCACCTCGGTCGCGTCGAACAGCGCCGTCTGGGCCAGCGAGAGGTTGTACTGGGCGACGAGGCCGGCGGGGTCCCACCGGGGGTCGACCGCCGCGAGGACCTGGCGCACGTCGCGGTCGGCGTACAGCGACTGCTCGACGGCCCCGGCCTCGACGCCGAGGCGCTCGCCCGCGCGCTCGAGGGCCCGTCGGCGCTCGTCGTCGGTGACGACGCCGACGGACTCGGCGGCCGCGAACGCCGCGCGGCGCGCCCGCCCGGGCGGGACGGGCGAGCGCGTCTCGAAGGTGGCCTCCCGCTCGAGGAGTTTGGCGAACCCGCGGACGAGTTTGAAGTCCGCGGCGTCGCGCTCAAGGTCCTCGAGCGCGTCCGCGAGTCGCTCGCGGGGCTCGCCGACGTGGCCCTGGTAGGTGCCGAGCACCCGGGCGGCCAGGGCCTCGTCGTCCCCGTCGGCGAACTGCGGGTGGTACCCGCCCCCGGCCCGCGAGACGCGCAGGAGGTCCTTCGTGAGCACACCGGACCGTCCGCGGCCGAGCGCCAAAAGCGCGACGGCGGTGCGCTCGGCCGCAGGCACCCGTCACGAGCGACCTCCTGGGCCGACCCCGTGGCGGGCGAGTACGTGCCGCTCGTGACGCTCTCGCCGCCGTTGTAGCATCGGGAAGATTCAAGGGTCGGGGCGCTGGATGCCCCGCATGGAACGTCGAAGGTTGTTGACAGCCCTGGCGGCCGCGGCCGGCGGACTCGCTGGCTGTGGTGGAGGCGGCGGAGATGGCGGCGGCACCGACGCTCCGGGCGGGACCGAGGCCACGCCGAGTCCGACGCCGACGGCGACGCCGCAGGCCGTCGTCTTCCCCGACTACCGGTTCGAGGAGGGCGAGGACGGTAACAGCGTCGTCGTGCTCACCGTCAGGAACCGAGGGGAGACGGTCAGGGATCGGACGCTGAGCGTCGTGATTCAGGGGCCGGACGGGCAGGATCACGAGCGACGCGTGGACGTGTCGCTTGATCCCGGCGAGCGCTCGACCTACCGGGTAGGGTTCCCGGTCGAGTGGTCGTGGTTCCGGGACCACGTGAACCTCCAGCACATCTCGATCGGCACCTGACGCGGACCGCCACCGGGTGGTCGTCGGGCGATCAGCGCGACCGCGGTTCGCCCGTCCGCTCGTCGTCGTACCGGTGACAAAGCACCGGCCGCCCGTCGTCGGTCCGGACCGTCGCCGGCGCGTCGCGCTCACACACCGTCTCGAACGTCTCGGCGAGCCGGTCGACCGCCTCGTCCCGGGCGCCGGACGCGAGGGCCGCGACCGCGTCGTCGACGGCCGCTTCGACGGTCGAATCCCGGAACGACTCGGGGAGGTCGAACGCCTCGCGGACCGTTTTTTCGTCCGGCGCGTCGCCGGTGACGGCGGCGGGCAGGTCGCCGGCCTCGAGCGTGAACCGGAACGCTGCCACCGCCCGCCAGCGCTCCGGCGACAGGTCGACGCCGTCGGGCTGAATGACCGCCGGACAGCGGGAGTGGAACCGACAGCCGTCGGGCGGATCGGCCACGTCCGGCATCGCGTCGGTCAGCGGCCGCCCGCCCGCGCCGACTCCCGGGTCGAGGCTCGGCGCCGAATCGACCAGCAGCCGGGTGTAGGGATGGGCCGGCGCCGAGAGCACGTCGCCCACGGGCCCGCGCTCGACGAGTTCCCCCAGGTACATGACGGCGACGCGGTCGCAGAACCGCTCGACCACGTCCACGTCGTGGCTGACGAACAGAAGCGAGACGTCGTACTCGCGGCGGATCTCGTCGAGCAGTTCGAGGACGCGGGCCTTCGTGCGCCCGTCGAGCGCGCTGGTCGGTTCGTCCGCGACGAGCAGGTCCGGGTCGACGACCAGCGCGCGGGCGATGGCGATCCGCTGGCGCTCGCCGCTCGAGAACTCGTGTGGGTAGCGGTCGGCGTCCCCGGCGGCGAGGTCCACCCGCTCCAGCGCGTCCTCGACGATGGCCCGTCGGCGCTCGGTGTCCCCCATCCCGTGGAGTACCAGCGGTTCGGCGACGGCCTCGCCGACGCGCATCCGGGGGCTGAGCGCGTCCCCGGGATCCTGGACGATCAACTGGACCCGCCGTCGAAACGAGTCGAGGGCGTCGCCCGACAGGTCGCCCACGGCCCGGCCGTCGAAGCGGATCGACCCGCCCGTCGGTTCCTCGAGCCCCAGGATGGAGTGGGCGAGCGTGGTCTTGCCGCTGCCGGACTCGCCGACGACGCCCAGCGCCTCCCCCCGCCGAAGGTCGAAGCTCACGCCGTCGACCGCCCGGACGCGGTCGACCTCGCGCCGGAGCAGTCCCTCCCTGACGGGGTAGTGGGTCTCGAGTCCCTCGACGGCGAGCAGCGGGTCCTCGTCCGTCCCGTCCCGGCCGGCGACGCGCTCACTCATCGGCCCCACCTCCGATTCCATCGTCCTCGCCCGCCGGCGACACCGCCGATTCCGTCAGCGATCGCGCCTCCGCGAGGATCGGGCCGGGATCGCGATCGGCCGCGTAGTAGACACAGGAGGCGGCGTGGGCCTCGTCCCCGTCGACCGGGTGGAAGGCGGGCTGTTCGCCGCCCTCGCAGGCCGACTCGGCGTGGGGACACTCCTCGCGGAACCGGCACCCATCAATGGGAACGTCCACCCGTGCGGGCGAGTCCTCGCTCGCGGGCAGCCCCCGGAAACTGTCGAACAGCGCCTGCGTGTACGGGTGGGCCGGCCGCTCGAACACCGCCGCGGTCGGCCCGCGCTCGACGACGGTGCCGCCGTACATCACGAGCACGCGGTCGGCCACCGCGGCGACGACCCGCAGGTCGTGGGTCACCAGCAACAGCGCGGTGTCGTCGCCGGTGAGTTCCGACAGGAGATCGAGCAGGCGGGCCTGCACGGTCACGTCGAGTGCGGTCGTCGGTTCGTCGGCCACGATCAGGTCGGGGTCGGCCGCCAGCGCGACGGCGACGGCGACCCGCTGGCACATCCCCTGGGAGAACTCGTGGGGGTAGTCGTCGATCCGGACGGCGGGACGGGGGATGCCGACGCGGCCGAGCAGTTCGACCCCGCGCTCGCGGGCGGCCGCCCGTGAGACCTCGCGGTGGATTCGGATCGCCTCGACGATCTGTTCGCCGACGGTGTAGACGGGATCGAGGGCGCGCTGGGGGTCCTGGAACACGTGGGCGATCCGGTCGCCCCGGACCGAGCGCAGCGTCGCGTCGTCGGCCGCGAGCAGGTCCGTCCCGTCGAAGGTGACCGATCCGTCCACGATGTCGGCCGGCGGCGTCGGGACGATCCGCGTGAGCGACTGGGTGGTGACGGTCTTGCCGCTGCCGGACTCGCCGACGAGACACACCGTCTCCCCGCGGTCGACGGTGAAGCTCACCCCGTCGACCGCGCGGGTCGTCCCCTCGTCGGTCCGGACGTGCGTGCGGAGGCCCTCGACCGCCAGCAGGTGATCGGCCGTCATCTATGGCTCCCCCCTCGGATCGAGCGCGTCCCTGAGGCCGTCGCCGACCAGTTTCAGGGAGAGCAGCGTCGCCCCGAGCGCGAGCGCCGGAAACGTCGACACCCACCAGATCCGGTAGGCAGGGAACTCGGCGCGGGTCTGGACGTAGGCGCCGACGGCGGCGTTCAGCGACTCGCTGATCGTCGACCCCCACGAGTACAGTTCGAGCTGGTGGAAGCCGAGGAAGGCGACGCCGGCCTCGACCAGGACGAGCAGGGCCAGCAGGTGAAACACCGCCGGGACCAGCGTGTTGGTGACGTTGGGGAGGACGTGCCGGCGGGCGAGATACGACCACGAGGCGCCCTGCTGGCGGGCGACCAGCACGTGGCCGTCCTCGCGGCGCTGGAGGACCTCGCTTCGCACGAGGCGCGCGACGCCGCCCCAGCTAAAGAGGCCGAACGCGACCAGCAACAACAACAGCGAGGGGCCGAAGTAGGCGTAGCCCAGGAAGTACACGACGATGGCGGGGACGCTCATCTGGACGTCGACGTACCCCGTGAGCAGCGAGTCGACCAGACCGCCCCGCAGGCCGGCGACCACCCCGACGGCGGCGGCCAGTGGCACCACGAACGCGGCGGTGACGACCAGCACGTACAGCGTCGTCCGCGCGCCGGTCACGAGGAGGTACGTCATCGGCAGGCCGCGCTTGTTCGTCCCGAGGGGGGCCAGGAGCGATCCGTGACAGCGCTGGTGAAACACCGGGCCGGTCACCGCGCCGACACAGCGCGAGGGCGTGATCCCCGAGGAGAAGCCGAACGGCGGATTGTAGGCGTACTGGAAGCGTAGCTTGGGCGTCGGGAGGACGATCGGGCCGAGGAAGCCGACGATCACGAGCGCAACGAGAAAGAGGCCAGCCAGCGTGGCGCCCCGGTGTGTACGCAAGCCGGCGAGCACGCGTTTCGTCGTCTCCCACTCCGCGACTGCGGGGACGACGCCGTATGCCGCGAGCACCACGGTCGCGAGCATCGCGAGCCAGTCGAGCGGCGTGACCGACCACGACCGCAGGAGGTACCCGTGGGTGACCGTCAGACTGTACCCGAACAGGACCGCGAGGATCGCCAGGCCGACGAGCAGTACGCGGGTGCTGGTCGAGCGGGCGGACCCGCCGGCGCCGATCTCCTCCCAGTCGACCTGCCGAAAGCGGGGGGCGTCAGGGGGGCTCATTCGGGACCACCCACAACGGCGACCCCCACTCACATAAAGAAACCGGCGATTTTTTCACCCGAGGGGGCGTGTTCGGCCGGTGTGCTCGTGCCCTCCACCCCTGTCGGCCCGCTCACGTCTCGGGCGACGCTCCGGACGAGGTGGTCGCCGTGACGGTCCCCCGGACTGGGTGGTCGCCGTGACGGTCCCCCGGACGAGGTGGTCGCCGTGACGGTCCTCCGCGTCGTCGCCAAGCGCGTCGTCATGGGACTGGCGGCCGCGTGGACGGTCCTGACGGGCGTGTTCGCGCTGTTCACTCTCACCCCGGACTGGGTCATCCAGCAGCGCGTCCGGGCGATGCAGTACGGCGGCGCCTCCCAGGCCCACCTCGACGCCGTCCGGGAGCAGTACCTGTCGGCTCGCGGGCTGAACCGCCCGCTGCTCGACCAGTACGCCCACTGGCTCGGGAACATGGTGACGCTGCACTGGGGCCACTCGTTTTCCACCGGCGACCGGGTGTTGCCGACGGTGCTGGACGCCGCCGCCCGGACCGCCACCTACGTCCTGCCGGCCATCGTCCTCGCCATCGCGGTCGGCGTCCTGATCGGCGTGTACGCGGCGCTGCGACCCGAGAGTCGCCTCGCCGGCGCCGGCGTCGGCTCCTCGTACGTGCTGTTTGCCGTCCCGGGCTTCTGGATCGGGGGCCTCCTCCTGTCGCTCGCGCTCGACGGCGTCGTCGGACAGTCCGAACTCGTCTTTGGCTACCTACTCCCCATCGCGCTCACGACGGCGGCGCTTCTGGGCGGATACGTCAGCTACTCGCGGGCCCACGCTCGCGAGTACGCCAGCGCCGACTTCGTCCGCCTCGTCAGGGCGAAGGGGGCCACCGACCGGCGGGTCGCCGTCCACGTGTTGCGCAACGCCGCGGTCCCGATCTTCTCGATGCTGTTCACCGAGGCCATCGGCCTGCTCGTGCTCTCGGTGTTCGTCGTCGAGACGCTGCTCGGCATCGACGGCTTCGGCCTGCTGCTCGTCCGATCCGTCGACCAGCGGGACCTCCCGGTGATCCTGGGCGGGATCCTGCTGGTCATCGGCGTCGGCGTCCTCGGCAACGTGATCCAGGACCTCTCCTACGCGGCGCTTGACCCGCGGGTCGAGACCGACTCGTGACCCACGTCGTCTCGCTTCTCTCGCGAGTTATCCGCCCGACCTAGCGTTTCTCGTACTCGATTGGGAGCGACTGGACGCCGTAGATGAACGAACTCCGGGTCGGCTGGAGCGGCCCGTCCCCGAGTCGCACGTCTTCGACGCGGTCGAGCAGTTCCGACAGGCCCACCTTGGCCTCGAGGCGGGCCAGCGGCGCGCCCAGGCAGTAGTGGGTGCCGTGGCCGAACCCCAGATGCCCTGTGGGCGACCGGTCGTGCCGGAACGTTTCGGCGTCCTCGAACCGGCGCTCGTCGCGGTTGGCCGAGCCGAGCCAGACGACGAGCCGGTCGCCCGCCTGGATGGTCTCGCCGCGCAGCGTCACGTCCTCGGTGGCGACGCGGCTCATCGCCTGGACCGGCGACCGGTAGCGCAGCACCTCCTCGATGGCGGTCGCGAGCGCGCGGTCGTCGCCCCGCAACTCCTCGAACAGCGCCGCGTCGGCCTCGGCGAAGCACCGCACCGCGTTCCCGACGAGGTTCGTCGTGGTGATGTTGCCCGCGACGAGCAGCAGGATGCACATGCCCAGCGCCTCCTCGCGGGAGAGGCGGCCCCCCGCCTCGGACTCGGCGGTGGCGATGACCGAGAGGAGGTCCTCGCGCGGATCCGCCCGGCGGTCCTCGATGGCCTCGAGGAAGTACTGGGCCATCTCCATCTGGGTCTGCTGCTGGCGCTCGACGAACTCCGCGCCGGTCTCGTCGTCGCTCGCGGCCGCAACGATGGTGTCAGACCACGTCTTGAACCGGTCGCGCTCCGCGGACGGGACGCCGAGCAGTTCCGCGATGACCGTCACCGGGAACGGGTAGGCGAGATCCCCGATCACGTCCATCTCGTCGCGCTCGTCGACGGCGTCCTCGAGCAACTCGCCCGCCAGTTCCCGGAGGTGTGGCTCGCGGTCGGCCAGCGTCCGGGGCTGGAACCAGTCGTCGACGACGCTGCGGAGTTCGTCGTGTCGCGGCGGGTCCTCGAACAGCATCGTATCGAGGATGAGCCCCGCTCCCGGCTCCGCCGGCTCGACGAAGTCCTCGGCCTCGCGCGGATCCACCGAGAACGTCTCGTCGTCGCTCAGGACCCGCTTCACGTCCTCGTACCGGAAGAGGTCCCACGTCCGTCTCCCGGGATCGTACCGTACGGGTGCCGCCTCGCGCATCTCGCGGTACCAGTCGAACGGCTCGAGCCACGACTGCCGGTCCTGCAGTTCGTCGGGGACGGCCTGGAGCCCCTGGGGGCCTGCGGAACTCATGTCACTCCGTTCGGACCGGACGTGCTAAAACGCAGTGGCGGACGTCTCGGCGGCCCCCGTCGTTCGCTGCGTTTCGCGCCGTCCGATTCGCGCGACGGAATCACCGTCGCCGCCGGGCCACTCGCTCCTCGGCCGTCTCCTCGCTGACGAGTTCGTAGAGGAGCGCCCGACCGCCGTCGTCGGTCGGCCGGAGAAGCCGTCCCAGCCGCTGGGTGAACTCCCGTTCCGACCCGCTGCCGGCCAGGAGCACGCCGACGTTACACGCGGGGACGTCGACCCCCTCGTCGAGGACGTTCGCGGTAACGATCCGCGAGTAGGTCCCCTCGCGGAACCGATCGAGGATCTCGGCCCGTTCGCTGGCGGGCGTCTCGTGGGTGATCGCCGGCAGGAGAAAGCGCTCGGAGAGGCGATACACGAGGTCGGTGTGGGCCGCGAACACCAGCACGCGGTCGCCGCGGTGACGATCCAGGAGGCCGGCGAGGCGGTCGACCTTCCGGTCGGCGTTCATCATCACCTCACGGGCGCGTTGCTTGGCGAGCAGCGCCTCGCGGGCCGCGGGGTCGTTCCCGGAGCGCTTGACGAGTTCCTGGTAGTCGCTGCCCGAGCGCATCTGAATGTTCGAGCGGGCGAGGTAGTCCGTGAACGTCTCCTGGTTTCGCTCGTAGACTTCCCGTTCCTCGGGGGTCAGCGCCACCTCGATGCGCTTGATGTCGTAGTCGGCCAGGTGCTCGCCGGCCAGGTCGTCGACCGAGAGGCGGTGGACGACCGGTCCCACGAGGTCGGCGATCACCTCGTGGGCGCCGTCGGGACGCTCGAAGGTGGCGGTGAGGCCCAGTCGGGCCGGCGCGGCCAGCAGGCGGGCGACGTCGCGGTACCCCTCGCCGCCGAGGTGGTGGACCTCGTCGAACACGACGAGGCCGAAGCGGCCGCCGAGTTCGTCGGCCCGGAGGTACGCCGAGTCGTAGGTGGCGACGGTCACGTCGGCGACGCGCTGCTCGCCCCCGCCCAGACGGCCCACGGGGACGTCGAACTCCCGTTCGAGTTCCCGTTGCCACTGCTCGAGGAGGTCGACGGTCGGCACGACCACGAGGGCCGGCACGTCGAGCGCGGTCATCGCGGCGATGCCCACGACAGTCTTCCCGCTCCCGGTGGGCAACTCCAGCACGCCTCGCCGGCCGGCGTCGGTCCAGGCGTCGAGCGCCGCCCGCTGGTACTCCCGGAGTTCGTAGGTCGTCGTCAGATCGAGAGCGGGGGCATCGAGCACGCGGTCCTCGTGGGCGACCCCGCGCTCTGCGAGGGCGTCGCGGAGCGCGGCGTACCGGTAGGCCGACGCGCGCGCCGTCTCGGTGCGCGCGTCGTACTCGACGCCCGGCAGGTCCGGCGGCGGGTCACCCTCGAGGCGAATCGTCCCTTCCTCGAAGGTCAGCCGGAGCATCGACCAGGGGTTCGGGACCGCGCGGCAAAACCGTGACGGGGCGCGATCGATTCGTCGGGCGGATTCTGAACCCTTTTGTCCGTTCGCGGCTATCCTGCCCACATGAGCGAGCAGGACGCGGCCGACGCCGAGGAGTCGCCGGCCGAGGCGGGGACAGACGCCGATGCGGCGGACGCGGCCGCCGCGGCGGTCGACGAGCCGATCGACGAGGAACTCGTCGAGCGAGTCGCCGAGACCGAGCCCGAGGACCTCGCGCGCGAGATCGCCGGGCTCCGCGTCGAGATCGACGCCCTCGAGGCCGAACTCGAGGAGCGCGAGGCGGAACTCGAGGAGCGAGACAGCGACATCGAGGACCTGGAGTCGAAGCTCAAGCGCACGCAGGCGGACTTCCAGAACTACAAGAAGCGCATGGAGAAGCGCCGCGAGGAGGAGCGCCAGCGGGCGACCGAGGACCTGATCGAGCGCCTGCTCGACGTGCGGGACAACCTCGCCCGCGCGCTCGACCAGGAGGAGGGCACCGACATCCGCGGCGGCGTCGAGTCGACGCTTCAGCAGTTCGACGACGAACTGGCCCGCGAGAACGTCGAGCGCGTCGAACCCGGACCCGGTGCCGATGTCGATCCGCACCGCCACGAGGTGCTGGTGCGGGTCGCCTCCGACCAGCCCGAAGGGACCGTCGCGGACGTTCACCGCCCGGGCTACGAGATGGCGGGGAAGGTGATCCGGACGGCCCAGGTGACCGTCAGCGAGGGGCCCGAGGCGGCTGACGGTGAGGCCGAAGCGGGCGACGACGAAGCGGGCGACGACGAAACGGGCGACAGTGAAGAAGCGGCCAGCGGGGTCGAATCGGGCGACGACGTGGACGAACCCTAGCGGTCGTATTGCGGTCCAGCATATAACCACCGGTCGGCGGTCGATCGGGGCGTCGAAACCGCCGGCAGGCAGTCGCGTATCGCCGAACGCGGAGCGTACGATCTAGCAACTTTTAACCGGTGCAATCGGGTATAGTCGAACAAGATGGCGAGCAACAAGATTCTGGGCATCGACCTCGGGACCACGAACAGCGCGTTCGCGGTCATGGAGGGTGGCGACCCGGAGATCATCGTCAACGCGGAGGGCGAGCGGACGACGCCCTCGGTCGTCGCCTTCGACGACGGGGAGCGCCTCGTGGGCAAGCCCGCGAAGAACCAGGCGGTGAAGAACCCCGAGCACACCGTGGCCTCGATCAAGCGCCACATGGGCGAGGACGACTACACGGTCGAACTCGACGGGGAGGAGTACACGCCCGAGCAGGTGTCGGCGATGATCCTCCAGAAGATCAAGCGCGACGCCGAGGAGTACCTGGGCGACGAGGTCGAGAAGGCCGTCATCACGGTGCCGGCGTACTTCAACGACCGCCAGCGCCAGGCCACCAAGGACGCCGGCGAGATCGCCGGCTTCGAGGTCGAGCGCATCGTCA
Source organism: Haloarculaceae archaeon (assembly GCA_042216055.1). Classification (GTDB taxonomy): domain Archaea; phylum Halobacteriota; class Halobacteria; order Halobacteriales; family Haloarculaceae; genus CAZMWG01. Next base: position 27,877 of record JBDGUH010000032.1, read on the forward strand.
ACGAGCCGACCGCGGCCGCGATGGCCTACGGCCTCGACGACGAGTCCGACCAGACCGTCCTCGTCTACGACCTCGGCGGCGGGACGTTCGACGTGTCCATCCTCGACCTCGGCGGCGGCGTCTACGAGGTCGTCGCCACCAACGGCGACAACGACCTCGGCGGCGACGACTGGGACGAGGCCATCATCGACTACCTGGCCGACTCCTTCGCGGAGGAGCACGGCATCGACCTGCGCGAGGACCGCCAGGCCCTCCAGCGGCTGAAAGACGCCGCCGAGGAGGCCAAGATCGAGCTCTCCTCGCGCAAGGAGACCCGCATCAACCTCCCGTTCATCGCGACCACGGACGACGGGCCACTCGACCTCGAGGAGAGCCTGACGCGGGCGACCTTCGAGTCGCTGACCGAGGACCTCCTCGAGCGGACGGTCGGCCCGACCGAGCAGGCCCTCTCCGACGCGGGCTACGACGAGAGCGACATCGACGAGGTGATCCTCGTCGGCGGGTCGACGCGCATGCCCCAGGTCCAGGAGAAAGTCGAGGAGATGACCGGCCAGGAGCCCAAGAAGAACGTCAACCCCGACGAGGCCGTGGCGCTGGGCGCGGCCATCCAGGGCGGGGTCCTCTCGGGCGACGTCGACGACATCGTCCTGCTCGACGTGACGCCCCTGTCGCTCGGCGTCGAGGTCAAGGGCGGGCTGTTCGAGCGCCTGATCGACAAGAACACCACCATCCCGACCGAGGAGTCGAAGGTGTTCACGACCGCCCAGGCCAACCAGACGCAGGTCCAGATCCGCGTCTTCCAGGGCGAGCGCGAGATCGCCGAGGAGAACGAACTGCTCGGCGAGTTCACGCTGACCGGCATCCCGCCCGCGCCCGCCGGCACGCCCCAGATCGAGGTGACCTTCTCCATCGACGAGAACGGCATCGTCAACGTCTCCGCCGAGGACCAGGGCTCGGGCAACTCCGAGGAGATCACCATCGAGGGCGGGGCCGGTCTCTCGGACGAGCAGATCGAGGAGATGCAACAGGAAGCCGAGGAGCACGCCGAGGAGGACGAACGCCGCCGCGAGCGCATCGAGGCCCGCAACGAGGCCGAGTCGGCCGTCCGCCGCGCCGAGACCCTCGTCGAGGAGAACGAGGAGGACCTCGACGAGGACCTGATCGCCGACATCGAGGACGCGATGGACGACGTCGAGGAGACCCTGGAGGACGAGGACGCCACCACGGAGGACTACGAGGAAGCCACCGAGACCCTCACCGAGCAGTTACAGGAGATCGGCAAGCAGATGTACCAGCAGCAGGCCGCTGAGGGCGCCGGCGGTGCCGCGGGTGCCGGCGCCGGCGCGGCCGGTGCAGGTCCCGGTCCGGGCCCCGGTGCGGGGCCGGGCGCCGGTGCCGCGGGTGCCGGCGCCGCGGATGCCGGCGGCCAGGGCGAGGAGTACGTGGACGCGGACTTCGAGGACGTCGACGACGAGGACGAGGAGTCGTCTTCCTGAGACCCCCAGCCCGTTTCCAGAGTCGCGACCGCAAGGGCGAGTCAGCCAGTACCAGTCGCCCAGTACCAGTCGCCCAGTACCAGTCAGCCAGCGCCGTGAACTGATTCTGCAACTATCTCAAAGAAGATCACAACGCCCATAGGAGCCGGTTCCGAACCGTCGGGTATGACGGAGCTACCGCCCATCGGCATCGGGACCTGGCAGAACACCGACCCGGAGGAGTGTACGGAGAGCGTGCGGACGGCCCTCGAGATGGGATATCGCCACGTCGACACGGCCGAGATGTACGGCAACGAGGACGCCGTCGGCGAGGGCATCGCAGCCGCGGACGTCGACCGCGAGGACGTGTTCCTCGCGACGAAGGCCCACTCGCAGGGGACGGGGCTGACCTACGACGCCGTCCACGAGACGGCCGAGGGGAGCCTCGACCGGTTGGGCGTCGAGTATCTCGACATGCTGTACGTCCACTGGCCGCTGGGAGAGTACGAACCCGCGGAGACGCTGCCGGCCTACGACGAACTCGTCGAGGCAGGGACCATTCGCAACGTCGGCGTCTCGAACTTCGAGCCCTTCCAGGTCGAGCGCGCGATGGAGGTGCTGGACGCGCCGGCGTTCGCCAACCAGGTGGAGATGCACCCGCTCCTCCAGCAGGAGGAACTGGTGGCCCACGCCCAGGAGCACGACTACTACCTCGTCGCGTACTCGCCGCTGGCCCGCGGGGACGTCTTCGACGTGCCGGAAGTGGTCGAGGTGGCCGAGAAACACGGCGTCAGTCCCGCCCAGGTCAGCCTCGCGTGGCTGACGAGCAAAGACAACGTCGTCGCCATCCCGAAGGCGACGAGCCGGGACCACATCGCCGACAACTGGGCGGCCCGGGACCTGGCACTCGACGCGGAGGACGTGGCGAAGATCGAGGGCATCGAGCGCGAGCACCGCCATCTCGATCCGGACGGGGCGGCCTGGAACCGGTAATCACGACCCGAAGGGAGCGGCCTGGAACCAGTTGTCACGATCCGGACCCGACGGCCTGAAACGAGTGGCCCGGAACCGGGAGGCTACTCGCCGGCGTACAGCGCCTCGCCGCGGAACAGGCGGCGGGCGATGTCGAAGGTCTGTTCTCGCTCGCGCTGGGTCGGGAAGTGCGCGGCCAGGTAGCGGGCCGTCGCGATCAGCGGGAGGCGCCGCTCGGCGTCGGTCTCGGCGTGGTCGAACTGCGCGACGGCGGCCTCGAGGCTCTGGAGTTCGTGGAAGCCGGCGTCCTCGCGCAGGAGGCCACGGGCGAGCGTCCGGATGAGGGCGTCGGGGTCGCCGCCGGCGCCGAAGTGCGCCGCCACGAGTTGCCCGGCCCGGTCGACCTGCCCCTGTTCGTCGAAGGCCGCCAGCAGGTCCTCCCGCAGGTCGGCGGGGTCGCCCGCGGGGGCGCTCTCGGGGTCGGGAATCGGCGCCGCGGGCTGATTGAGGAAGCGATCGAGATACACGGACATCGCGCCGTCGAAGGCCGGGCGGTAGGCGACGGGGTCGTCGGTGCGCCGCGCGAACGCGTGGGCGGCGTTGGCATACGAGAACGTGTGATGGACGGTGTTCCAGTCCCCGAACTCGTTGCTGGTGCCGAACTGGGCGACCCGGCGGGTCGCCGCGAGCGCGACCGCCCGGGTGAGCTGTTCGGCCGTCGCGCCCTCGCGGACGGCGCCCCGGAGCGAGTCGACGACGGCGTGGGGGTCGTCGACGAGCAGGTCCGCGACGAACCCGCCGGGGCGCTCCCACTCGCGGTCGGCGCCCGCGGCCGCCAGGTCCGGGAGGTCCTCGTGGGCGTCGAAGCAGAGCTGGGCCACGTCGATGGGCTGGCGCCAGGCACCGGTCTCCTCGGCGCGCTGGGCGTCGGTGATGGCCGGCACCAGCGACGCCAGCACGTCCTCGGCGTGCTCCCAGCCGACCAGGTCGAGCGTCTCGAAGGCCTTGTTGGCGAAATCCAGCGTGTGGCTCGAGTTCATGTAGAGGTGGTCCGTCGCCGCCCCGAGGACGATGGCGGCCACCTCGTCCGGGTCGAGCACGCCCGCGGCGGTGCGCAGACAGCGCTCGGCGCCGTCGTCGTCGCGGACCTCGCAGGTCTCGCGGAACCACTCGCCGAGGCGGTCGGCCGAGAGGTCGGCGTTGCCGAGTTCGTACTGCGGGAAGCGGGGCGGTTCGCCCGCGCAGTTGTCGGCCACCTCGCCGACGCCGACGTACATGGTACGGAGCTTCTCGTCGTGGTCGACGCGGGGGTAGAGATTCGCCATGGCGCCAAGCGTCGTCAGCCCGCGGCCCCACCCGTCGCGACGGTACTGGGTGCCGAACTCGACGGCCGTCTCCAGGGGCGTCTCGAACCCCTCGCCGAGGTCGTCGAGGTGGATCACCGACTTCGCCAGCACCAGGCCCAGGTTCTCCTGCAGGCCGTCAGCCAGGCGGTTGCGCCAGTGGATCTCGGGCGAGACGTCGGGTTCGGGGTCGGGGTCGACGTACACGTCGCCGTCGCGCACGTCCGTCGGGAACGTCTGCACGTCGTCGGCCCACACGTCGAACGTGTCGCCACACGCCAGCTCGAAGCGGGCGTGGTGCCAGTGACAGGTCAGGAGGCCGTCCTCGACGGTGCCGTCCGAGAGGGGAAACCCCATGTGCGGACAGCGGTTGTCGACGGCGTACACCTCGCCCTCGTGGTGGAACAGCGCGACGGTGTGACCGCCGACCGATACGACCTCGCGGCCCGTCTCGGCGAGTTCGTCGACGGTCGTGACGCGCTCGTAGTCCTCGGTAATCGCCATGTCCCACCTCTGGGCGGCGAGGGTGGTAAACCTTCGCTGAAGCGCGGTTTTGTACGCGACCGGACACGTTCCGGCTGTCGGGACACCGGCTGGCCGTCCCGACCCGTTCTTTTGAAGTGGGTCAGTCGTCTACACGTCGACAACGAATGAGCGAGGACTTCTACGAGGTGCTCGGCGTCTCCCGGGACGCCGACGAGGAGGAGATACAGGCGGCCTACCGGGAGAAGGCCCGGCAGTACCACCCGGACGTGAGCGACGACCCGGACGCCGAGGAGAAGTTCAAGCAGGCCAAGAAGGCAAAGGAGGTGCTCACAGACGAGGAGAAGCGACAGCTGTACGACCAGCTCGGCCACGAGCGGTTCGTGGAGGCCGAGAAGCGCGGCGCGACCGACCAGGCCGGCGGTGCTGGCGGCGCCGGCGGCGCCCGGGGCAACCCCTTCGGCGGCGGAGGCGGGGCCGGGCCGTTCGGCGACATGCAGGACATCTTCGACCAGTTCTTCGGCGGGGGCGGTCGGGGCCGGAGCGGCCCCCAGTCGGGTCGAGACCTGCGCACGTCGCTGACCATCGACCTGCAGGAGGCCCACGACGGCGCCGAGAAGCAGGTGACGGTGACCCGGCCCGAGACCTGTCCCGACTGCTCGGGGAGCGGCCACCCGCCGGGCAGCGAGTCCCGCACCTGTCCGGAGTGCAACGGCCGCGGACAACAGACCCGCGTCCAGCAGACGCCGATGGGACGGGTCCAGCAGACCCAGACCTGCCGGCGCTGCGAGGGAGAGGGGACCCTCTACGAGGAGACCTGTACCCGGTGTCGCGGCGACGGGACCGTCCGGAACGAGGCGACGCTGTCGGTCGACATCCCCGCGGGCATCGAGGACGGCCAGACCCTTCGGATGGACGGCGAGGGCGCGCCGGGCGAACCGGGCGCCCCCAGCGGCGACCTCCTGATCGAGGTGTCGGTCCGGGAGCACGAGGACTTCGAGCGCGAGGGCTCGGACTTACACCACCACCTCGCCGTCTCGTTTCCGCAGGCCGTCTTCGGCGACACCGTGACGGTGCCCACGCTCTCGGGCGAGGTGGAGTTCGACGTGCCCTCGGGGACCCAGAGCGGCGAGGTGTTCCGCCTGCGGGGCAAGGGGATGCCCCGCCTGCGTCGGCGGGGGGACGGCGACCTCTACGTCCACGTGCAGGTGGTCACGCCCGAGAGCCTCAACGACGAGCAGCGCGAGGCGCTCAAGCAGTTCGCCGAGGCCGGCGGCGAGCAGGTCGAGGTCGAGGAGGGCTTCTTCGAGCGGATCAAGAACTCGCTGTAGTCACCGGCCGCCGACCGCCAACGCTTACCCGGCGTCGGCCCTACCCGCGGGCATGCAGACAGTCGCCGACCTCGTCGCCGACGCCCGCGACCGCGAGGGCGCGTTCGCGGAGGGGCCCGACCGGACGGCGCCCTACAGCTACCGGGACGTCGCGACCAACGCCTGGAAGGCCGGGAACCTCCTGCGCAACTACGGCGTCCGGCACGGGCAGCGCGTGGCGGTCGTCGTCGGACCCAAAGCCCCCGGCGAGGACGACGAACAGGGACGGCTCGGCAGTTCGCCCACGCCGCTGGTGGCGGTCCTCGGCGCGGCGCTGAACGGGGCGCTGGTCGACCTGGACCCACCAGGGGTCGTCGACGCCACCGTCCTCGTGGCGCCGGCAGACTGGCTCGCCCGCTACGAGCGCGGGCCCGGAACCAGCACGCTGGCATACGGCGGTCCGCCCGAGGACCCAACGGTGGCGCACTTCGAGCGCGAATCCTGGAGCGAGAACCCTCACGAACCCCCCGCGGACCTCGCGCCGTCGGACGGACTGCTCGCGGCCGACCGGGTGTACGCGCACGGCGACCTGCTGGCGGCGAGTCGACGGGTCGTCGCCGACCACGACCTTACCGCCGAGGACGCGGTCGCCCTGCGAGCGCCGGTGACCTCCCCCGGCGCGCTCGCGGCGGGCGTCCTGGCGCCGATGCGGGTGGGGGCGACGCTCGCGGTGGGGGCCGGCGCGGACGCCGACGTGTCGGTCGTCGAGAACGGGGACGACGCGGGCATCGAGGACGACGGGACCCGCGAAATCGCAGTCGAAGACGTGTTCTGATACGGATTATTGCGAGTCGTTCCCGTCTCGACCGCACGAGTTGTGCGGTCGGACCGGTACACAGTCCCAATAATCCGTATGAGCCGGAGTACTGTCAGTCAGTACCGCCACGCGACGACGCGTGGCCCGACCGGGAGACCGTCTCGATACGCCCGATCCATCGAGACAGTGTCCGGGGGCGCAGCGGTCACTCCCCGGTGGGGCGCACGAGGTCGGCCAGAGTGACCAGCAGGCCGAGCAGCCACCCGACCGGGAAGGAGATGCCGAGCCACATCGCCGGGTAGGCCAGGCCCTCCCGGTCGAAGTTCCGCACGAAGAACTGTCCGACCCCGCCCACGAGGACGTTGTCGAGCAGCCAGTGAGCGAGCGCGTCCGAGCGCGAGAACACGACGTGGGCGACGGCGGGCGAGTACAGCGCCGCGACCGCCGGCGGCAGGAAGATGGCGGTGACGGCGAACGGGTAGGCCAGAAGCACCGTCGTCGCCCGGCCGTCGACGCGCGCCGCTCCGACCGCCGCGGCCCCGGCGACCGTCGCCACGACCGCCGACACCGCAAGCACCGTGACGCCGCCCGCCAGCAGGTTCAACTGGAACTTCGCCAGCGCGAGCAGCGCCCCCCAGACGACGACCGAGAGGAGGACGACCCCGATCACGCCCAGGCGCGCGCCGGCGGCCGACAGGCGACGGGTCTGGAACCGGAGGAACGCGCCGAGCAGGACGAACGGGTAGACGACCCCCACGACCGGGACACCGATGGCAGACCAGAGCCGGTAGAGGGCCATCGCGCCCCCGCTGTCGGGCGTCCACTTCCCCAGGACGGTGTCGTCGGCCCCGCGCTGGCGGGGGTAGACCAGTTCCATCCACGTCTCGTGGAGCCGCTTCAGATCGACCCTGATCCCCCCGACGATACCCTCGTTCCCGACGGACATGTCCGGCGGTTCGGCGGGGCGCGTTTTAAGCTTTCTCGCCGGCGGCCACGCCTGAACGGTTGCTCCGACCACTGGCCGACGGCTGACGGTCGAGATCGACGGAACGACCGTCTACGTCGCGAGCGACGCGGAGTTCTCTCCGAACACGAATCCGGACGGACGTGTTCGTCCCGCCTCCTCCCCGAACACGAATCCGGACGGACGTGTTCGTCCCGCCTCCTCCCCGAACACGAATCCGGACGGACGTGTTCGTCCCGCCTCCTCCCCGAACACGATTCCAGGGAGACGTGTTCATCCCCCGGTCGGTGGGCACTTCACGACGGACCGCCACGAAGCCGCCGACGCTCGTGTGGAGTACTGGGACTCTGTATCGGACCGACCGCACGATTCCTGCGATCGAGACGGAAGTGGCTCACACGACGCCGTCTCACTCGTGGCCGGCCACGGGGAGCGGTTCGTACGGTTCTTCGAGGTACTCGACGTCGGAGTTCGAGAGATCGAGTTCGGTCGCTTCGACGGCGTCTTCGAGGTGCTCGATGCTGGTGGTGCCGACGATCGGGGCGTCGACCGCGTCCCGCTGGAGGAGCCAGGCGAGACTGATCTGTGCCATCTTCACGCCTTTCTCCTCGGCGAGTTCCTCGATTCGTTCGTTGATCGTCTCGCCGCCGCCCTGGAGATAGGGCATCTCCTGGAGGAAGGAATCGGTCTCGCCGCGCGTCGTCGCGCCGAACTGCTCGTGCGGGCGCGCCGCGACGCCGCGGGCCAGCGGGCTCCACGGGATGACGCCGACGCCCTCCGTCTCGCACAGGGGGAGCATCTCGCGTTCCTCCTCGCGGTAGAGGACGTTGTAGTGGTTCTGCATCGTCGCGAACCGCTCGAGGCCCAGCGCGTCGCTGGTGTGGAGCGCGTCCGCGAGCTGGTGGGCCCACATCGACGACGCGCCCAGATACCGGACCTGTCCGCGGCGGACGGCGTCGTCGAGGGCACGGAGTGTCTGCTCGATGGGCGTGTCGTAATCCCAGCGGTGGATCTGATAGAGGTCGACGGTGTCCATCCCCAGTCGATCGAGGCTGTGTGCCAGTTCCTGTTCGATCGCCTTGCGCGAGAGCCCCTGGGCGTTCGGATCGTCCTCGCGCATCTGTCCGAACACCTTCGTGGCGACGACCTGTTCGTCGCGGTCGTACTCCGCGAGGACGTCCCCGAGGATCGCCTCGGATTCGCCGGTGGAGTAGACGTTCGCCGTGTCGAAGAAGTTCACCCCGAGGTCGATCGCGCGCTCGATGAGGTCCTCGCTCCGTTCGCGATCGAGCATCCACTCTCGACCCGCCCCGAAGCTCATGCAACCCAGACAGATCTGACTGACGGTGACGCCCGTCTCACCCAGTGTCGTGTACTCCATAGCGAGTGTACGACGACGCGCATTTTGTAGGTAGGGGGTTCGGCCACCCCCGGGCGTCGGTCGCCAGTCGAGAGACAGGAGATGGCCCCGGACGCACCGCTCCCGTCCGTCCATCGAGACCCTTTTGGTGTCGCCCACCCTCGGCCCGGGCATGCGGGACGTACTTGCGGAGTGGCGGCCGGTCGTCGACGAGGCCATCGAGGAGTTGCTCCCGCGGACCGTCGACGACGAGTATCTCACGTCTTTCTTCGGGCCGCCGACCTACCAGTACCACCCGGCGGCCATCGACGCGGCGCTGGCCGATCCGCTGTGGGACCTGCTCGACCGCGGCGGCAAGCGCTGGCGGGCGGTTCTCTGTCTCGTCATGATCGACGCCTTCGGCGAGGACCCCGAGGCGTATCTCCCGTACGCCTGCATCCCCGAGATCCTGCACAACGGCACCATCCTCGTCGACGACGTGGAGGACGAGGCGTCGATGCGCCGGGGCGGCCCCGCCCTCCACCACGAGTTCGGCACCGACATCGCGCTCAACGCCGGCAACGCGATGTACTTCCTCCCGCTGAAGGTGATCACGCGCAACCCCGGTGACCTCCCGCCGGAGGCCCGCCTCTCGGCCTACGAGATGCTGATGTACGAACTCAATCGCACGCACCTCGGCCAGGGGATGGACATCTACTGGCACAACCAGAAGGAGATCGAGGCCACCGAACAGCAGTACTACGAGATGTCGGCCTGCAAGACAGGGGCGCTGTCCCGCATCGTCGCTCGCCTGGCCGCCATCGTCACTGGGCAGTCCGAGGAGGTCGAGGCGCAGGTCGCCCGCTACGCCGAGGAACTGGCACTGGCCTTCCAGATCGGCGACGACATCCTCGACGTGGAGAACACGCTCGATCAGGCCGGCGACTTCGGGAAGGCCTTCGGCAACGACATCCAGGAGGGCAAGAAGACGCTGATGGTGATCCACGCCGCCGAGCACGCTCCCCCAGAGCAGGTGGCTCGCCTCGAGGAGATCCTCTGGGCCGACGAGAACACCGAGGAGGAGATCAGGGAGGCCATCGACATCATCCAGTCGACCGGCAGTCTCGAATACGCCCGCGAGCGCGCCCGCGAACTCGCGGCGAGCGCGCGGTCGCAACTCGACGGCCTCGATCTCCGCGAGGAACCCGAACGACAGCTCAGGGCGTTCACGCGCTTCGTCGTCGAGCGGGACGCGTGAGCCGACCGCGTCGCGGTCTCGCACGAAAGCGTGACACGTTCGACACCGAGACGGGAATCAGTCGTCGGTTGGACGGGAATCAGTTGTCGGTTGGACGGGAATCAGTTGTCGGTTGGACGGGAATCAGTTGTCGGTTGGACGGGAATCAGTCGTCGGTTTCGGCGACGGAACGTGACCCCTCGGTCCCGCCGGCGCCCTCGCCCTCGACCTCGAAGTCATCGAGGTGCGAGTGGAGTTCCTCGGCCTGCTCGGTCAGCTGTTCGGCGCTGGCCGAGATCTGCGTGAGGGAACTGGTCTGTTCCTCCGCGGCGGCCGAGACGTTGTCCGTCTCCGCGTTCATGTCCTCGCTGATGTCCATGACCTGATCGACCATCGAGACGACCTCCTGTGCCGAGGCCGCCTGCTCGTCGGTCGCGTCGTCGATCCCCTGCACGCCGACGTCGACCTCCTCGATCTCGTCGACGATCGCGTCCAGTTCGTCGAGCCCCTGCTCGACGGTTTCGAGGCCGCTGCTGACGCGCTCTCGCGTCTCCTCGATCTCCGTGACCGATTCGTCGGTCTGTGCGGTGATCTCGTCGATGAGGCCCTCGACCTCCCCGGTCGCCTCTCGCGTCTCCGTCGCGAGTTGCTTGACCTCGTCGGCGACGACGGCAAAGCCCTCGCCGGCCTCGCCGGCTCGGGCGGCCTCGATGGAGGCGTTCAGCGCGAGCGTGTTCGTCTGCTCGGCGATGTCGTCGATGACGTCGATGATCTCACCGATGGCTGCCATCTTCTCGTCGAGTTCCCGGACCGTCTCGACGGTCCGGTCGGTCTGGTCCTCGATGTGGGACATCTCGTCGATGGCGGTCGTCGCGTACTCCCGCCCCGCCTCGCCGCGCTCGGTCGCGCGCTGTGAGGTCTCCGCGAGTTCGTCCGAGGAGGCCGCGATCTCCTCGACGGTGGCCGAGAGGTCGTTCATCTCGTTTGCGACCTCGTCGAGGCTCTCGGTCTGTCGGCTCGACCCGCTCGCGATCTCCTGCATCGACTCGCTGACCTCCTCGCTGGCGGTCCGGATCTCGTCGGTGCTCGCGGTCACCTCCTCGCTGGAGGCGGCGACCGTGTCGGCGAACTCCTTGACGTCGGCGATGGCGCTCTCGAGTTCGCGGACCATCTCGTTGAACCGCCGCGCGATGCGGGCCATGGCCTCGTTCTCCTCGGAGGGGTCCATCCGCTGGGTGAGGTCGCCGTCCGCCGTCTCGTCCATGACCGCCCCGTAGTCGTCGGCCTTCGACTCGAGGTGCTCGACCAGTGCCTCGGTCTCGGCTTTCGCCGCCTCCGCTTGCGCCTGCTGTTCCTGGGCCCGCTCGCTGGCCTCCTCGGCGTCTTCGATCCGCGCCTTCAGCGAATCTCGCATGCCTGCGAACGCCCCGAAGAGGTCGCCGATCTCGTCGACGCGGTCGGTCTGAAGCGACACCTCGAGGTCGCCCTCGTCCATGCGCCGGGCCTTCGCCGCGAGTTCGTTGATCGACGCGAGCGTCGAGCGGCCGATCGTCAGGCCGATCGCGCCCAGGCCGACGATCATCGCCCCGACGACCGCGAGCAGGCCCGTCGAGATGTGACGCCTGATCGCGAACACGGTGGTGGGATCGTCGTGGACGACGACCGCCCAATTGGCCGCGCTCACGGGGGCGTATCCGACCACGCGCTCGCCCTCGCCCGCCGGCGTCTGTCCGGAACTGAGGCGATCGTACCCCGCCGTCCCGTTGAGGGCCTGGCTGACGACCGCGGCGTCGACGCCCTGCGAATCGCTGGTGTACTGGGTCCCGACCTCGGCCTGGTCGTGCTGGCTGATGACGATCCGGCCGCTGCTGTCGACGACCCGGGTGTAGGCGGTGTCAGAGGACTGGCGGAGGATGTCCGCGACGCCGCTGACGTCGGTGACGTAGACGACGGCCCTGTCGCTGTCGCCCGGGACCGGCGTCACGAAGGTGACGACGGTCGTGTTCGCGACGCTTGGCTGGAACGCCGAGACGATCACCTGATCCGCCCCCAGCGTCGAGAGGTTGCGCTGGGCCCACGGGGCGCCTTCCTGGCGCGGGTTCGCCCCGACGCGCTGGTCGAGCGAACTCGCGATGATCTCGCTCGTCGACGCGTTCACGTAGTGGACGGCGCGGGCACCTCGCGTGAGGTCGTCACTCTGGATCAGACTGGCGAGATACTGATCGGCGTTCCCGCTACGGGCCTTCGAAGCGACGGAGGCGGAGACGAGACGGGCGGCCGATCGGGAGTTGTTCAGCCACGTGTCCAGCGCGGTGGCGTGGTCGAGCGCCCGCGTCTGGAGTTGCTGTTCAGCGTCCCGATTCAACTCGTGGCTCGATTGCGTGTAGGTGTAGGCGCCGATGACGCCGACGACCACGAGGACGACGAGAAAGGCGACGACCAGTTTCAGCCCGTAACTTCTTCGGATGCGCGAGATGGGACCGTAATCACCGTCCATACCGAGAGTGGCGAACAGGCTATAAAATCGCTTTCCCGCCAGCTATCAATACAGATAACCCTGTCATAATTTTGCCCGGGACGGGAAACATCCAATCGACGACTGGATATCATCAACTAGAACACGTGTGTCTGCCCGTGCCGAGCCACGGGTTCGGCGTTGCGACGGGGGTCTGGGATCGACACACGTCGTTACCGGCCTGGGCGTGGTTGGCGCCCGAATCCAGTTCCGGAGGATTCACTACGGGGCACGTTCAACCGGCAGGTATGAGTGACGGCAGAGCGGACGTGTCCCGGCGCGCGTTCCTGCGGACGGCCGCGGGCGCGACGACCGCCGCGGCGGCGACCGGTGCGGCGGCCGCACAGGACAGCGGTGGCGGGCAGCCGGACTACGGCGGGTGGTTGAGCGACGTCGGGAACTACGACGGGACGACGGTGGACAAGACGGGGGAGTCGAACGTGACGATCCACGTCGGTGCACAGGGCAACGGCGGGAACCTGGCGTTCGACCCGCCGGCGGTCCACGTCGACAGCGGGACGAAGATCACGTGGCAGTGGACGGGCCAGGGCGGGTCGCACAACGTGGTCGGCGACAACGCGGACTTTCGATCGGGCAGCCCCGTCGGCGAGGAGGGTCACACCTTCGAGCACACGTTCGACTCGGACGGCATCTACAAGTACTACTGTCAGCCCCACAAGCCCCTGGGGATGAAAGGCGCTATCGTCGTCGGCACCGATTACCCCACCACCAGCGGCGGCGGTGGTGGCGGCGGTAGTAGTGGCGGTGGCGGCGGCGAGAGCGGTGGTGGCGGCGGTGGCGGCGGCAGCGCGCTGCCGTCGAGCGCCAAGACGCTCGGCGTGGCGACGACCGCCGTGATGCTCGGCACGCTCGGGCTGGCGTACTTCTTCATCAAGTACGGCGGCGACTACGGCGCCAGCGAGTGACACACCGGTCCCATCAGGGACTCCCGGGCTGTTCTCACCGTTGATCGACGTGACAGCACAGCCCGGTCGCGTCCCTGCGGTTTCGAGGACGCCGCCCAGGGCACGGTCGCGCTCGTCCGTCACGCGGTGATCGAGAGGTCGACGCTGCCCAGTCTGCGGGCGTTTATCGCGACGATGATCGTCGACAGCGACATCAGGACGGCGCCGACCGCCGGCGAGAGGAGGATCCCGACGGGAGCGAGGATGCCCGCGGCCAGCGGGAGCGCGAAGACGTTGTAGCCGGCCGCCCACACGAGGTTCTCCTGCATCTTCCGGTAACTCTCCCGGGAGAGCCTGACGAGGCGCACCACGTCGAGAGGGTTGTTCTCGACGAGGACGATGTCGCCCGACTCGATGGCGACGTCCGTCCCGCTCCCGATGGCGATGCCCACGTCCGCCCTCGTGAGCGCAGGCGCGTCGTTCACCCCGTCGCCCACCATCGCGACGAGGTTCCCCTCCCGCTGGAGCCGTTCGACCTTCGTGTCCTTCTCCGCGGGGAGGACCTCCGCGAAGTACTGGTCGATGCCGAGTTCCGCGGCGACGGCGGCGGCGACGTCCTCGCTGTCGCCGGTGAGCATCGCCACTTCGATGCCCATCTCGTGCAGCGCGCGAATCGTCTCGCGGCTCTCCTCGCGAATCACGTCCGCGAGCGCGAACGCCGCGAGGACGTCCGACTCCTCGCGGACGAGGTAGACGACCGTCTGGGCGTCGGCTCCCGCTTCGTCGGCGAACGACGCGACGGCGTCGGGCCGATCCACGTCGAGTTGCTCCAGTAGGTTCGGCCCGCCGACGTGGTAGGTCTCGCCGTCGACGGTCGCTCGAACGCCGAGTCCGCGGAGGTTCTCGAAGTCAGTCGCGTGGGCGCGCCCGACGTCCCGTTCGGCGGCGGCAGCGCGAATCGCCCGGGCGATCATGTGCTCGGAGTCGCCCTCGACGGCGGCGGCGACGCGGAACGCGCGGTCGTCGTCCCAACCGCTGGCGGTCTCGGTCCCGACGACGCCCTGTTCACCCTTCGTGAGCGTCCCCGTCTTGTCGAACATCACGACGTCGAGGTTCCGGGCCTCCTCCATGGCGACGCGGTCGCGGATGAGCATCCCGTTCCTGGCGGCGGTGGAGGTGTTGATGGCGACCACCAGCGGGACCGCGAGGCCGAGCGCGTGCGGGCAGGCGATGACCAGCACCGTCACGACGCGTTCGAGGACGGTGACGTCGAATCCGGACGCGACGACCCAGGCGACGGCCGTGACGGCGGCCACGGCGAGCGCGACGTAGAACAGCCACCCGGCCGCGCGGTCGGCGAGTAACTGGGTTCGGGACTTCGACTGCTGGGCCTCCTCGACGAGGCGCATGATGCCGGCGAGCGCCGTCGCCTTGCCCGTCTTCGTCACTTCGACGCGGAGGCTCCCGTCCTGGTTGACAGTGCCGGCGACGACCGCCGAACCGGGCTCCTTATCCACGGGGCGGGACTCCCCGGTGATCATCGACTCATCCACCGAGGACTCGCCCTCGACGACCGCTCCGTCGGCGGGCACGCTCGCGCCCGGCCGCACCAGGACGACGTCGCCCTCTACGAGTTCGTCGACGGGTACCTCATCCGTCTCGCCGCTCTCGGTGACGCGCTCGGCGGTGTCTGGCATGAGCGCGGCCAGTTCGTCGAGCGCGCCGGAGGCCGCCCTGACCGAGCGCATCTCGATCCAGTGGCCGAGCAGCATGATGTCGATCAGGGTGACGAGTTCCCAGAAGAACGGCGTCGTCCCCTCGAGGAACACGCTGGCGACGGAGTAGACGAACGCGACGGTGATCGCCAGCGAGATGAGCGTCATCATCGCGGGTTCGCGATTCCGGAGTTCCGTCCGCGCCATCGAGAGGAACGGCACGCCGCCGTACGCGAAGATGACCACCGAGAGGACCGGGGTTATCCAGACGCTGCCCGGAAACGTCGGCGCCGTGTAGCCGAATACCCCCTGGACGAACTCGCTGAAGTAGATGACCGGGAGTGAGAGAACGAGCGACGCCCAGAACCGCCGGCGGAACATCCGCTCGTGCCCGGAGTGGTCCACGTGGGCGCCGTGGTCGTGTCCCCCCTGTTCGCTCCCGTGGGCGCCGCGGTCGTGCTCCTCGTGCCCGCTTCCGTGGATGTGGGCGCCGCGGTCGCGAACGCGCTCCGTCTCGGGTTCCCGGTGCCCGTGCTCGGTCTGGCGCTCGCGTTCGGTCTGGCGCCCGTGCTCGGTCTGGCGCTCACGTTCGGTTCCGTGTTCGCGGTGCGCACGTTCGTCCGGCTGTGCTAACTGACAGATTCGGCAGCAGTACACGGCCCTCCCGGAGCGCTCTGGAGGCCTGGTTTGCGGTGAGCCGTCTCCGGGACGTTCGTGCTCGGACTGGTTGGTCATGGAGTGCGTTTCGGGCCCATCCCCCAAGACATATCCGGCCCCCGTCACGTATGCGCCCCGGGACGGGTCGTTCGGCGCCAAGGGCGAACGACCGGACATTCCGACCGTTCTCAGACGAGTTGTTGCGAGTCGCTCCGGTCTCGACCGCACGACATCGTGCGGTCGGACCAGACCAGGATCCCAACAGTCCGAATCAGGCGTGGGCCGTGTATCCGGCGTCCTCGACGGCCCGGACGAGCGTCGCTACGTCGGCGTCGCCGTCGACGCTCGCCCGCTCGGCCTCGCGGTCGGCGGTCGCGTCCGTCACGCCGCTCACGTCTCGCAGCGCGTCCTCGACGGTCTGTTCACAGTGCTCACAGGACATCCCCTCGACGGTGATGGTCGTCGACATACACGGAGCGGTACGGCCCCCTCGTTGATGCGGATTTCGCCTTCGAATCCCCGAGTGTTTGACCGGGATGAGTTTGGAACTGAAGCCATCCCGGGCGAGAGGCTTTAGTTCCTCGTCGTCGTTGTACGCCCATGCGCGACCTCGACGAGACGGACCTCGAGATCCTCCAGTTACTGCTGTCCGACGCCCGTCGGCCGTACAGCGACATCGCGGACGTCGTGGGGCTCTCGGCGCCAGCGGTGTCGGATCGCGTCGATCGACTCCGGGAGATGGGCGTCATCGACCGGTTCACTATCGACGTCGACACCTCACAGCTCCGGCAGGGGATCCCCGTGTTGCTGTCGCTGGCCGTCGCTCCGGACGGTCCGGGCGTCGGGTCCCTGAGGGACGTGTTACTCGATGCGGGCGCGGTCCAGCACGTGTTTACGACCGCCGAGGCCGATCTGGTCGTCTCCGCGCGGGTTCCGGACAACGACGTCGCGGCCTGGCTCGAGGACACGCTCGACGACGGGGCCATCGACGACGGCGCGATCGAGGACTTCGAGGTGACGCTGCTGGCGGGCGCCGACTGGTCGCCCGACCTGGGCGGCACGGCGTTCGCGCTCACCTGTGCCCAGTGTGGGAACACGGTCGACAGCGAGGGGACGGCCACCCGCATCGACGGGGAACTGTACCAGTTTTGCTGCCCCTCGTGTGCGTCCCGGTTCGAGGAGAAATACGAGCAACTGCAACAGGGGGCCGATTGAAAACGGGCAGTTTTGGCCGGACCACCCGGAGCCGGACACTCCCGATGGGACCGCTCGAAGCCGGCCACCCCCACCCGGAGCGCTCGAAGCCGGACACTCCGCGAGTGACTTTCGATTCGAAACCATCTCGGCTCGAAAACCACGCTTTTGAAAGGGAAACTCGATTGAAGGAGGGGGACGTAGGAACACGTAATGAGCCAGCGGAGAAGCCAGATCGACATTCAGGGGATGAGCTGTGCGAACTGCTCACAGACAATCGCCGACGCCGTCGGCTCGCTCGATGGCGTCTCGGAGGCGAACATCAACTTCGCGACCGACGAGGGCAGCGTCGAGTACGACCCCGACGAGGTGTCGCTGGGGGAGATATACGACGCCATCGAGGACGCGGGCTACGCGCCGGTGGCCGAGTCGGCGACGATCGCGATCACGGACCTGTCGTGTGCGAACTGCGCGGAGACGGTACAGGACGCGCTCGAACGGACGCCCGGCGTCGTCTCCGCCGACGTCAACTTCGCGACCGACGAGGCGCAGGTGACCTACAACCCGGCCGAGGCGAGTCTCGGGGACTGCTACGACGCCATCGAGGACGCCGGCTACGCGCCCGTCCGCGAGGACGAGGCCGAGGGCGGGTCGGACGGTGACGCCAGAGAGGCCGCCAGACAAGACGAGATCCGCCGGCAGCGACGGTTGACGCTGTTCGGTGCGGCGCTGGCCGCGCCGCTCCTGTTCTTCCTCGTCGAGAAGTTCCTCCTCGGCGGTGGCGTCGTCCCGGAGACGGTGTTCGGCGTCGACTTCGGCTGGGTCGAGTTCCTGCTCGCGACGCCCGTGCAGCTCGTCCTCGGCCGGCCGTTCTACGAGAACTCCTACAAGGCGCTCGTCAAGAACGGGCGGGCCAACATGGACGTACTGATTGCGCTCGGTTCGAGCACCGCGTACGTCTACTCCGTAGCGGTCCTCTTGGGCGCCATCGCCGGCGGACTGTACTTCGACACGGCGGCGCTCATCCTCGTGTTCATCACGCTGGGGAACTACCTCGAGGCCCGCTCGAAGGGGCAGGCCGGCGAGGCGCTCCGCAAACTGCTCGAGATGGAGGCCGAGACGGCTACCGTCGTCGACGAGGACGGCACCGAGGAGGAGATCCCCCTCGAGGACGTCGCGGTCGGCGACCGGATGAAGGTCCGGCCGGGCGAGCAGATCCCGACCGACGGCGTCGTCGTCGACGGCCAGTCGGCGGTCGACGAGTCGATGGTCACCGGCGAGTCCGTCCCCGTCGAGAAGAGCGAGGGCGACGAGGTGGTCGGCTCGACCATCAACGAGAACGGCGTCCTCGTCGTGGAGGCGACGAAGGTCGGCTCCGACACGGCCCTCCAGCAGATCGTCCAGACGGTCAAGGAAGCTCAGTCGCGCCAGCCCGACATCCAGAACCTCGCCGATCGCATCTCGGCGTACTTCGTCCCCGCGGTCATCGCCAACGCCGTCTTCTGGGGGATCGTCTGGTACCTCTTTCCCGGCGCGCTCGCCGGCTTCGTGAACGCGCTCCCGCTGTGGGGCCTGGTCGCGGGCGGCCCCGCCGTCGCGGGCGGGGGCGTGTCGGTCTTCGAGTTCGCCGTCGTCGTCTTCGCGTCGGCCGTGCTCATCGCCTGTCCCTGTGCGCTGGGGCTGGCGACGCCCGCCGCCACGATGGTCGGGACGACCATCGGCGCACAGAACGGCGTCCTGTTCAAGGGCGGTGACGTCCTCGAGCGCGCGAAAGACGTCGACACGGTCGTGTTCGACAAGACCGGGACGCTCACGAGAGGCGAGATGGAACTGACCGACGTCGTCGTCTTCGACGGCGTTGCGTCGGCGACGCAACGAGCAGACGGAGCCGGCGGCTCCGTCGATAGCGACGGCCAGCCCCTCGCGGACGGCGGTGAGCGAACCGACGATTCGCGATCTGACGGCGGAGGGCCGACCCCCGACGGCGGCAACGTCGCGGACGGCGGCCAACTGACGGCCCGTGATCGGTACAGCGAGGAGGACGTGCTGCGGCTCGCGGCCATCGCCGAGAGCGGGAGCGAACACCCGCTTGCACGCGCCATCGTCGACGGGGCCGAGGCCCGGGGTATCGACGTGACCGACCCCGACGGCTTCCAGAACGTCCCCGGTCACGGCGTCCAGGCGACCGTCGACGGCAGCGAGGTACTCGTCGGGAACCGCAAGCTCCTCCGGGACCACGGGATCGATCCCTCGCCGGCCCGGGAGACGATGGAGCGCCTCGAGAGCGAGGGCAAGACGGCGATGCTGGTCGCCCACGAGGGCGCGCTCGTCGGCGTGGTGGCCGACGCCGACACGATCAAGGAGAGCGCGCGCGACGCCGTGGCCCAACTGCGGGACCGGGGCCTCGACGTGATGATGATCACCGGCGACAACGAGCGGACCGCCCGCGCCGTCGCCGAACAGGTGGGGATCGACCCCGAGAACGTTCGCGCCGGGGTCCTCCCCGAGGACAAGTCAGACGCTATCGAGGCCGTCCAGGAGAACGGCCGCAAGGCGATGATGGTCGGCGACGGCGTCAACGACGCGCCCGCGCTCGCCGTCGCCTACGTCGGCACGGCCATCGGCTCGGGGACTGACGTCGCCATCGAGGCGGCGGACGTCACGCTGATGCGCGACGACCCGGTCGACGTGGTGAAGGCGATCCGCATCTCGGACGCGACGCTCGCGAAGATCAAGCAGAACCTCGTCTGGGCGCTTGGCTACAACACGGCGATGATCCCCCTCGCCTCGCTCGGACTGCTCCAGCCCGCGCTCGCGGCCGGCGCGATGGCCTTCTCGAGCGTGTCGGTGCTGTCGAACAGCCTGCTGTTCCGGCGGTATGCCCCGGATCACGACTACAGGCTGTTGGATCGACTGCGCCGGTGAGCGCCCGCGCCGTTCCGGCCCACGTCCGGGATCACCGGGCGTGAATCTCGAGGTCGACCTCGCGCCGTTCCCCCTCGAGGTCGGCGACGATGCGCTCGACGACGCGCTCTGCCTCCCGCTGGACGAGCGGGACGACCCGGTCGATCACCCAGTCGAGCGACACCAGTCGCGGGAGGTCGAACGCCCCTGCCCGGACCGAATCGGGGTCGAACTCGACGCGCAAGCGGACCTCGGAGGCGTGCTCGCGGTCGGGCGGCGGGTCGACCCGCTCGACGCGCCAGTGGCCGCGCGCGTCGACGTCCCGCGTGACCTCCCAGTCGATCTTCCGGGGCGGGTCCACGTCCGTCACCGCCGAGTGGGCGGTGTAGGAGAGCTTCCACCAGGAAAACGTCAGGG
>JBDGUH010000036.1:0-38344 GCA_042216055.1 Haloarculaceae archaeon
ATCCGAACCGACGACCGAACCGGAGCCAGAGCCTGAGCCGGCGAGTGAACCGGAGCCCGAACCCGAACCGGAACCGGAGCCCGAGTCGACGACCGAGCCCGAACCGACCACACAGGCTCCCACCGAGCCGACCGACGCGGCGGCGTCGGAGTCGGCGGCCGACCAGAGCGGGGCAGCCGGCGAGGGCAAACCGTACCTGTCGTCGCTCCCGGGCGGATTCGCCGGCGATCTGATCGTCGTCGAGTGGCTCGAGTACCTCCTCCAGCAGGCGGGCTACCGCGAGACGGCCCGCGCCATCGACTACTACGAGGACATCGACTGGATCGACGAGGGCGTCGCCGACCAGCTCCACGAGTACCTTCGCGGGTTCGACGAGGTCGAGGGCGGCGACGGCGGGCTGACGATCGATCATCACACCCGCAGCCTGCACTACATCAGCCAGCTCGACGGCGGGGGCGCCGAGGCGGTGGCGCTCGGGAAGCTCGTGCGTGGGGGTGGTTCCGATGGGCTTCAGCGTTAGCGGCTCCGCGGCGCTCATCTTCGTGGGCATGTTCATCGCCTTCGGCACGTTCTACAGCGCGACCTCGAACGGGTTCGAGCGGGTCACGGACGCCCAGGCCGACCACACCGACCGGATGTTGACTCGCCAGAACACCGCGATCAACGTCACGTCGGCCACGTGGAACGGCTCGGCGCTGACCGTCACCGTCGAGAACACCGGCGCCAGCCAGCTCGAGGTGAGCGAGGTGGATCTGCTCGCCAACAACAGCTACCTGACCGGCTACGACACGGCCGTCGACGGGGATCGCGCCACGGACCTGTGGCTCCCCCAGGAGACGCTGACGATCACCGTCACCTCGCTGAGTGGGAACCCCGGGCGCGTGAAGATCGTCAGCGGGCCGGGCGTGGCCGACACCGCGGGGGTGAGCTGACGTGGCGAGCGTGTCGGTCTCGCATCTCATCATCTTCATCGCGAGCATGGTCGTCGCGGCCAGCGTCGCCGGCGTGTTCACCGACGCGGTCGGACAGCTCAGCGGCGCGATCGGCGACCAGGGGCTCGACGTCAGCCACGACGTCCGCACGAACGTCGAGATCATCTCCGACAGCGGCAGCGACGCCGTCTACAACGATTCGGGCAACCGGAACATCACGCTGTACGTCAAGAACACGGGATCGGCGGAACTCGGGGCCGATCCGGACGTGATCGACCTGTTCGTCAACGGCAGTTACACGACCGACTTCGAGGTGACGGTGCCCAGCGGGGACGCGATCTGGCGACCGGGTGACGTCGTCCGCCTCGAGATTCACGCGCCCCTGGGCAGCGGCGATCAGCGCGTGAAGCTCGTCGTCAACGGCGACGAGGAGGTGTTCGAGTTCCGCACATGAGCGTCGCAACCTCGGAACTGTTCTCGCTCGGCCTGGACGACCACGACCGGCTGAACAAGGAACTCGGCGGCGGCATCCCCCCGGGGAGTATCATCCTCGTCGAGGGCGACTACGGCGCCGGGAAGTCGGCGATGAGCCAGCGGTTCACCTACGGCCTCTGTGAGGAGGGCTACGAGGTGACGATGCTGTCGACGGAACTGACCGTCGGGAGCTTCCTCGATCAGATGCACTCACTGTCCTACGACGTGGTCGATCACGTTCTCGACGAGAACCTCCTCTTCCTGCACGCCGACATCGGCGACGGGAACACCTTCTCGGGCGAGACGGAGGACAGCGACCGCAAGCAGTTGCTCCGACGCCTGATGGAGGCGGAAGTGATGTGGGACGCCGACGTGGTCATCATCGACACGTTCGACGCTATCCTCCGCAACGACCCCAAGTTCGAGGCGCTGGTCCGGCAAAACGAGGAGCGCCAGGCCGCCCTGGAGATCATCTCCTTCTTTCGGGACGTGATCGCCCAGGGCAAGTGCATCATGCTGACGGTCGACCCCTCGACGCTCGACGAGGAGGCCATCGGCCCGTTCCGGGCCATCGCCGACGTGTTCCTCGAACTCGAGATGGTCGAGGTCGGCAACGACGTGCGCCGCCAGATCAGCGTCAAGCGCTTCGCCGGCATGGGCGAACAGGTCGGCGACACCGTCGGCTACTCCGTGCGCTCGGGCACGGGTATCGTCATCGAATCCCGGAGTGTTGCCTAATGACAGATCACGGACGACCCAAGCCATCGGACGAACTCAGGCAGGTCGCGGCGCGGCGACCGCACCTGCGGGATCATCTCAAGAAGTTCAAGCAGATCACCGGCGAGTTCCCCACCTTCATCGAGGAGGCCGACGACGACTACGAGTCCGATCGGCCGAACGTCCTCTACCCGGTCGGCGGGCCGATCTACTGTCACATCTACGGCGACCTCGGTCAGGACATGAAGTACTACGCCATCGAACCGGAACTCGACGAGGAGGAGCGCATCGTCTTCGACGAGGTGCGCAACCGCCTCCTCCAGAAGAGCGTCAACAAGCCCGCCCCGCAGAACGAGGCCGAGTACGACGACCGCATCGAGGAACTGCTCCAGGAGACGACGACGGTCCGCGAGCGCGACCAGCAGGAGGGGGTCCTCTCGCGAATCAAGGAGTACACGAGCGTCGGCAAGGTGGAGGTGACCGAGGAGACCTACGAGAACATCCTCTACCGGCTGAACCGCGACATCGTCGGTCTGGGGCCGCTCGAACCGGTGATGCGGGACCCGGCCAACGAGGACATCCACGTCATCGGGCGCGACGAGTGTTACGTCGATCACGCGGTGTACGGGATGCTCGAGACGACCGTCGAGTGGAACTCGAGCGAGGAGTACGACCAGTGGCTGCGCAACATGGGCGAGCGCATCGGCGACCCGGTCTCTGACTCCGATCCCATCGTCGACTCGACGCTGCCCGACGGGTCGCGCCTGAACCTGATCTACTCAGACGACGTGTCGGTGAAAGGTCCCTCGCTCACCATCCGCCAGGGCGACGAGACGCCGCTGTCGGCGTTCCAGATCACCAAGTGGGGCACGCTCTCGCCGCAACTCGCGGCGTATCTCTGGCTCTGCCTCGAGAACGAGCAGACGGTGTTCGTCGTCGGGGAGACGGCCTCCGGGAAGACCACGACGCTGAACGCCTCGATGTCCTTTATCCCGCGTGACGCCAAGATATACACCGCCGAGGACACCGCCGAGGTGCTCCCGCCCCACGACACCTGGCAGCAGTTGCTCACCCGCGAGGGCGACGACGAGGGGACCAGCATCGACATGTTCGACCTGGTCGCGGCCGCCCTCCGATCGCGCCCCGAGTACATCATCGTCGGCGAGGTCCGTGGCGAGGAGGGCCGCATGGCGTTCCAGGCCGCCCAGACGGGCCACCCGGTCATGCTGACCTTCCACGCCAGCGACATCGTCTCGATGATCCAGCGGTTCACCGGCGACCCGATCAACGTCCCCGAGACGTTCATGGACAACGCCGACGTGGCGCTGTTCCAGAACCGCGTCAAGCAGGGCGACCAGGTGCTGCGCCGCGTCACGTCCGTCCAGGAGATCGAGGGCTACTCGAAGGAGATGGACGGGGTCGTCACCCGCCAGTCCTTCTACTGGGACCCCGTCGAGGACGAGATCGTCTTCCAGGGGATGAACAACTCCTACGTCCTCGAGGAACAGATCGCGACGCTCCTGGGCTACGAGGACACCCGCGACATCTACAACGAACTGGAGTTCCGCTCGAACCTCATCGAGCGGGCCATCCAGGAGAACATCACCGGCTACCACGAGGTCAACGAGTTCATCGAGGACTTCCAGCGCGACGGCATCGAGGGGATCCCGTTTACGATCACCAGACCAGACTGATGGCCTCGAGCGAAGCCGACAACACGCTGGATCTGACGCTCAGCGAGACGATCCAGTCGCTGGTGGAGTCCTACCGGCGGATGCCGATTCCGCTGGAGCGGTACCTCCTTTTCATCCTGCTGCCCTCGGCGGCTTTCTTCGTGTTCGGGACGATCGCGATGCTCGTCCTGGACCTGCCGCTGATGATCGAGTTGCCGGTCCCCCTGCTCGGCCTGCTGGCGATGGGGGCGGCGCTGTTTTACCCCAAGATCCTGCTGAGCCAGCGCCGCCAGCAACTCAACAACCGCTTTCACCTCCTCGTCACGCACATGACGGTGCTGGCGACGACCAAGATCGACCGCATGGAGGTGTTCCGGACGCTCGCCCAGGAAGAGGAGTACGGCGAACTCGCCACCGAGATGGGCCGGATCGTCGAACTGGTCGACACGTGGAACCAGAGCCTCGACGACGCCTGCCGGCGCCGGGCCAAGGAGGTGCCCTCGGAGACGGTGTCTGACTTCCTCGAACGGCTGGCGTACTCGCTGGGCGCCGGCCAGTCCCTCGAGGACTACCTCCTCTCCGAGCAGGAACAGATCATCCAGAACTACTCGACGGTGTACGAGGGGACGCTCGACAACCTCGAGGTGATGAAGGACCTCTACATGTCGATGATCCTCTCGATGACGTTCGCGCTGGTGTTCGCGGTCGTGTTGCCGGTGCTTACCGGCACCAACCCCACGATGACCGTCAGCGCCGTCATCGTGATGTACATCTTCGTGCAGTCGGGCTTCTTCCTGGCGATCCGGTCGATGGCGCCCTACGACCCGGTGTGGTACCACCCGACGGAGTACCCCTCCGAGGTCGAGGACCGCATCGACCGGGCCACCTACGTCGGGGTCGGGCTGACGGTCCTGCTGATGTTCGTCTCGCTGGGCGGCCTGTTCGGCGTCTCGCCGGTGACCCTCGACGACCTGCTGTTTTTCGTCAACGGCGTTCCCCTGCCGATGTACCCCGTCGTCCCGCTGACCCCCCTCCTGATCCCCGGGATCGTCCTCCGGCAGGAAGAACAGAAGATCAAGGGCCGCGACGAGGAGTTTCCCTCCTTCATCCGGGCGCTGGGCGCGACCGAGGGGGCGAAGCAGTCGACCACGTCGATGGTGCTCAAGACCCTGCGCAAGAAGGATTTCGGGCCGCTGACGCCCGACCTCGACGACCTCTACAAGCGCCTGAACATGCGCATCGAACCGACGGAGGCCTGGCGCTACTTCACGGCCGACTGTCGCTCGTACCTGATCCAGACGTTCTCGGAGATGTATCTCATCGGCCGCGAGATGGGCGGATCGCCCAAGCTACTGGGCGAACTCATCGCCGAGAACATGAACCAGGTGCTCCAGTTGCGCCGCCAGCGCAACCAGGCCGCGACGACGCTGATCGGCCTGCTGTACGGGATCACCGCCGCCTCGACGTTCGCCTTCTTCATCGGCCTCCAGGTGGTGAACATCCTCACCGAACTGTCGCTGAACCTCGGCGCGGCCACCAGCGAGTTCGACGTGGGGTCGCTCATCAACACCGGCGTCTACGACATCCCACTCATCGAGTTCCTGCTGATCGTCGTCATCATGTTCTCGGCCCTGCTCTCGGCGCTGATGATCCGGATGGTCGACGGCGGCCACAAGGCAAACTCCTACATGCACTTCGTGATCCTCTCGTGGATCGGCGCCGTCGTCGCCGTCGCCACGAAGATTCTCGTCAACGCCTTCCTGTCGGTGTGACAGGCCCCGGCCCGAGAGACGGCTCGGGGTCATACGGATTATTGCGACCGTGTACCGGTCCGACCGCACGGCGTCGTGCGGTCGAGACAGGGGTGACTCGCAATAATCCGTCTCAGTTGTCGCCGACGGCCGCGCTGTCGTCTCCCGCGACCGCTCCGAGTGCCTCGCGCGCGACGAGGTCGACGCCCCGGACGGTGAACCGGGCGCCGCCGTCGCTCCCCTCGCCGGCCGCGACCGTCCAGCCGTGAGCCGTCGCGACCGCGTCGACGATGGCGAGTCCCAGACCCGTTCCCCCGGTGTCGCTCGTGACGCCGGTCTCGAACAGCCGATCCGCCACCGACGGGGGGATGCCCGGCCCGTCGTCCTCGACGTAGAAGATGGCGACCGCGAGGGTGCCACCCGCGAGCAGTTGTATCGCGAGCCCCTCGACCGCGAGCGCGCTGACCCCGAGCAGCGCCGCGAACAGGCGGGCCGGCAGCCCCTCTCTGCGAGTGTAGATCCAGTATCCCACGACGGCCGGAAACAGACCGGCAACGACGACGGCGACGAGATGAAACACGAAGAGATCGCTGACCATTCCGGCGTCTCCTGACGTATCGACGTGCCGGAGGCTTACCGAGCGCCGGCCTCGCGTGCCCGACGGTCGTCGCCGTCGCTTCCGGACGGACGCCCGGCGGGCGGCGGAACCGCCCCCGGTCCACCGTGCCGTCGCGGGACACGTCGTCGGTGTCGATCCGCGCGCCAGTCGGTCGACGGTGTCTCGCGTCCCCGAACCCGTTCGTCTATGCTTACTCATGCAGACTAATGGACATAACTGTTGTCGATAGGGCAATGGTGTCGAACACAGTACGCACATTCCGGACAGAACGGTAACGTTGTTCGCATTCGCGTTCGGTTTTCCAAACTGAGTACGGGAAAATGCCGATGGGTTTTTTATCCCTATGTGTGTGATGATCTATTATGCCATCCCAGACTGACCAGCTGGAGACGTTCCGACGAGAGTTGCTCGCGGTACTGGGCGGGGCGACGTTGACCGGTATGGCGGGATGTCTCGGCGGTAACGGGAACGGAAACGGGAACGGGGGCAACGATCAGGGCGTCGACCCGGTCCAGGACCGGGTGACGGTGGACCCGGCCGACATCGAGGAGGGCGGGACTTTCAGGACGGCGATCGGGGCGAACATCGATACGTTCGATTACCCTTACAGCAGTTCCGCCTCCTCGACGGTCGTTCACAACCTCCTCTACGAGGGGATGATCACGACCTCGGCGACCGGCAGGATCTACCCGTGGCTCGCCGAGTCCTACGACCGCAAGGACGTCCAGGAGACCTCGGCCACCGACTACGAGCCCTACATGGTCACGGCCGAGTACAACAGCGACGGCGTCCCCCAGACCGACGGCCAGATCGTCGTTGCCCACCCCGACAACGACCCCTCGTCGGGACAGGGGAAGTTCCTCACCGTCAACGAGGCGCCCGACGCCATCGACGACGGCACCTACGGGATGCATTACCAGTTCAACCTCCACGAGGGAATCACCTTCCACAACGGGGAGGAGCTGACCGCCCAGAACGTGGTCCAGTCCTACGAGCGGGTGCAGGGCTCGGCGCTGTCGGGGCAGGTGTACGACTCGCTTCTGGACATCCAGGCGCCCGACGATTACACGATCGAGCTGTACGCCCAGGAGCCCGACGCGGCGGCGATCCGCGAACTGGGCGGACTGCCGGTCTACCCCGAGGAGACGGCGACCCTGCCGCCCGAGAAGATGGATCCCCGGCAGGGCAACACGCCGCTGGGGACCGGCCCGTTCCAGTTCGAGGAGTTTCAGAACCAGCAGTACGTCCGCGTCTCGAAGTTCGACAATTACTGGTTCGAGACGGGGATGAAAGACTGGTTCGAGGGGTCCTCGGACTTCCCGAACGGCCCGGTCGTCGACGCGGTTGACATCGCGATCATCCCCGACCCGGCCTCGCGTTCGGCCGCGCTCCAGAACAACGAGCGCGACATGGTGTACGGGCTCAACTCCAGTGACCTGACCGACTACCAGCAGGCCGACGGCTACCGGACGGCCGCCACCGACGGCGCCGGCTTCACGTTCCTGCAGTTCCCGGTGCGAGACGACCCCTGGACGAGCAAGAAACTCCGCCAGGCCGTCAATCACCTCATCCCCCGCGAGGACATCGCCTCGAACATCTTCAACGGGTGGGTGAACCCGGCGTGGGTCCCGCTGCCGCCGGTCGCCGCCCGGAACGGGACCACCGGCTACGACCAGCTCGTCGAGGACCTGCGCCACTACAACGAGTACGATCCGGACCGGGCCGACGAACTCGCACAGCAGGCCATCGACGAGAACAACATCGAGACGCCGATCCAGACGACGTTTCTCACCAACTCCGACAACGACGACCGCGTCCGGACGCTCCAGCTCATCGTCGAGTCGCTGAACCAGAAGGACTACTTCGACGTGAGCGTCGATACCAAGGAGTTCCTCACGCTGGTCCAGCAGATCCTCAGCCCCGACTTCTACCAGGAGGGCAAGATGGTGATGATCGGGCTCTCGGGCGGGTTCAACCCCCACGGCTACGCGAAGGCGATCCACTCGCCGGACAACTTCGCCCAGTGCTGTAACTTCCAGAACATCGATATCGACCGCCTCAACTCGGCTCTGGAGGACGCCAGGTACGGGGTCGACGTGGTCGAGGACCCCGACCTCCGGCGCCAGCGCTACGACGACGTCTGGGAGATCATCCTCGAGGAGAACGCCAACTCCTACAGCCACCACGACACGGTCGTCGGCGTCACCAACAACGAGCACGTCCACGGGTTCAACACCTACCCGAGCGTCCAGAACATCGTCGGCTACGCGCTGTACTCCCCCCAGGACGAGCAGGTCGCGTACCTGACGGGCAACAACTGACGCCCCCGGCGTTTATTTCCGTTAGCACGCTAGCATCCCACACATGGGTCTCCGAAGATACATACTCAAACGGATCCTGACGATCATCCCGATACTGTTCGGCGTATCGGTGCTCACGTTCCTGTTCGTGCAGGTCGCGCCGGGCGACCCGGTCGACGTGATCGTCTCGCTGAACCCGGACATCTCGCACGCACAGGAGGCACAGTTACGGGCGTTCTACGGCCTCGACAAGCCGCTGGTCGCCCGGTATATTCACTGGCTCGTCAACATCTTCCACGGCAACTTCGGCACCGTCATCTCGACCGGTCGGGACGTCGGCGCGGTCGTCGCCGAACGGCTCCCCCCGACGATCGCGCTGGGGCTGTTCGGGTGGGCCTTCGGCCTGCTGATCGCCATCCCGACGGGCATCTACGCCGCGGTGAACAAGGACGACCTCGCCGACCACGTCAGCCGCTTCGCCGCGCTGTCGGGCATCTCGATCCCGAACTTCTGGCTCGGGCTGATCCTCATCATGGTCGGCGTGCTGGTTCTTGGCTGGTGGGACGTGCTCCCGCCGCGCAAGCCCCTCTGGAGTCCTGCGATGCTGTGGTATCTCATCCTGCCCGGCATCACCATCGGGACCGCGTCCGCCTCGAACCTGATGCGCATCATGCGCACGTCGATGGCGGAGGAGCTGAACAAGGAGTACGTGACGGCCGCCAGGGCCAAGGGACTCCCCGAGCGGACCGTCGTGCTCAAGCACGTCCTGCGGAACTCGCTGATCTCGGTGACGACGGTCGCGGCGTTCCTGACCGCGAACATCTTCGCCGGGGCCATCGTCGTGGAGGTCGTGTTCAACTGGCCCGGCCTCGGCCGGACGTTCGTCTCCGCGATCAGGGGCCGCGAGATGAACCTCATCATGGCGATCACGCTGTTCACCGGCGTCGTGATCGTCCTCGCGAACCTGCTGGCAGACATCATGTACGCGGTGCTCGACCCGCGGATCAGGTACGACTAACATGTCCACGCAACGAGGCCGAATCCGGATCACCGGATTCGACACGGACCGAGTCGAACGGCGCGAGCAGCTGTCGGAGTGGACGAGCGAGACCACGACCGAAACGCGGAGCCGGTGGGAGCGTGCGCTCCGCCGCTTCCGCCAGAACCGGGTCGCCATGCTCGGGCTCGGCGTGGTCGTCGTGATGGCGCTGGTGGCGATCTTCGCCCGCCCCATCTCGATCAACGGCGTCACGATCCAGCCGTTCTCGCTCGCCCCCTACGATCCGTTCACGCGGGTGAGCTTCCAGGGCTCGGACGCCGGCATCTACGCGGCCCCGTCGCTCCAGCACCCGTTCGGGACGGGCAAGAACGGACGGGACATCCTCTCGCGGGTGATGTACGGCGGCCGGCTCAGCGTCTCGATCGGCTTCATCGTCGTGATGATCACCGGCACCATCGGGCTGGTCTACGGGGCCATCTCCGGCTACTACGGCGGCTGGGTCGACGAGATCATGATGCGTTTCGTCGACACCATCTACGCGTTCCCCGCGCTGCTGTTGGCGCTCGTGATCGTGGCCGTCCTCGGGCGGGGCTACTGGCAACTGGTGGCCGCGTTCGTCATCCCTGGGTGGGCCGGCTACGCCCGCCTGATACGCGGCGAGGTGCTGAAAGCCAAGGAAAACGAGTACGTCCTCGCCGCGCGCGCGCTGGGCGCCCGCGACCGCTCGGTGATCTTCCGGCACGTCGTCCCCAACTCCATCGCGCCGCTGATCGTGCAGGCGTCGCTGGCGGTCGGGACGGTCGTCATCGGCGTCGCGGCGCTCGGCTTTCTGGGCCTTGGCTTCGACCGCGCGCCCGAGTGGGGCACCATGCTCAACGGCGCCCGCGAGACGGTCATCCCGGGCCCCGGCGGGAGCGTCGAGTGGTGGGCCACCGTCTTCCCCGGCGGCGCCATCTTCCTGTTCGTGATGTCGATGAACATGATCGGCGACGGGATCAACGACGCGCTCGACGCCCAGGAAGTGGGCAACGTCGGGCAGGGAGGGGGTGGCTGATGGCCCTGCTCGAGGTCGAGGACCTGACGGTGAGCTTCTACACCGAGGACGGTGTCGTCCACGCCGTCGAGGACCTCTCCTACCGGATCGAGGCCGGCGAGAAGTTCGGCGTCGTCGGCGAGAGCGGCGCCGGCAAGAGCGTCACCGCCCTCGCGCTAATGGGGCTCATCGAGGATCCCGGCCGGATCGAGAGCGGGACAATCCGCTTCAAGGGCGAGGACCTCCTCGAGATGAGCGACGAGGAGATCCGCTCGGTCCGGGGCAACGAGATCGCGATGATCTTCCAGGACGCCCAGACCGCGCTCAACCCCGTCTACACGATCGGCGAGCAGATCTCCGAGGCCGTCCGCCATCACCTCGACTACGGCGAGCGCGAGGCCCGCGAGCGGACGATCCGCCTGCTCGACCAGGTGGGCATCCCCGAGGCCGAGACCCGCTACTCGGATTACCCCCACGAGTTCTCCGGCGGGATGCAACAGCGGGCGGTGATCGCGATGGCGCTGTCCTGCGATCCGGACCTGCTGATCGCCGACGAGCCGACGACGGCGCTGGACGTGACTACCGAGGCCAAGATCCTCGACGAGATCGAGGAACTGGCCGACGAGTTCGACACCGCCGTCCAGCTCATCACCCACGACCTCGGCGTGATCGCGCGGGTCTGTGACCGCGTCATGGTGATGTACGCCGGCAAGCCCGTCGAGAAGGCGCCGGTCGAGGAGCTGTACTACGACCCGAAACACCCCTACACGGTCGGCCTGATGAGTTCGATCCCCCGGATCGGCGACGAGCGCGAGCGCCTGCAGACGATCCCCGGGACGATGCCCGACCTCGTGGAGGTGCCCCCGGGCTGTAGCTTCCACCCGCGCTGTCCGTACGCCGAGGAGGCCTGCACGCGCAAGGAGCCGCCGCTGGTCCACCCCGACATGGGCACCGACGCCAGCGACGCGACGAGCGACCGGGCGGCGGCCTGTCTGGCCTACACGGGCGATCTCTCGGGCGAACTCGACTACGAGGTCGAGGTGCGCGGCGAGGACGAACCGGCGCCGACGGCGGGTGAGCACGATGGCTAGCGAGGAACCCATCCTCCGGATGGAGAATCTGACGAAGTACTACGACACCAGCGAGGGGTTCGTCGACACGCTGCTGGGCCGCTCGATGCAGGTGAAAGCCGTCGACGGCGTCGATCTCGACCTCTACCAGGGCGAGACGCTGGGAGTCGTCGGCGAGAGCGGCTGTGGCAAGACGACGCTCGGCCGGGCGGCCCTCCAGTTGCTCGAACCCACGGACGGCTCGGTGTACTACCGCGGCGAGGACCTCACCGAGGCGTCCGATAGCCGCCTCCGTGACCTCCGGAAGGACCTCCAGTACATCTTCCAGGACCCCTTCTCGAGCCTGAACCCGCGGCTGACCGTCGGCGACATCATCGGCGAACCGCTGGACATCCACGACATCGCCTCGGGGTCGGCCCGCACCGAGCGGATAAACGAACTGCTGGAGACGGTCGGGCTGAACGCCAGCCACTCGCATCGCTATCCCCACGAGTTCTCCGGCGGGCAGCGCCAGCGGATCGGCATCGCCCGGGCGCTGGCGGTCGACCCCGAGATCATCGTCTGTGACGAACCGGTCTCGGCGCTCGACGTGTCCGTGCAGGCCCAGATCCTGAACCTCCTCGAGGACCTGCAAGACGAGTTCGACCTCTCGTATGTCTTCATCGCCCACGACCTGAGCGTCGTCGAGCACATCTCGGACCGCATCGCGGTGATGTACCTCGGCGAGGTCGCGGAGCGGGGCCGCACCGAGGAGGTGTTCGCCGAACCCCACCACCCCTACACGGAGGCGCTGCTGTCTGCCATCCCCGAACCGGACCCCGAGTGGATGGGCGAACAGATCTTCCTCTCGGGCAGCGTCCCCTCGCCCATCGACCCGCCGTCGGGCTGTCGGTTCCACACTCGCTGTCCCCGGGTCATCCAGCCCGAGGACCTCGACCTCGCTCAGCCGGTGTGGCGATCGCTGATGGACCTGAAACTGCGCCTCCGGGAGGCCGACGAACTGGAGGCGGTCACCGCCGTCGTCGAGGAGGACGACGGCGAGCGCGCCGACCCCCGCGAGGCCGACCGCGCGGAACTGGAGGCCCTGGTCCGCGCCGAGTTCGAACTCCCCGACGCCGTGGGCGATCCCGACGCCGAGCGGGCCATCGACGACGCCGTCGACCGCCTCTTCGAGGAGGACCTCGCGGGCGCCCACGAGGCGCTTTCCGACACCGTCCACTCGCCCTGCGAGGCCACCCACCCCGAACTGCTCGCCCAGAGCGACACCCACGACATCGCGTGCCTGCTGTACGACGACGACGAACCCGGCGACCCCGTGACCGACGCCGACACCGGGACCGACGACGCCGTCGCCGACGACTGATCACGCCGGGCGTCCGCGCGGGAAACGGTTTTGCCCCCCTCGCCCCAAGAGCCGACGATGCGTCGCATCTACGAGTCGGACGCGGTCAGCCGGGACGACGACTCGCCGTTCACGCCCCGCGAGCGCGACGACTCGCCGCGGCCCCGGGCGATGCGGTCGGTCCCGAGCGGGGCGCTGAGCCGACTGCTCCTCCCGCACTCGCTGCGCTATCGCGCCATCAGCGTGTCCGTGTCGACGCCCCGCGACACCTACGACGTGGACGAACCCGTCCCCTTTGCGGTGACGATGCGAAACCGGCTCCCGGTGGCGGTGACCGTGCCGACCCGCTCGCCGCTCCTGTGGACCTGGTCGGTCGACGGCCTCCGCGAGGCCTCGCAGGTCCCCCACGATCCGCCCGACGAGCGCGCCGGCTTCGCGTTCGACCGCGGCGAGCGCAAGACGTTCCGGCGCCGCTGGCGCCAGGTGTTCCGGGTGACAGACGACGAGTGGAAGGCGGCCGGCCCCGGCGAGTACACCATCGGCGCGGGGATCAACGTCGCGGACGCCGCGGCGAAGGGCGTCTACGACGAGACGACCGTCCGGGTCGAGTGAGCCACACGTCGTTGTCGCGGCGGACCCGCTCGTGCGGTTTGTTGTGATACGGATTATTGCGAGTCTCTCGTCTCGACCGCGCGACGTGGGTCGGACCGGTACACAGTCCGATCCGTATCAGCCCACCCGTTCAACGCCGAAGTGACAACGTAACTTCGTGATCGCGCTCGATCGGCAGCGGGAAACTGCCCCGTGATCCGTTCCCGTTCGTCCGACGGAACCCGCTCACGTCGGGCGAATCATCGATTCGTGAGGTGGGCGATCCACGGTCGAACGGGCCGGTCACTATCTCGTGACACGTAGTAAGTTTATGATTACTGGTCGGGAGCGAAGTGAACTGTCTGCGGTGTATAAGTCAACCTGGTGTCTGCTGCCGATAGCCACGGTGGTGTGCTGTGACATCAAGACGGAAATACCTGAAACTAGGCGGGAGCGTCGCGCTGATCGGGCTGTCGGGATGTACGATGACGAAGGGAAGCGAGGCGCCACAGATGATGCAGATGATGCAGATGGCGAACGCGGCGGGGGCCAATCTACAGATGCAGGCCGGGTCGCCGTCGGAACCGGTGTCGGGCGAACTCACCGTCCACGCTTTCGAGGCGGCAGACGACAGCAACAACTACCACTTCTTCCCGCCGACTGCCTGGGTCGAGCCGGGGACCAAGGTGACGTGGAAACACTACTTCCACGAGGACATCTCGTGGGCGCGTCCGCACACGTCGACGGCGCTCGACGGGACGAACTTCGGCGTCCGTCTGATCCCGGAGGACGGGAACGACTGGGACTCCGGGTTCATGACCGGCGCGGCGGGCATGATGAGCGTCCCGCAGGACTTCTTCGACGGGAGCGAGAACGGCGGCATCGCCAACGACTACGGCGGCCAGGTCATCAACTCCCAGTCGCCGCAACTGGGCGATAAGTTCTCGACGACGTTCACCACGGAGGGCGTGTACCTCTACTACTGCCAGAACCACTACAAGTGGGGCATGTCGGGCGCGATCGTCGTCGGGCAGATGGGCGGCGACCAGGGACAGGGCCCGGGCTGGAGTCCGGGCATGACCGCGGATCTCGACCCCATCGCCGAGGCGGTCGGCGGGCAGGCGCTGGTCAATTCGCTCCAGGCGCATCGACTCGCGATCCGAACCGGCGGAGAACGGGGGATGTGAGAGCATGAGCGAGACAGTAACTCACGACGCTGACGATCACGACGCCGACGACGGACACGCACACGAGGAACCGAGCGGCTGGCGGTACTGGCTCTACACGACCAATCACAAGGTCATCGGCATCATCTACATGTGGCTCGGCCTGTTTTTCTTCGGGCTCGCCGGGCTGCTCGCGCTCATCTTCCGGACCGACCTCGCGTTGAATCCGGACAGCGCGTTCCTGAGCCTCAACGGCTACAACGCGCTCGTCGGCATCCACGGGCTGACGATGATCCTGTGGGTCATCCCCTCGATCACGGGCGCGTTCCAGAACTACTTCATCCCGAAGCTCGTGGGGACCGACGAGATGGCGTTCCCGCGCTGGAACGCCCTCGGCGCGTGGTCCATCTTCTTCGGCGGGTGTCTGCTGTACCTGCCGTTTTTCACCAACCTGCTTGGGCTGACCGGCATGCCGATGAACGCCGGCTGGTTCCAGTACCCGCCGCTGAACACGATGCACGCGAGCGCCGGCACCGACGCGGAGTTGCTCGCCGCCGTGATGCTCATCGGCTTCGGGTCGACGGCCGGCGGCATCAACTTCTTCACGACCGTCATCAACGAGCGCCGGCCCGACCTGGGGCTTTTCGACCTGCCGATCTCCGTCTGGGCGTTCGGCATTCTCACGCCGGCGCTCGGGTTCTACACCTTCCCCTGGGTCGTCGACGCGCTCGGCCTGCAGTTCCTCGAGCGCTCGATCGACATGGCCTTCTTCAACGCCCGGATCGGCGGCGACCCGCTGTTGTACCAGTGGATCTGGTGGACGTTCGGCCACCCGGAGGTGTACATCATGGTCATCCCGGGCATGGGCATCGCCCTCGAGATCATCTCCCGGTTCTCCGAGCGGCCGCTGTTTGGCTACAAGCCGGTCGTCGCGAGCCTGGTCTTCCTGTCCGCGATGTCCGCGGGCGTGTGGGCCCACCACATGTACGCGACCGGCATCGGGGCCAGTCGCTACGTGTTCATGGTGTTCTCGCTCGGCATCGTCGTCGCGTTCAGCGTCTTCCTCTTCTCCGCGATCGGCACGATGTACAAGGGCCGCGTCCACCTGACGACGCCGATGCTGTTCGCCATCGGCGACATCATCGGCCTGATCTACTCCGGGATGGAAGGCATCGACCTCGGACAGCCCGCGACCGACATCCAGCTCCACTCGACGTACTTCGTGGTCGGGCACTTCCATTTCACCCTGTTCATGGTCGGCGTGATGGGACTGATGGCTGGCATCTACTACTGGTACCCAAACATCACGGGCCGGATGTACAACTCCCTGGCAGGGAAGTACCACGCCTTCGCGACGCTGCTCGGACTCCCGCTGTTGTTCTTCCTGATGGGCCACATGGGCGAACTCGGGATGATGCGCCGGTACGCGACGTACACGTACGCGCCCGGCCTCCAGTTCTGGCACGTCCTGACCACGGGCGCCGCCTTCTTCGTGGCGTCCGGGCAACTCGTGTTCTTCCTGAACATGATCCTCAGCCTCCGGTACGGCCCCGAGGTCGACAACCCGTGGGAGGAGCTGTTCTCCGGACAGAACATGCCCTCGCCCGAGTGGAACGAGTTCCCCTACAAACCGCCGACGCCCACCCACGTCTACGGTGAGGAGGTCGGCGCCGACGGCGGTCTCCCGGACGACGCCGGCGTCCGCAGCGACGGCGGTCGCCACGAGGGCGATCCCAGCGACGGTGGCCGTCCGGACGGCGACGGACACGATCAGGTCGGGGATGGTCCGGGCCAGCACACTGGCGACGGCAACGGGGGTGAGCGCCGATGAGCGCCGACGACGAACCGGAAGCGGTCGCGGACGACGTCAGCTTCGGCGGCCTGTCGGCGGTGTTCTGGGGCCTGGTCGTCCTCGGCGGCGTCGCGCTGTTCTTCTGGGACTTCAGCGGGATGGTCTCGGCCGGGCTGGACTCGGCGGGCTATCCGATCGACTTCATCAACAACCTGAAGGTCACGCTGATGACCCTGGAGATGATCGGCGGCGGCGGCACGGTGATCGTCATCGGGCTGGTCATCTGGCGGTTCGCCGCACCGAACCGCGAGCGCCCGGCGCGGCTACGACCGGGCCAGGGCAAGTACGTCCTCACCGTCTGGGTCATCGCCATCCTGTTCCTGATGGTGCTGGCTATCTTCATGGGCGCGGGCACGCTGGCCAAGACCGACCAGGCCGACCGGCCCGCTCAGAAC
The DNA here is from genome assembly GCA_042216055.1 of Haloarculaceae archaeon. GTDB lineage: Archaea > Halobacteriota > Halobacteria > Halobacteriales > Haloarculaceae > CAZMWG01. The sequence goes on from JBDGUH010000036.1 coordinate 16,916, forward strand.
GTCCAGACGAACAGGCAACTCGACATGGAAGTCGTCGGCGCGCAGTGGACCTGGCGGATGCAGGTCGACGGCGTCCCCGGCACCCAGAGCGAGCGGGTCGTCCTCCCCGCGAACACGCTGATCACCATGGACATCACCTCGGGGGACGTGATCCACAGCTTCGCCATCCAGGAACTCGGGATCAAGAAGGACGCGATCCCCGGGAACGTCAACCACGCCTCGTTCATGGTCGATCACGTCGACGGCGACACCCACGTCACCGTCGACGGGGAACAGCTCCCCGCGGACGCCTACCAGATCAACTGCGCGGAACTCTGCGGGAAGGGCCACTCACAGATGGTCGCCACGCTCTACATCGTCTCGCCACAGGACTACCGGACATTCGTGCAGGCTCACAACGGCACGCTTCCCGACTCGTTCACTACGGACGGATCGGGCTCGCAAGGTCTGATTCGCCCGGCGGGGGTGATCGACGATGTCTGAAGAGTCCTCGACGGCCGGCCAGGCCGGCGAACCGGTGCGCCGGGGCGAGGGAGCCGAGGGCTTCCCCCACGGGAGCAAGTACCCGTTCTTCCTCGGTCTCGGCCTGTTTTTCACCGGCGTGGGCCTGTCGATGTGGCTCCCCGTCCTCGTCGTCGGCCTGCCGATCGTCGCCTACGGGATGTGGGGCTGGTCGAAGGAGTACGCCATCGACGAGTTCGAGAGCGGCGTGATCCCCGAGCAGAAGCGCCAGATCATCGGGATGCGGTCGGGATACATCGCGATGATCCTGGTCGTCGGCGGCGAACTCATCATCTTTGCCGGACTGTTCGTGACGTGGTTTTACCTCAACGCGACGCGCGAGCAGTTCTTCCCGCCGGTGGTCGACCTGCCGGAACCGACGCTGGTGCTCGGCGGCGTGATGACGGCGCTGTTGATCGCCGGCAGTGTCGCCATCGCGTACGCGCGCCACTCGATCACGAACGACAACCGGCGAGGGCTGAACCTCGGCGTCGGCCTGACGTTCCTGCTCGGGCTGGCGTTTCTCGCCGTGCTGGGCGTCGAGTGGTCGGGACTGATGGGTGCCGGCCTGTCCTGGACGTCCGGCCCCTACGGCGCGACCTACTACGTCATCACCGGCGTTCACGCCGTCCACATGATCGTCGGGATGGTGCTCGTCGGCTTCGTCGGCTACCGCACGTGGCTGCGCGGGCACTTCAGTTCGGAGCGGTACCTCGCCGTGAGCACGACCGAACTCTACTGGCACTTCCTGACGTTCGTCTCGATCCTCATCCTGGCGTTCGTCTACTACCCGACCGCCGTCTGAAACGACCATGTCACTCCACTTCGACCGCCACACGGACCGCCGCGCGCGGATCACGACGCTGCTGACCGCCTCGGCCGTCGGGATCTACCTGCTCGTTCTGGCGGGCGTCTCCAACGCGCTCGCCGACGCGGCCGGAGCCTGCCCGACGTGGCCGGCCTGTGGCGGCCGACTCACGACCGCGTTCGGCCCTCGACTCGGCATCGTCCTCGCCCACCGACTCACGGCGCTTCTCGTCGGCGGCTTGCTCCTCGTGACGGCGGTCACGGTGATCCGTCACGACTCTCGCACGCGGATCCGGGCCGCGCTCGGCGCGACGCTCGTGTTGTACCCGATCGAGGTCTGGCTCGGCGCCCGCACCGCCGTCACGGGCGCGCCGACGGCCGTCGCGTCGCTGCACCTGGTCGTCGCGATGGGCATCTTCTCGGCGCTGATGGCCGCGCTCGTGTGGCACCTCGACGCCGACGTCGGGCCGTCGGCCCGCGACGCGGACTCGATCACCGCCACGCCCGACACGGCGGTACCCGACGCGCCTGACGCAGTGGCGGCCGACGCGTCGAGCGAGCACGTCCCCGGTGACCGCGAGGCCGGCGACGGGCCCGACCGCGGGGCAGTGACACGCGCGAAGGCGTACGTCCGGCTGACGAAGCCGAAACTGTGGTGGCTACTGTGTCTCGTCGCGCTGGCGTCGATGGGGCTCGCCACCGGTGGCGTACCCCCGGCCGGTCTCGTCGTCGCGACGCTGAGCGGGGGCGTCCTCGCGATCGGGGCCAGCGGGACGTTCAACAACGTCATCGAGCGCGACCGCGACGAGCGGATGGCGCGGACCGACGACCGACCGGTCGTCACCGAGACGATCTCTCCGCGACGCGCCCTGCTGTTCGGCGGTGCGCTCACGCTCGCCTCGGTCGCGGTGTTCGTCGCGTTCGTCAACGTCCTCGCGGCCGTGCTCGGACTGCTCGCGATCGGGTACTACAGCGTCGTCTACACCCTGGTGTTGAAGCCACACACCGACCAGAACACGGTCCTCGGCGGCGCGGTCGGTGCCCTGCCGGCACTCATCGGCTGGGCGGCGGTCACCGACTCCGTCGGCCTCCCCGCGGTCGTCCTCGGCGGTGTCGTCTTCCTGTGGACGCCGGCACACTTCTACAACCTCGCGCTCGTCTACAGGGACGACTACGAGCGGGCGGGGTTCCCGATGCTGCCCGTCGTCCGTGGCGAGCGAACGGCCCGCCGGCACATCGCGGGATACCTCGGTGCGACACTGCTCGCGGCCGTCGCGCTGGGGACCGCCCCGACGCTCGGGACCGTCTACGCCGCCGTCGCGGTGGTGCTCGGAACCGTATTCCTCCGGGCAGTCGTCCGCCTCCACCGCGAGTGTACCGACGACGCGGCCCTGCGCGCGTTCCTGGCCTCGAACGCCTACCTGGGCGCGTTGCTGGTCGCCGTCGTGGTCGACACGATGGTGGTGTAATCGGATGCCGAGCGCCTCGCCCGCCCTCGATTGGTGCCCGTCACGCGGCGAGCGATGACCGGGTCGCTCCCGTCGCCCCGGACGCGTGACGGCGCGGGGCTCGCGATCCTCGCCGGTCTCGTCGGCGTCGCCGGTTCCTACGCGCTCGCGGGACCGTCGAACGGGTTCGTCGTCGTTCCGGTCCACTCGTTCATCGTCGACCACACGCCGGCGCTGGTGCTCCGGTTCGCCATCGTTGTCCTCGGCGAACTGGGGGATTACGCGGGGGTGGTGCTCGCGTTGCTGTCGGCGACGGCGCTTCTCGCCGCCGTCGCGGCCGTGGCACTTCTCGTCGGCGACCGTCACGGCACGCTCGCCGCGCTCGCGACCGCGTACGGGCTCTCGTGGGTCGTCGCGACGCTGCTCACCCGCTCGCCGTGGGCGTCACTGGGCGCCACGCTCGCGATGGTCGCGACGCTGGGGATCGCGGCCCGGTATCGACGCCGACGACGCGAGAGCGCGTCCCCCGTCTCGCCGGCCAGACGCCTCGTGCTCCGGACCGCGAGCGCCGTCCTCGCGATCGGGGCCGGTTACGCGCTCGGGAACCGGGCCCCGCTGGGCGAGCCCCCGGAGCTCTCGACGCTCGGCGTCGAGGAGCGCGCGACGGTCGAGAGACGCCTCCAGACGGCCGCCGAGAAGTCACTCGACGTGCCGGGCATTCCGGGGCTCGTCTCGCCGCTCGACGCGTTCTACGAGGTGGACATCGACGCGGTCAACCCCGGCGTCGACACGGACTCGTGGTCGCTGTCGGTGACGGGCGCGGTCGACCGGGAGCTGACGCTGAGCTACGCCGACCTGACCGATCGCGACCCCGTTCACGAGTTCAAGACGCTCCGCTGTGTCGGCGAGGACCTCAACGGCCACAAGCTCGACACGGCGCTCTGGACGGGCGTGCCCGCCGGCCGGTTGCTCGACGAGGCGGGCGTCCACCCCGACGCGACACACGTCGTGCTCCGAGCGGTCGACGGCTACGACGAGGAGTTTCCGCTCGACGCGATGCAGGAGGGGCTCGTGGCGTACGGCATGAACGGCCACGTCCTGCCCCGCAAGCACGGTCGCCCGGTGCGCGCGCTCGTCCCGGGACGGTGGGGCGAGGTGAACGTCAAGTGGCTCACCGACATCGAGGTCATCGCCGGCGAGCACACCGGCTACTGGGAGCGGCGCAACTGGGAGGGGACCGGTCCCGTGACGGCCGTGGCGAAACTCCACGCCGTCGATCACCTCGGCGACGGCCGCGTTCGCGTCGCCGGGCACGCCTACGCCGGCACGCGAGGCGTCGACCGGGTCGAGGTGCGCGTCGACGGCGGCGCGTGGCACGAGGCGACGCTCTCGGACCCGCTCGACGCAACCGACGTCTGGCGGATGTGGTCGTTCACCTACGAGCCGCCGGACGGCCGACACACGGTGGTCGTCCGGACGGTCGACGGCACCGGGACCGTACAGATACGCACGAACACCGCGGCCTTCCCGAGCGGCGCGACCGGCTGGGTGTCGAAACGCGTCCGGCCGTGAGACGACCGCGTCGTGGCCCTCGCCGCGGCGGCCATTGCGATTCGTGCCCACCCGTCGGTCTCAACGGCCTGCTCCGTCCGTCGGGCGCCACGGCCTACGCCCGCACGTCGGTTCCCGCGGCCTCGATGTCGCGGGCGACGCGTTCGGCGCGCGCGGCGACCTCCGAGACGAGCGCGTCGTAGTCCTCCCTGCCCGGTGATCGGTGGGGGTACTCGATGCCGAGGCGCCGGCAGGCCACGCCGAGTCGGTGGAGCCGGGCCGCGAGCGACGCGTCGACGGCGGGCGGGGCGCTGCGGGCGAGGTGCTCGAACTGCCCGACGAGCGGGAGGACCGAGCGGGCCACGTCCTCGGCGTCGTGTGGCGGGTCCCGGTCGGCGAGTACGCCGTTGAGTCGTCGCGCGAGTGCGGTCGCGTGCGTCCGCCACTCGTCGGGCGAGCGCCGGCCCTCTCCCCGCCAGAACACGAGATACAGGCCCGCGACCGCGAGACTCAGGACGGCCAGATTGAACACGATCGCAAAGACCACGAGGCCGGGAATCGCCATGGCCCGGTGTTCGGACTCGATCCGGAAAACGACTCCGTCAACTACGCCATTCCGCACGAAAGGCGCCACCATCGTTTTCATTCCTGCTAGTGACAATGGGACATGCGACCGATAACGCGTGTGTTGTGGTGGCTGGGCTGGCACCCACGATACTCGATCGCCGGCGGTGCCGTCCTCGGGTTCCTTCTCGGTAACGTCGTCGTCACGTGGGCCGTCCGCGCGTCGATGCTCCGGGGCGGTCTCGCGACCGCGCTCGCCCCCCTCCGACAGGTCGTCGGCGGCGGCGGGACGTTCCTGCTGGTGCTCGCCGTCCTCCCCGTCGTCGGTTCGATCCTGTTCGGGGCGGTCCTCGGCCTGGGCGCGTGGCTCGTCGGCGTGTGGACGGTGAACCGTCACGCCGGGCGCGAACTCGCGCGAGCGCTCGACGGTGCCGCCCGCGATCCCGATTCCGGCGGGCGGGGTGATGACTTCCTGTTCAGCGTCGCCACCGACGACGGAACGCCGCCGCTCGTCTCGCGCGCGAGATCGTACGACGTCGCTCGCCTCCGGACCGACGAGACCGGCGTGTCGGTGGCCGCGGGGCACCTGTCGCTCCCGGATCGACGGGTCGAGCGGCAACGCGAGGGCCGACTCCGATACGAGGACCTCCGGGCGATCGCGTACGCGGACGACGACCGGACGCTCCGGCTCGAGACCGACGACGATCGCTACGCCGTTCGCACCGGCGAACGGCCGGCTGACCTCCTGACGAGCCTCCGGGATCGGGGTCCCAGCGGCGTGATCGGCGACGCCGATTCCTCGGCGGCGTGACCCGCGGGCCGGCCGCTCGTCAACGAGCCCGTCGTCCCACACAACGGCCCGGCGAACACCCGACGGCCGACCCGAACGTCTATGTGAGATCGGCACGTGATACCACGCATGTATCGCCCGCGACCGTCGGCCGAGACCGTCCTCGGGTTTCTCTTCGTCGGCTGGCCCCTGCTGTTCGCGTTCGTCGCGGTCGTTGTCTACCTCGTGTTCCTGCACGGGTGAGCGCGACACCGTGTTGGGGCGCGAGGCCCTGTTCCGACTGTGGATCGCCGCCACCATTATATTGCCGCCGGACGGATACGTGAGATACGATGTCAGGGGCCAACGTCGAGGCGAGCCCGAAGTGGCTCGGTCCGGCTATCGTCGGCACGGGGATCGTCGTCCTGGCGATCGCGCTCGTCTGGTTGTACCTGGCCGCCTAGAGGCGGGCCCGTAACTCGGCGAGTGCGGCAGTCGGTTCGTCGGCGGTCGGATACCGGAAGGTGTCGCCGCGGGTCGTCGAGACGACGACCGCGTCCCCGTCGTAGTCGACCCCCTCGATGCTGTCGTAGGGAATCTCCAGGCTGTCCTCGAGTTTCGGCGTCCGCCCGACCAGGTCGAGTCTCCCTTCGTAGACGTGCAGCGACGACGGCTCGAACCCGAAGTACGTCGACTCGTAGCGCACGGGGGCCTCGACGAGCGGTTTCGAGCCGTGGCCGTCGCCGATCAGTGCGTAGATCGTGACGTCCGATCCGGCGCCCGTCGCACCGCCCGCGAACCCCTCGAGGACGCTCCGGTACCCGTCGTTGATCTCGTGGGCCCCCACGTACCACCCGAGCAGGCCGAGCGCGGCCCCGACGGCCGTGAACGCTCCCATCGTGACGAGCGTGTGCACCCCGGCGACCAGCCCGACGACGATTGCGATCCCGTTCCCGATCACGAGCCCTGCCGCCGCGCCGACGAGTACTGATTCGAGCGGTCGCCAGCCGAGCCACCAGAGCCCCGTGTTGATGTCGCCGAGTTCGACGCTCCGGTCGATCGTTTGTGGCATGTGCTATTACACAATACCCCCCCGTTCTCGGTAAAGGTATCGGCTGTCTCGGCTCGCCCGGGCCCGGGTTGACGGTCCCGATCGGGTCGGTGACACCGGCGACGAGTGACCGTCTGCGATCACCGTTCGGTCGCGTCGATCCGCCGTTGAATCGAGAGGGCGATGAAACCGGCGGCGCCGAAGACGACGGCCATCCCGCCCAGGAAGAACAGCCGGATCCCGAGTACCGGGTCACTGAATCGGTTCACAGCGAGCCCTGCGACGAGCACGACGGCGCCGACCACCACCACCGCGGCGAGTCGGGGATGGGCGGTCGGCACACGATCGAAGAGCGGGTGCATCACGCGTCCAGACAGCGGCGGGCACCGTTAGTCTGTTGCCGGTGCTCTGCGACGCGGTGACCGCCCGGCCGGCGCGTTGATCCGCTCGCCACCTCAACGGACGGCACGTATCTGACCACAACATTCATACCGAATATGTGCGTATGCCCCACAATGACACACTTGAGGGTGTCGGAGATCACCGTTCTGGCGGCGGTCGTCGCCGGAACGATGGCGTTCGGCTTCGCTCTCGTCGACTACCAAGTGTTCGAGCGGTCGACGTTCGAGACGATGCTGCTCGGGACGGCAGTCGTCATGGGTCTCTCGACCGTCTATCACGTCGCGCTGATCCTCGACCGGAACGCGGCCCCGACGAACCCGGTGTTCGGTGCGTCCGTCGAGACGATCATCGCGCTGACGGGGCTCACGCTTCTCGTACTCCGGCTCCGTAATGGAGGGGTCGACCACCACTGATGTCGTTCGCTCCCATCGCACTGTACACGCACACCCTCGGCGTGACCGAGGCCGCCGGCTTCCTCTATCTCATCTACCGGAAACGACTCGAGTTTCTCCGCGATCCGATGCTCGCGCTCCCCGTACTCGGGCTGTTCCTGTTCGTCGTCGTCGAGATCGGTGTGGGGCATCTCCCCCCGCTGGTGGTTCACATCGGACACACCGTCGCCGCGGTGCTCGTGGCGCTCGGCCTGGCCTCGCTTCTCGTTCGGTGGTGGTCCGTCCGCCCGGCGACCGATCCCGTCCCCCGGGACGGCGAACGCCCCGACTGGATGACCGACCTCGACGACGAGATCCTCCGCCTACTCGACGCGTCGGACATCGTGCTCTCGCCGGCGCTCATCTCCTACAATCTCGGGTACAGCCGGGAATCCGTCAATCGCCACCTCCGACGGCTCGAGGACCACGGGTACGTCGAACGCGTCGACCGCGGCAAGTACGAGCTGTCCGCCGCCGGACGCGAACACCCCTACTGGGGCGCGTCGACCGCCACGTCGGTAACGGAGTAGCTCGGACGGGCCGACGCTCGTTCCGGTGCCGGTCCCCGTCTCCGCCGACACCGACAGTTCTAAGTGGGTGTGTAAAGGACCCTTTACTGTAAAGCGGGCTTTACACCGCTCGCGGGACGACCCATCAACCCATGACGCGAGAACACCTGTCGATCCCTGCACGCACCGGCCCTTCGAACCGCCCGCAGGCGAGCGCGTCCGCGCCGCGGACGCCCGGAGGTGTCCGCTGATGGCGCTTCCCGCGTGGGCGCAACTGGTCGTCCTCGCGCTCGTCTTCGTCGCCGCCTTCGCGGTCGAGCGGCGCGTCCACGCCGACCGGCGGTTGCGCGCGCTCCCGTTCTGGACGCGCCTGGCCGTCACGCTGCTGGCGATGAGTCCGCTGCTCGCCATCGACCGGGGGGTGTTCCCCGGCGGCCTCGTCGACGAGTCCATCGTCGCCGTGAGCGTCTCGTTCGCGCTCTGGATCGCACTCCCGCTCGTGGCCTGGCGGCTCATCGGCGAGGGTCGCTCCGAACCGGCGCCGGCCTGTCTCGTCTGGGAGTGACCTGCACCCGCCATGTCCACGAATTCGACATCCTCCGACCCCGACGCGGGATCGAACGCCGAGCGGTTCGCCCGGCGACGGACCTACCGGCGACTCATGGTCGCTGTCCTCGCCGCGGGCGTCGCGGCCGCCCTTCTCCTACGGGAGTGGCTCGGCCGCCCGCTGCTCGGCGAGGCGGCCTACTGGCTCGGCGTCCTCGCGTTCCTCGCCGTCTGGTTGGGGACCGACGTGACGCTGTTCGACGAGCGCGACCGGGCGCTCGAACGGCGGGCGAGTCAGGTCACGCTCGTCCTGTGTGCCGCGGTGCTGGTCGTCGGCGCGTCGGCCGCGCGGGTGCTGTCCGTGACCGACGCCGCCGACGTCCCGCCGGCGGCCTGGCACGTCCTCTGGGGGTACGCCGCCCTGTTCGTCGTCTTCGGCGCGGTCTATCTCTGGCTCCGCTATCGATGAACAACGATCTGCGTGCCCGGCGCGAGCGCGCGGGGCTGAGCCAGGCCGACCTCGCGGCCGCCGTCGGCGTCACCCGCCAGACCATCAACGCCATCGAGCGCGACCGCTACGACCCGTCGCTGGAACTCGCCTTCGAACTCGCGGCCTACTTCGAGTGCCGCATCGAGGACCTGTTCGATCCCGCGGACGGGCCCGACCCGTGACACGCCGCGGCCTGCTCACACCCGTTCGACCAGCGTCGCGATGCCCTGCCCGAAGCCGATACACATCGTGGACAGCCCGTAGCGGCCGTCACACGCCCTGAGCTGGTAGGGGAGTTTTCCCACCAGGGCCGCCCCCGTCGCGCCGAGCGGGTGGCCGTGGGCGATGGCGCCGCCCCAGACGTTCGTGCGCTCCCAGTCGGCGCCCGTCTCGGCGAGCCAGGCGCCGATCACCGGCGCGAACGCCTCGTTGACCTCGAAGCGGTCGACGTCCGCGACCGAGAGCCCGTTGTCCGCGAGCAGGTCCCGCGTCGCCGGGATCGGCCCGGTGAGCATCGTCGTCGGGTCGACGCCGACGACCGTCGTGTCGACGACGCGGGCCAGCGGCTCCCAGCCGAACCGCTCGCAGGCCGCGTCCGAGGCCACCAGCGTCGCCGCCGCCCCGTCGACGATGCCCGAGGCGTTGCCGGCGTGGATCACGCCCTCGCCCTCGGGGCGGAACACGAGCGGGAGGTCGGCCAGCGTCTCGATGTCGGTCCCGGGGCGGGGGTGTTCGTCCCGCTCGAGCCGTACCCGCTCGTCGCCGGCCGTCTCGTCGACGGGGACGACCTGCTCGTCGTAGTGGCCGGCCTCGTCGGCGGCCGCCCAGCGGCGCTGTGAGTCGACGGCCACCGCGTCCGCGTCCCGCCGCGAGAGGTCCCACTGCTCGGCGAGGCGCTCGGCCCCCTCGCCCTGCGTGGTCAGTTCCTCGAAGTGCTCGAAGTAGGTGTCCGTGACGACCCCCGCGTCGGCGTAGGTGTTCCCCGCGGCCCCGGAGTCGCTGCCCAGCGGCACGCGGGTCATGTGCTCGACGCCGCCGGCGATCAGCAGGTCGGCCGTCCCGGCCTTGACCCGGTCGGCCGCGGACGCCACGGCCTGCTGGCCCGACCCGCACATCCGGTTGAGTTGCATCCCGGGGACGCCGTCGCCCCACCCCGCCACCATCGGGGCGATGCGGCCGACGTTCGACCCCTGCTCGTCGACGGGCACGACACAGCCGAGCAACACGTCCTCGATGTCGGTCGCGCCGTCGAAGCCGTTGCGCCGCTCGAGCGCCCGGAGGGGATGGGCCGCCAGATCCTGTGGGTGCAGCGCCGCGAGCGCTCCCCCGCGGGCGCCGAAGGGCGTCCGCACCGCGTCGACGATGTACGCCTCGCGCATGCGTTCACGGACGCGGGCGAGCCCAATGACGGTTCGGGTCGGGATTCCGCCGCCCTCGGGCACGGGAGGTCGTCACCGGTAGACTCGCTGCTGGAGGTAGGCGTCGAGTTCGTCGCGGAGCGCCGACGCGGGGTCGTCCTCGCGCGTCGAGAGGCGCATCACGTGACCGGCGGCAAGCGTCAGGAGGAACTCGGCGGTCGCGTCCGGATCGACCTCGCGGAAGGTGCCGTCCTCGACGCCGGCTTCGACGATGTCGGTCAGTTGCTCGCGAAAGCGGCGGTCCGTCTCGGTGAACTTCTCGCGGAAGCTGTCGTGCTGGGCGGCCTGGGCGCGCAACTGGACGTAGGTCCGCAGCACCTCCTCCTTGTCCGGGACCCGTCCGCGTTCCTCAGGGGGGAGTTGCGAGTCGAGCAACAGGTCGAGGAACGTCTCGAGTTGCTCGCCCGGATCGTCGCCGGCCCCCAGCGAGAACAGGCGCATGAACTCCGCGAGGATGTACTCGAGGAAGGAAAACAGCAGATCCTCCTTGTCGTCGAAGTGATGGTAGAACGTCGACTTGCTCAGATCGGCCTCGTCGGCGATCCGCTGGATCGACAGCCCCGCGTACCCGTACTCCTGGAGGGCCAGGTAGGTCGCCCGCATGATCGCCTCCCGGGAATCGTCGGGCGGCTCCGCGAAGGGAGGGGGCTCACCCATGCTGACCGAATATTCGTTCGGCCGGTGTAAAGGCTTTCCGTCACGGCCTCGCGGCGAGGAGAAGGCGATAGATTGATGTGTTACCGAACGTTCGTTCGACCCAATGCCCGAACGATCGTTCGACCGCACCGGCGGCGTCCGTCCCCGCCTGCCGACGGTACGGCCCCGGGAAGTGGCGATCACGCGACGCGCACGAAGACGGGGTGAGCGACCCGCATGAACCGACGCGCTCTCGTTTTGCTGGCCGTCGGGGCGCTGCTCGTGGTGCCGACGACAGCGCTCGGCGCCATCGTCGGCAGCCCCGACCTGTCAGTGACCGTCAGCGACAACCAGTTCACGCCCGGCGAACAGGGAACGCTGAACGTCGTCCTCGTCAATCAGGGGGACCTCCAGTCCGGGTCCAGCACGAACCCGCAACTGGACAGCCAGGTCCAGACGGCCCGCGGCCTGACGGTCGACGTGCGCTCGGGATCGGCCCCGATCGACGTCTCCACCCCGACCCAGGGCGTCGGCACGCTGCCGGTCGGGGCGACCCAGCCGATTCCGTTCCGGATCTCCGTCAACGACGACGCCGAACCCGGCAACTACCGGGTTCCCGTCCACGTCGAGTACAGTTACACGAGCTACGTCTCGGAAGGAAGCGGCGCCCGCGACACCAACAGCACCGACGAGACCTTCTACGTCACCGTCCACATCGAGGACCAGGCCCGCTTTCGGGTCGTCGGCGTGAACTCGCGGGCCCGGGTTGGCGCGACGGGCACCGTCGCGGTCACCGTCGAGAACGTCGGCACCGAACGCGCCAGCGACGCGACGGTCACGCTCACGTCGACGAGCGGGGACGTGACCTTCGGCCAGTCGGCGTCCGCGACGCGCTACGCCGGCACCTGGCGCCAGGGCGAGCGACGCACGTTCGAGTTCCGCGCGCGGACGGCGCCGACGGCCGCCGTCCAGGGGTACGCCCTCCAGCTCTCGACGGCCTTCGAGGACGCCCAGGGGCGCCCCCGCCAATCGGAGACGCTGTCCTTCGAGATGCGCCCCGATCCCCAGCAGGACTTCACGGTCGTCGACAGCAGTGGCTCGGTGCCGATCGACGGCTCGGGCACCTACGAACTGACGCTGCGCAACGACGGGCCCGCAGCCGTCAACGACACCACCGTCACGTTGCAGTCCCAGAACGCCGACGTAACGTTCGGCCAGTCGCCCAGCGCGACCCAGTACGTGGGCCACTGGGAACCCGGCGAAACCCGGACGCTGACCTTCGACGCGCGGGCGAGTTCGTCCGCGGAGCAACGCGACTACGCGCTGTCGACGGCGATCAGCTACGAGGACCCCGAGGGCGACCCCGGGAGCGTCCAGGGGCTGTCGGTCGGCCTGCGGCCCGGCCCCGAGCAGGACTTCACGGTCGTCGACAGCAGTGGCTCGGTGCCGATCGACGGCTCGGGCACCTACGAACTGACGCTGCGCAACGACGGGCCCGCAGCCGTCAACGACACCACCGTCACGCTGCAGTCCCAGAGCGCCGACGTGACGTTCGGCCAGTCGCCTACCGCGACCCGGTACGTGGGCCACTGGGCGCCCGGCGAGACCCGGACGCTGACCTTCGACGCGCGGGCCGGCCCCAACGCCGAACGGACGACCTACGCGCTGTCGACGACGATCGACTACGAGGACGCCCAAGGCGATCCCGGACGCGTCCAGGGGCTCTCGACGGGCCTGCGACCGGCTCCCGAGCAGTCGTTCTCGATCCAGGGGGTCAGCTCGACCCTGCGCGTCGGCGACGAGGGCCAACTGCGCGGTCGCCTGGTCAACGAGGGTGACCAGCCCGTCCGGAACGTCGTCCTCCGGTGGGCGGGCCAGAGCCAGAACGTCTCGCCGACCGAGACGGAGTACGCCGTCGGCGACCTCGCGCCCGGCGAGTCCGCCCCGTTCAGCTTCAGCGTCGACGTCAGCGAGGGCGCCGAGCAGGGCCCCCGCCAGTTCTCGCTGGTCGCGGCCTACCGGGACAGCGAGGGCGACCAGCGCCAGAGCGACCAGTTCGAACTCCGCCAGCAGATCGCCCCCGCCCGTGACGTGTTCGACGTGCAGGCTGTCAACACGACGATCACCGCGGGCAGCGGGCGGACGATCGAACTCCAGGTGACCAACGCCGGCAACCAGACGCTCAGCGATATCTCGGCGAAGCTGTTCACCGAGTCGCCCATCTCGACGACCGACAGCGAGGCGTTCGTCGGGAGCCTCGCGCCCGGCGAGACCCGGACGATCCGCTTTGGCATCAGCGCCGACGGCGGCGCGCTCGCGAAGGACTACCCCCTCTCGATCGACTTCCAGTACGAGGAGCCCGACGGGGACACGCCGACCTCGGACACCTACCGGCTGCCCGCCACGGTCCGGGAACCGGAGTCGAGCGGAGGCCCCCCGCTGATCGTCATCGTCGGCGCGGTCGTCGTCATCGCCGGGCTCGCACTCGTCGGCTACCGGTACTACCAGCAGTAGGATGGAGTACCAGCACCTGATCGACTGGGTCGACGACCGGGTCGTCGACGACTCCCGGAAGGTGATTCTGGCCTTCCTGCTCGTGACGCTCGTGTTCGCGGGCGGGCTCGGCAACGTCTCGAGCCAGGCCGGCACCCAGCAGTTCACCTCCGGCCTGCCCGCGACGCAGGCCTTCGACGAGGTGAACACGAAGTTCACGCCGGCGTTCCAGCCCGACACCGGCAACACCCAGCTCATCCAGCGCGGCGGGAACGTCCTCTCGCGGGCGGGGCTGTTGCGGATGTTGCGCTCCCAGCGGGCGGTGCTTGATCACCCCTCGCTGCGGGTCTCCTCGACCAGCAGCGCCGCCGAGATCGTCGCCCGACAGCTCGATCCCACGGCGGACTCGATCGCGGCGCAGATCGACGCCGTCGAGCACGCCACGGACAGCCAGATCGACGCCGCGGTCCGCCGGGCCGCCGAGAGCCCGCAGTTCACCGGCCTCGTCAGCACGGACTTCAACCGCGGGAGCGCGTCGGCGTCGGCGACGATCGGACTTGTCGTCCACGAACTGCCCGCCGGGATCAGCCAGTCGGCCGGCACCGGCGGGTCGAGCCCCCTGACCGGCATTCAAAAGCGGCTGGCCCACGTCGTCGAACCGAGTTCCGACGGCTCGATCACCGTCTTCGGCTCGGGCATCCTCGCCGACGAGTTCTCGACGGTGATCGTCGACTCGCTGCTGATCGTCGTGCCCGCCGCGCTCGTGTTCATCCTGCTGTTCCTGGCGATCGCCTACCGCGACCTGGCCGATCTCCTGCTGGGGATGTTCTCGCTGTTCGTGGCGATCATCTGGACGTTCGGGTTCATGGGCCTCGCGGGCATCCCCTTCTCCCAGCTGCTGATCGCCGTGCCGCCGCTGTTGCTCGCGGTCGGGATCGACTTCGGCATCCACGCGGTCAACCGCTACCGCGAGGAGCAGGTGCAGGGCTACAGTCCCGGGGAGGCGATGCGGACCGCGACCGATCAACTGCTGGTGGCCTTCTTCATCGTCACCGGGACGACCGTCATCGGCTTCCTGGCGAACGTCACGAGCCAACTCGCGCCGATCCGGGACTTCGGGATCGTCGCCAGCATCGGCATCTCGTTTACCTTCCTCGTGTTCGGGGTGTTCCTCCCGGCGGCGAAAGTCGAGATCGATCGCCTCCGCGAGCACTACCCCATCCCGACGTTCACCGTCACGCCGCTTGGCTCCGAGGAGTCGACGCTCGGATCGATCCTGCGCGGCGGGGTCGTCGTCGCCGACCGCGCGCCCCTGCTGTTCCTGGTGGTAATCTTGCTGATCTCGGCGAGTTCCGCGAGCTACGCGACCGGGGTCGACACGACGTTCAGCCAGGACGACTTCCTGCCGCCCGAGCACAACCCCGCCTTCCTCGAACACCTCCCCGAACCGTTCCGCCCGCACCAGTACACCGTCACCAGCACCACGAACTTCCTCGAGGACAACTTCGCGTCGACACAGAGCAGTCAGGCCACCATCTACGTCGAGGGGCCGTTACAGGACGACAGCGCCCTCGAGGAGATCTATCGCGCGGGCAACAACCCGCCGGACTCCTTCGTCCGGAACGACGGCCACGCCGAGAGTACGTCCATCGTGACGGTGATCCGGAGCTACGCGGCCCAGGACCCGCAGTTCCGCCGCCTCGTCGACCGCAACGACCGCAACGACAACGGCGTCCCCGACGACAACCTCCGGGAGGTGTACGACTACCTGCTGTCCTCGCCGGCGCGGGACCGGGCGCTGTCCTACGTCACCGAGGACCGGCACGCGACCCGGGTCGTCTACAGCGTCACCTCCGACGCCACCCAACAGGAGGTCACCGCCGACGCGCGGCGGGTGGCCGATCGCTTCCGGATGGACGCGACCGCGACCGGACAGACCGTCGTCTTCCAGGCGGTCTCGGACACGATCCTCAACTCGGCCATCCTCAGCCTCACGGTCGCGATGATCGGCACGGCGATCTTCCTGATCCTCGTCTACTGGCTCCTGGAAGGGTACGCCACGCTCGGGATCGCGAACCTCGTCCCGGTGATCGTGACGGTGTGCCTGATCGCGGGGACGATGCGGTACATCGGCATCGCGTTCAACGCCATCAACGCGACGATCCTCGCGATCACCATCGGCCTCGGCGTCGACTACTCGGTCCACGTCACCCACCGGTTCGTCGACGAGCGCGAGATGTACGACCTCTCGACGGCGCTCGACCGCACCGTCCGCGGGACCGGCGGGGCCCTGCTCGGCAGCATGCTCACGACCGTGTTCGGCATCGGCGTCCTGGCGCTGGCGGTGTTCCCGGCCATCGGTCAGTTCGGCGTCCTGACCGGGCTCTCGATCGCCTACGCCTTCCTGACCTCGCTGCTGGTGTTGCCTCCGACGCTCGTGGTGTGGGACGCCCTGATCAACGGGACGCGCCCGTCGGGCCTGCTCGGCCTGCTCGCCCGGTTGCGACCGCGGACCGACGTCGATTGATCGTGCCCCGCGGGCGCTCGCGGACGGCGCTGTCACAAGAATTCGTCTGACGCCCGGCAGACAGGCAGTAGGCTTATGGTCCGCAACGGGCCATCACCTCACAATGGGTCTCAAATGCTCCGTCCTCGGGCACGCCTACGGGGACACCGAGGTCGAGCGCGAGCGCGAAGAGCAGGGGAGCGAGGTCGTGATCACGATCCGGGAACTGGAGACGTGCCAGCGCTGCGGGCAGACGCGGGTCGTCTCCGAGAACAAGGAAGTGACGACTATCGAGACGCCCGACGACGAGACAGCGGCGGCCGACGAGGACACCGCGGCCGGGGCGGCGACCGGCGGGGACGCCGAGGCCGATGACGACGCGGCCGAATCGCCGGAGGGCGTGACCGTCCCGGACGCCGAGGCCGGGACCAGGGACGACGACGGCGCCGCGGGCGCCAGCGCCGGCACGGGGACGGCGGGCGCGGCCGGCGCGCCCGGCGAGGACGACGCCGAGATCCTCGACGCGGACGCCGACGATCCCGTCGACGACGAACTGGCCGACCCGTCGGTCGGCGAGGACGACGACGCCGACGTGCCCGACGAGGACGACGCGGTGTTCATCGACGACGCCGTCACGGCCGGCGCGGACGACGGCGACGACGGGGACGACGAGGGCGAGAACGGCGGGGCCGCCGGGGGCGGGGCGGCGAGCGCGCCCGGCGAGCGCGCGCCGGGTGAGTGGCCCGAGGAACCGGCCGACGAGGGCCCGGACTGGACGCCGGAGACGAGCCCCGACGAGGCCGAGCCGTCGCCGGCCGGCGACACGGCGATGACGGTCCCGGAGGGGTCGTTTCACTGCCCGGAGTGTGGTTTCGCCACCCCGGTCGAGTCCTCGTCGCTGCGGGCCGGCGACTTCTGCCCGGAGTGTCGCACCGGGACCCTCGAGCACCGAGCGGAGTGACGAAAAGGGTAAGGAGGGGCACCGACAACCCGCTGGCATGCGCGAGTACAAGATGCGACGGGGGGAATACCTCGAGGACCGGGTCCCCGACATGGAGGCGTTCATCGAGGAGTACTTCGGCGAGATCACCGGGACAGAGCCGTACAAGGATGGCGAACTCTACGTCGTCGAGGAGCCCGACAACCCCGTCTTCTCGCGGGTCGTCGCGGGTACCGTCGAGTACAGCGGCAAGAAGAACAAACTCGCGCTCGACATCGAGGAGCGCCCCGCCGAGGAGGTCATCGCCGAGGGTCACGTCGACGCCGCCGAGGACGCCGTCGAGGCCAAGAACGACTTCCTCGAGGAGGCAACCGGCCGCGACGCCAAGTCCCGCCGCGAGTCGATGAAACGCGCCGTCGAGGACGAACCCGAGGGCGCCGACGAAGTGTAAACTCCGGACTGCCTGTTCTCCCGTCGACGGGCGACAGCCTCAAGCGCGCCCGTGCCATACGTTCACACGCAGCGGCGCGTCAGTAGCCGTCCAGTGACTTCCTGTCGTCGTCGCTGTCGGGCGGCGCCGTGGGTAGGGCCAGGCCCGTCCGCTCCCTGTATCGATTAGCGGCCGCGCCCCCGGTCGTCGATTAGCGGCCCAGCCGTTCGCGGCTGATCACGACGCCGGAGGGCGTGATGATCAGCTGATCGTCGTCCTTCTGGACGATGTCGCCGCCCACCTCGTTGGCGACCTGCTGGAGTTCGTCCGTGATGTGTTCCATCGTGCGGTCCTGGGTGCTGTGGCGCGTGATGTCCGCGATGACGACGTCGCCGTCGTACACCGCGTCCTTGATGTCGATGACGTCCTGCTTGTCGCCGATGCGTGCGATCCGCACCTGCCGGTCGGCCTCCGCCGTCGCCGCGGCGAAGTCGTCGACCTCGAGTTCGACGTAGTCCTCGGTGTGACGCGAGGAACCCGACTCCCCGAGGATCGTGCTCATCAGTCCCATGTTACCTGGGGCGCGCGGAATCCGTATAGGCTTTACGTCAGACACCGTGGCGACGGCGAGACGGACAACGACCCGACGCCTCACCCGCGTTCGTCCTCCTCGCGGGACGCGGGCGCCGCGAGCACGTCGTACGCGCTCAGCACGTCGTGTGGAGTGACGATGCCGACCACGGCCTCGCCGTCGACGACCGGCACGTGGTGGACCCGGTACCGGACCATCAGGTCGACGACGGCAAGGAGGTTCTCGTCGGGAGCGACCGTGTACACGTCGGCGGTCATGACCGACGTGACGGGTGTCGCGTCGTCGGCGTCCGCCCCCTCGCCGGGCGGCGCCGGATCGAGGTCAGACCGGGAGACGATACCGACGAGGCGGTCCGCCGCGTCGACGACGGGGAGGCCGCCGTGCCCCGACGAGCGGAAGGCGTCCGCGACCGTGGCCAGCGACGCGTCCGCCGGCACGGTGACCACCCGCGCGGTCATCACGTCGCCCGCGGTGGCGTTCTCGAGGCTCCCGATGCGCCGCCGGTGAACGGTGATCCCCCGCTCGGTGAGTTTCCGGGTGTAGATCGTCCCCGCCGGGAGAAGCCTGGCCGAGAGTTCGCTCCCGAGGACGCTCACGAGCAACACGGGGAGGAGGATGGTGTACTGGCCGGTCAACTCGAAGAGGATGAGGCTGGCGGTCAGCGGCGCGCCCGCCGCGGCGGCGAACACGCCGGCCATCCCGACCAGCGCGTAGGCCCCCGGGCCGGCGACGCCCGCGGCGACTCCCTGGACGAGGAGGCCGAACGCGCCGCCGACCATCGCGCCCACGTACAGCGACGGTGAGAACACGCCGCCGGAGCTTCCGCTGCCGACCGACAGCGAGAACCCGACCGTCTTGGCGCCCGCGAGCGCGATCAACACCACCGGGGAGAACTGGCCGAGGATCGCGAGCCGGATCGTGTCGTAGCCGACGCCGAACAGCCAGGTCGCGCCCCGGAGCGGGGGGACGCCGACGCCGACGGCCACGAGCAGCGCCGAGACGCCGAGGAGGCCGCCCCCGAGCGCCGGCTTCGCGTAGCCGGGGACCGGGAGCGACTCGAACCAGTGCTCGGTGGCGTACAGCACGCGCACCAGCGCCGCGCCGACCAGCGCGACGAGCACGCCGAGGAGGACGTACAGCGGGAACTCCACGGCCGGCGTGACCAGCCGGTACTCCACCGGGACGAGAAACTCCGTGACGCCGGGGCCGGGAGCGAAGTGCAACAGCGCGCGGGCGATGGCCGTCGCGGTGACCGTGCTCAGCACGATGGCGATGACGTTGCCCAGGTAGTACTCCGCGAGGAGGATCTCGAGGGCGAACACGATCCCGCCCAGCGGCGCGTTGAACGTGGCCGCGATGCCGCCGGCGGCCCCCGCGGCGACGAGCGTCCGGCCGCCGCCGCTGGCGCGGACGTACCGGCCGAAGAAGGACCCGGCCGCGCTCCCGATCTGGGCGATCGGCCCCTCGCGGCCCAGCGCGCCGCCGGTCCCGATGGCGAGGCTCGAGGCCACCGTCTTGTACACCGAGATGCGCGGATCGATGCGCCCGCTGCGTACGAGGATCGCCTCGAGCACCTTCGGCACGCCGTGGCCGCTCACCTCCTCGGTGGTCAGGTGGACGATCACGCCCACGAGCGCGCCCCCGAGCGCCGGCACCAGGACGAACCGCGCCGGCCCGAGCGGGGCGAGGCCCGCGAAGAGGTTGGGCACGTCGACGAGCGAGAACTCGACGCTCCCGGGGTTGAGCGTCGCGCCGTAGGCTCCCTCCTGGACGATCCAGATGGCGACGCGAAAGGCCACCGCGCCGAGTCCCGCGACCACCCCGACCAGCACGGCTACGGCGGGGAGCGCGAGCGGCGGATCGGGCGTCCAGGCGCGACGGAGCGGCATTGTCAGGACCGCACCGGGTGGACCCGTCGCGCGGGAGCCCTATTTCACTACGGAGCTTACCGGTCGTTCGGCGCGACAGGCACTCGCTAGCCGCCGTCTCGTTGCGGCCCCGTTCCGGTTCGATCGAACGCCGCCGCACGCGGCCGAGCGGAGGCGCTGGCTCGCAACTGGCAGGCTACTGGTCATCGACCGGCGAGTACACCGCGGGACCGTCCCCTCGCGGGCGCCTGGGGAACTGTTTAGTGGCGTCGCGCGAACCCAGAGGTATGGACGGCGTTGACGGGGAGGAGATGCCGGGCGCCATCGTCGAGGAGTTCCTGGCGCGCGAGCGGGGCACTCGTGCGTTGCTCGACGACCTCGAACGGCTCCTCGTCGAGGGCGAGCACGGCGAGGTGCGCGAGCGGATCCGGTCGCTCGCCGAGAACGACGAGGCGGTGTTTTACACGGTCGCGTTCAGCCTCACCGGCTCGAAGCAGTTCTTCGGCGACGTGGAGGCCCAGCTCGACGTGACGGCGGCCGACCGGTTGCGGGACCTGGCGGACACGTACCCGGTGCTGGCCGACGCGTTCGCCATCGTGCGCACCGAACGCTCCGAGGACCGCCTGAACCCCGTGACCGACGTGCGCTACTCGGTGAGCTACCACCGGGGCGTCGAGGCGCCGATGGTGACCTACAGCCCGCTGTCGGGCGAACTGGAGCTGTTCGAGTCCCGGGGGACCCCCGCCGAGGTCCTGCGAGCCGCCGCGGATCTCGTGGCGGCCACCGACGACGCGCTCGAGGTGGCCCTCGAGAACGAGTACTCGGTCAACACCGAGGAACTGAGCGCGCTGATCGACCGCCGGGAGGAACTGGAGTCGTCGGTCTCGCGGCTCCGGGACGACCTCGACGAACTCCGCCGGACGCCCGTCACCGACGAGTAGACAGGGTTCCGTCGGTCCGCTCCGGTAGCCACGCTCCTTATGTGGTGTCGCGCGAAAGGCACGCCAAGGGCTATGGCTACGGATCGTCTGGCAAAACAGGTGGAGAAAGAGCGCCGGGACCGGGAGATCCTGCGCGCGGTCGTCGAACACGGCCCCATCGGGATCGTTCGACTGGCGGAGGTGACGGGGATTCCACAGCACAAGGTGCGCTACTCGCTGCGGATGCTCGAGAACGACGGCCTCGTCGAACCGACTCCGCAGGGGGCCGTCCCGGCCGAGGGCGCCGCCGAGAAGGTCGCCGCCATGAACGAGGGGATCGACGACCTGATCGAGCGACTCGAGACGCTCGCGGCCGAGTGGTGAACGCGTCCGCGACGGGCAACGCGGACCGACTCCCGCGGACCGACTCCCGCGGACCGACTACCGCAGGCCGACTACCGCAGGCCGACTCCCGTGGACCAACCACCACAGGCCGGTATTTCGCGGTCACAGCGCCGCCAGCAGGCGGTCGACCTCGCGCTCGGTGTTGAACGCGT
>JBDGUH010000036.1:38444-46554 GCA_042216055.1 Haloarculaceae archaeon
CGCGGTCACAGCGCCGCCAGCAGGCGGTCGACCTCGCGCTCGGTGTTGAACGCGTGGACCGACGCCCGCACCGCCCCAGTGGGGAGCGAGCGGACGATCACGTCCTCGGCGGCGAGGCGCTCGACGGTCGCCTCGGGGTCCTCGGCCGCGAACGTGACCAGCCCGGACTCGTACTCGCGAGGGCTCAGCAGGCGGTCGCCCAGCCCCGCCTTCAGGCGGTCGGTCAGGGCCGCGATCCGGGACTGAATGGCCTCGAGGCCGATCGCCTCCGTCCGCTCGATCGCCGCCGCCAGCGCGACGTAGGGGGCCGGCGAGGTGGTGCCGACCTCGAAGCGCCGGGCCCCCTCGTGGTAGGCGTAGCCGTCGGCCCCGGGATCCTCGACGCTCCGGTAGCCGATGCGACGCGGCGTCAGCCGATCGTGGGCGTCCGGGGCGACGTAGAGGACGCCGCTCCCCCAGACGCCCAGCAGCCACTTGTGGCCCGCGCCGGCCACGAAGTCGGCCCCCCACTCGGTCACGTCGACGGGGTGTTGCCCGACAGACTGGACGGCGTCGACCAGCACCTGCGCGCCCGCGTCGTGGGCGATCTCGACCACCTCCGAGACCGGCAGACGCGTGCCGTGGGTCCACGTGAGCGAACTCAGCACGACCAGCCGCGCCCCCTTGACGGCGTCTTTCAGGCTCGCCATGTCGAGGCGCCCGCTATCGGTCTCGACCACCCTGACCTCGACGTCGTCGGTGTCGCGCAGGCGCGCCCAGGGAAGCGTCCCCGCGGGGTGTTCGAGGTCCGTCCGCACCACCACGTCGCCGGGCTCCCAGTCGATGGCGCCGGCGATCAGGTTCACCCCGTCGGCCGTCGAGCGGGTGAACGCCACCGTCTCGGAGTCCGTTCCCAGGTGGTCGGCGACCGTCTCGCGGGCGGCCGCCAGCGCGTCGAACGCGACGGTGTACGGACCGTCCCCGCCGGGCGCCTCGAAGGCGTGGCGCTCCTGGAACGCGGTCGCGGCGTGGACGACCCGCCGGGAGGTCGGCCCGCTCGCGCCCGTGTTGAAGTACGCACACCGCTCGGTCACCGGAACGTCCGCGCGCAGCGCTGCCGGGTCCATGCCCCGAGCGACGGGCGGCGACGGCTTGAAACCACGTCTCTTCCGACCGGCCCCAGGTTTATCACCGGGAACGGATCCACGGCCACCGTGACCTGACAGTCGCCGCGCGGCGTCACGCGGGAGCGAGACGGCCCGCCGTGCGGCCCCCTTCGCCGTCTCCTGCTCGCCTTTTTGCCCGTCCAGTGCCTACGCCCGCCGATGCGCGTCCTCCGGGGCCGCGGCCCCGACGTCGAACGCGATCACGACCGGACCCGCGATCTGGTCGCGCGGGTCGCCGAGCGTCGCGTCCCGGCTCTCCGGGTCTGGACGTCCCACCGGCAGGTCGCGTTCGGCCGGCGCGACGCGAACCGTAAGGGATACGAGCGCGCCCGGAAGCGGGCTCGAGAGCGGGGGTACGCCGTCGTCGAGCGGTCGGTTGGCGGTCGCGCCGTGGCATTCACCGGGTCGACCGTCGCGTTCGTGCTGGCCGAACCCGTCGAGACTCCCCGGGGCGGAATCCAGCACCGCTACGATCGCGTCGCGGCGACCGTCCGGGCCGCACTCGCGGCCTGCGGCGCCGACCTGCACGACGGTGAACCGCCCGACTCGTTCTGTCCCGGCTCGCACTCCCTGCGCCACGAGGGGAAGGTGGTCGGCCTCGCTCAGCGGGTGCGCCAGCAGGTCGCAGTGACCGCCGGCGTGGTCGTCGTCGACGATCCCGGAGCGGTCGCCGACGTGCTCGAACCGGTGTACGCGGCGCTCAACGTCCCCTTCGACCCCGGGAGCGTCGGGAGCGTCGCCCGGGCCGGCGGGCCGGCCGATCCCCGGCCCGTCGCTCGCGCTCTCGAGGGGGCGCTCGTCGGCGGGCGCCCGGTGACGGTCGCCCGAGTCCGGGACACTTAGGCCCGCCGGCGGCCGAGAGTGGGTATGCTCATCCGGAACGCGATTCTCGCCGACGGGCGCGAGCGCGACGTTCGCGTGCGCGGCGAGACGATCGACGCCGTCGGCACCGACCTCGCGGCCGGCGACGAGCGCGTCGTCAACGCGGCCGGCAAGCGCCTGCTCCCGGGGATGATCGACGCCCACGTCCACTTCCGCCAGCCCGGCTTCCCGCACAAGGAGACGTGGGCCACGGGGTCGCGCTCGGCGGCCGCCGGCGGCGTCACCACCGTCGTCGACCAGCCAAACACCGATCCCCCGACCGTCGACGGCGAGCAGTTCGACCGCAAACTCGCGCTGGCCGCCGACTCGCTGGTCGATTTCGGTATCAACGGCGGCGTCACCGCGGACTGGGACCCCGACTCGCTGTTCGACCGGCCGCTGTTTGCCCTGGGCGAGGTGTTTCTCGCGGACTCCACCGGCGACATGGGCATCGACGCCGACCTGTTCGCGGCGGCCGTCGCGGCGGCCACGGAGCGGGACGTGACTGTCACCGTCCACGCCGAGGACGCGACGCTGTTCGACGAGAGCGTGCTTCCCCGACGCACCGAGAACGCGAGTGGAGAGGGGACCGACCCGCGAGCGGACCCACCGGAGCGCGAGGACGCCGACGCCTGGAGCGCCTACCGGACCGCCGCGGCCGAGGCCGCGGCCGTCGAGCGGGCCTGCGAGGTCGCCCGCGAGCACGACGCCCGCATTCACGTCGCCCACACCTCGACGCCAGAGGGGATCGACGCCGCGAGCGAGGCGGGGATGACCTGCGAGGTGACGCCCCACCACCTCCTGCTCTCGCGCGAGGATCTGGACGACCTCGGCACGTTCGGACGGATGAACCCGCCACTCCGGAGTGAACAGCGCCGCGCGGCGGTGTTCGAGCGCGTCGTCGACGGGACAGTCGACGTGATCGCCACCGACCACGCGCCCCACACCCGCGCCGAGAAGGACGCGAGCATCTGGGAGGCCCCCAGCGGCGTGCCCGGCGTGGAGACGGCCCTGCCCCTGCTCCTGGCGCTGGCCCGCGACGGCGACCTCTCCTACGAGCGCGTGCGGGACCTCACCGCGGCGAATCCCGCCGCCGTGTTCGATCTCCCGTCGAAGGGGCGAATCGTCGAGGGGGCCGACGCCGACCTCGTGCTGGTCGACCCCGACGCGACCCGCGAAATCCGCGGCGCCGCCCTCCACTCGAAGTGTGACTGGACCCCCTTCGAGGGATTCGAGGGCGTGTTCCCCGAGTGGACGATGGTCCGCGGGACCGTCGTCTACGAGCGCGAGGGCGACTCGTTTGCCGCCCACGACGGCGAGAACGTGCGGGGGTGAGCGACGGCCCGTCGCGGATCAGTCGCTCCCCTCGGCCACCTCGAACTCGTGGCCGCACTCGGGACAGGCCACCTCGTCGTGGCGCAGCGCCGCGGAGTGTTCCCGCACCTCCCGCATCACCTCGGAGATGCGGTCCTCGGCCTCGAGTTCCTCCTCGACGGACAGTTCGACACCCTCGACCTCGAGCAGGAACTTCGCCACCTCGGTGGCCTCGTACATCACGTCGTCGAGCTCCTCGGCGGTGAAGAAGTCACACATCGCGCCGTACAGGAAGGTCGCGCCGGCGGTGCGGACCTTGTCCTCGAAGGAGGCCCGGGCCTGGTTGACCGCCTGGGGCGTGTAGGTGTCGGTCATGAACGGCACCAGTTCGGGGAGGTTCTCGCCGATCTTGGTCATCTCGACGCCCGTCTCGGTGCGGAAGTCCGCACAGAGGCGCGCGATTGCCCACTCGCGGGCCGTGATGTAGGTCCGCTCGCGCAGGAACTCGTTGGCCCGGTCGTAGGTTCCGCCGTCGATCTTCTTGAACCGGTCGTACTTGCGCACGTCCTCGGGCAGGTCCCCGGCGGCGGACTCGTCCGCGGTCGCCTCCCGACCGTCCGCTTCCCGGCGGGAGTCGCTGACGGCGGACTCCTCGGCGGCCGGTGCTTCGGTCGCGGTCTCGTCGGACTGTTCGGCGGGTCGGTCTGCCTCGTCGCCCTGGTCGCCGACCCCGTCGGCGGCCGCCTCGTCGGACCCTGGCCCCTCGGTCATGGCCGTACCTGTGGTCCCGGGCTGAAAAAGGGTGTCGGCGCGTGCGACGCGAAAGTTTATGCCGCCGACAGGCCTTGCCACGCACATGGACGGGATGTCGTCGGTAGTACGTCGGTGAGCGAGCGCCGACTGCCTTCTCGCGACCGGACACGCCCGTGCCGAGACTGGCATTCATGACTGATCTTCCAGAGACCTACGACCCCGACAGCGTCGAGTCGCGGTGGCGCGACGAGTGGCAGGAGACGGACGTGTACCGCTACGAGGACACCGGGAGTCCGGACTACGTGATCGACACCCCGCCGCCGTACCCGACGGGGAACTTCCACATCGGCAACGCTCTCGGGTGGTGTTACATGGACTTCGCGGCCCGCTATCGCCGCCTGCGAGGCGAGGACGTGAAGTTCCCGCAGGGGTGGGACTGTCACGGCCTCCCGACGGAGGTGAAAGTCGAGGAGGAGCAGGGCATCCACCGGA
Source organism: Haloarculaceae archaeon (assembly GCA_042216055.1). GTDB lineage: Archaea > Halobacteriota > Halobacteria > Halobacteriales > Haloarculaceae > CAZMWG01. The sequence goes on from JBDGUH010000036.1 coordinate 43,010, forward strand.
CGGACGTCCCCCGCGAGGAGTTCCGCGAGATGTGCATCGAGCACACTGAGGACCAGATCGACGCGATGAAGACGACGATGCGGGACCTGGGCTTCTCGCAGGACTGGAAACTGGAGTATCGGACGATGGACCCCGAGTACTGGGGCGAGACCCAGCGCTCGTTCGTCCGGATGGCCGAGGACGGCTACGTCTACCGCGACGAGCACCCGGTCAACTGGTGTCCGCGCTGCGAGACCGCCATCGCCGACGCCGAGGTCGAGACCGAGGAGGGCGTCGAGGGGATGCTGTACTATCTCACGTTCCCGGGCGTCGACGGCGAGGGCCTCGAGATCGCCACGACGCGCCCGGAACTACTGGCGGCCTGCGTCTCGATGGCGGTCCACCCCGACGACGAGCGCTACGCCGACCGGGTGGGCGACACCTTCGAGGTGCCCCTGTTCGGCCACGAGGTCGAACTCATCGCCGACGCGGACGCCGACCCCGAGTTCGGGACGGGCGCGGTGATGATCTGCACCTTCGGGGACAAGCAGGACGTGACCTGGTGGGCCGAGCACGATCTCGACCTGCGGGTGGCGTTCACCGAGGACGGACACCTCACGGACCTCGCCGGCGAGTACGCCGGCCGCTCCATCGAGGAGGCGAAGGCGGCCATCGTCGACGACCTCGAGCGCGAGGGGTATCTCGAGGACAGCGAACCGACCGAGCAGGCCGTCGGGCAGTGCTGGCGCTGTGACACTCCCATCGAGATCCTCTCGAAGGAGCAGTGGTTCGTCGAGGTGAACCGCGAGGAGATCCTGGACGCCGCCCGCGAGGTGGCGTGGATCCCCGAGCACATGTTCGATCGCCTCGAGGACTGGACCCAGGGGATGGAGTGGGACTGGGTCATCTCCCGCCAGCGCGTGTTCGCGACGCCGATCCCGGCGTGGTTCTGTGCGTCCTGCGGGCACGTCCACGTCGCCGGCGAGGACGACCTGCCCGTCGAACCGACCACGGCGGGCCCCGGGATCGACTGCCCCGAGTGCGGTGCCGACGCCTGGCGCGGCGAGACCGACGTGATGGACACCTGGATGGACTCCTCGATCACGGCGCTGTTCCACCAGGGGTGGCCCGACGCCGACTTCGCGCCGACGACGCTGCGCGAGCAGGGCCACGACATCATCCGGACGTGGGCCTTCTACACCATCCTCCGGACCGTCGCCCTGGAGGGGGAGATCCCCTGGGAGGAAGCGCTCATCAACGGGATGGTGTTCGGCGAGGACGGCAACAAGATGTCCAAGTCCCGGGGCAACTTCGTCCAGCCCGAAGCCGTCGTCGAGGAGCACTCGGCCGACGCCTTCCGGCAGGCGATGGCGCTGGGCGGGCAACCGGGCAGCGACATCCAGTTCCAGTGGAAGGAGGTCACCTCGGCCTCGCGGTTCGACACGAAGGTGTGGAACATCACCCGCTTCGCCGCCGACCACCTCGACGGCGACCGCGAGCCGATGACCGACCCGGCCTATCGCGACGCCGACGAATGGATTCTCACGCGCTGTGCCGGCGTCGCCGACAGCGTGGCCGAGCACATGGACGCCTACCGCTTCGACGCGGCGCTGCGCGAACTCCGGGAGTTCGTCTGGCACGACCTGGCCGACGACTACCTCGAACTCGTGAAGGGGCGACTCTACGACGGGCGACCGGGCGAGCGCGACGCCGCGCGGCAGGCGCTGTTCGGCGCGCTGTCGGCCTCGCTGCGGATGCTCTCGCCCTTTGCGCCCTTCCTCGCCGAGGAGGCCTGGCACGGCCTGCCCCGCACCGAGGGCAGCGTCCACGCGGCCGACTGGCCGGCCATCGACACCGGCGAGTTCGACCCCGAGGCCGGCGCGGTCGGCGACCTCATCGCCGACGTGGCGGCCACGGTCCGGGGCTGGAAGTCCGACGCGGGGATGGCGCTCAACGCCGACCTCGACCGCGTCGAGGTGTACCCCGACGAGGTACCCGAATCGCCGGTCGACACCTACGACCTCTCGGAGGCCGTCAACGCGCCCGTCCTGATCGAGGCCGGCGAGCCGAGCGTCGAACTCGTCCCGGTCGAGGTCGCCCCCGACCACGCGGTCATCGGGCCGGAGTTCCGCGACCGGGCCGGCGCTGTCGTCGCGGAACTGGAGGCGATGGACCCCGCCGAGGTGGCGCGCCAGCGGGACCGGCACGGCGAGATCGAGGTCGCCCTCGACGGGGAGACGGCCACGGTGCCGGGCGAGGCAGTCACCGTCAGGGAGGAACACCGCGCCGCCTCCGGCGAGGCCGTGACGGTGCTCGAAAGCGACACCGCGACGGTGCTCGTCTACCCCTAGCCGGCCAGCGCACCGAAGACGGCGGCGCGGCGTCAGTACTGATAGACCGCGCCTTCGCCGTGAGAGCTGACGAACGCGGTCTCCCCGCCGGGCGTGAGTGCAACCGCCGAGCCGAACCGCGCCCTGGGACCGACGTCAGGGCTCCGGAGACGTCGGGAGACGCTCCAGCCGTTCGCCCCGGAGAGCACGTACCCGGCGAGGTCGCTTCGGAACGCCGCTCTCGGGGTCGTCAGGACGGCGGTCGAACTCTCGATGGCGACCGCGCGACCGAGGAGTTCGACGTCGCCGTCCGGCGGGGTCAGTTCGGCCTCCCGCGTCCACTCGCCGCCGGAGCGCCGGTACACGTAACTCCGGTTCACGTCAAGCGGCGAGACGACCGCGCGGTCCCCCGAAACGTCGACGAGCGGTTCGTTGGCGACCGTTTCGTCGTCGACCACGATCCGCGCTTCGGAGCTGACCTGTCCTTGCGACACGCGGAAGAACTCGACGCCACCGCTGCCATCGGAGATCGCCAGCGTCTGTCCGGAAGCTGCTATGCGCATCCCGAACTCGCTCACCCTCGAGTCCCCTTCGAGTTCCGTACTCCGCGCCCACCCGTTCGCACCGTGCGTGAACACGTCCACCAGGCCGGAATTGGCGTCTCCACCCGCCGGGATGCCGACGAGGACCGTCGACCCCGCCTCTGCGACTTCGACGGCCATTCCGGGCCAGTCGTTGCGGTCGTACTCGGTGAGGAACGCGGCCTCCTGTCCCCACTGCCCGTCGGCGTTTCGGAACACGAACGCACCGTTGTTGTACGATCCGAGGAGACAGATCTCACCACCCAGCGCGATGGAATGCCCGGCGTAATTCGTCTCCGAGTCGGGGACGAGCACCGCCCGCTGTTGCCACCCGGTCTCGTCGCGGCCGAACACGAATCCCTGACCGCCGTCGTCCGCCGTGGATCCCGTCGCGCCGACAGCGAGCACGTCGTCGCTCACCGCCAGCGACCGGCCGAACTTCTCCATGTGTCCGTCCGGCGTGAGCCGCCGCGGCCCCGAATCCGGGGAGGGAGACGCCGTCGCCGTCGCCTCCGCACTCTCCGTTTCCGATCCCGACGTCGGCGTCGGGGTCGACGAATCGTCCCTCGCTGTCGGCGATCCGTCCCTCGCTGTCGACGTGACGGTGTTCAGATAAGGATTGAAAGGTGAGGCGGAGCGGTTTTCAAGTGCTTAT